>NZ_MAPV01000242.1 GCF_001700505.1 Streptomyces mutomycini
GAACGGCGCGTCGACACCCTCCTGCGCATCGAGACCGAGAACGACGGGCCCTTCCTCCTCGCCGTAGAAGCCCAGGGCAGAAAGGACCCCGACAAACCGACCAGCTGGGCCTACTACCTCGCCCACCTCCTGGAGAAGTACCGGCTCCCCACCACCCTGCTCGTCGTCTGCCAGGACCACAGCACCGCCCGGTGGGCAGCCCGCCCCGTCCCCCTGGGCGCACCGCAGTGGCCGGCGCTCACCCTCCGCCCCCTAGTCGCCGGGCCCCACAACATGCCCGTCATCACCGACGTGGCCGAGGCCCGCAAGGACCCGGCGTTCACCACGCTGGCCCTCATCACACACGCCGACGATCCGGACATCGGTGCCATACTGAAAACGCTGTCGACCACCCTGCGGGACACGCCGGAAAGCATCGCGAACCCGCTCATCGAACTCACCGCACAAGGCCTGGGCAACCGTCCGGCCGCACAACAATGGAGGAACCTGGTGGCCGTGGACCTCTCCTTCTACACCTCGCCCCTCTCCGAGGAGATCCGGGACGAAGGCCGGGCCGCAGGCCGGGCCGAGGACATCCTGCGGTTGCTCGAACTGCGCGGCGTCACCGTCCCCGTCGAGGCCCGCGAGAAGATCGCCGGCTGCGACGACCTGCACCTCCTGGACCGGTGGTTCAGCCGCGCCGTCACCACCACCACCGCCGAGGACGTCTTCACCGAGGAGTGATCCTCGCCCGTGACCGCACCCCGTTCCCAGGCTCCAAGAGTGGCGGAGCTCGCGGTCAGCGGGTCACCTGGCAGTGCCCCCTTCCTCCCTTCAGCAGGCGGTCACTTCCCGAACCGGCGCTGGCGGCCGGCGTACGAGCGGATCGCGCGAAGGAAGTCCACACGGCGGAACGCCGGCCAGTAGCAGTCCACCCAGTGCATCTCGGCGTAGGCGGACTGCCAGAGCAGGAAGCCCGACAGCCGCTGCTCGCCGGACGTCCGGATGATGAAGTCGGTGTGGTCGGCGGTCGGCGAGTACAGGTGCCGGGAGATGTCGTCGATGTCGAACCGCTCGGCCAGCTCGGCGGGGTCGCCGCCGGCCGCGATGTGCGCCGCGAACGCGCTCTTGACCGCGTCGACGATCTCCCGCCGGCCGCCGTAGCCGACTGCGATGTCCACCTTGAGCCCACCGCGCCCGGACGTCGCGGCGGTGGCGTCCTTGAGGACCTCGGCGGTGGCGCCGGGGAGCAGGTCGAGCGATCCGATCACCTGGACCTCCCAGGGACGGCCCGCGGCCGTGATGTCCTGGACGGTCTCCTTGATGATCTCGATCAGCGGACCGAGCTGCTCGGCGGGGCGCCCGAGGTTGTCGTCGGACAGCATGAAGAGGGTCACGCGCTCGATTCCGGCGGCCGCGCACCAGTCCAGGAACTCGGTCGCCTTGGCGCCGCCGGCCCGGTACCCCTCCCGGAGGTCCGTATGGCCCGCCTGCCGGGCCCAGCGCCGGTTGCCGTCGAGCATGACCCCGACGTGCTGCGGGCGTGGCAGCCCCACCAGGGTGGAGGCCAGCCGGCGCTCGTACACCGCCTCTATGGGCCTGCGGAGGAACAGCGGGAGCAGCTTCACGAACCAACTCCATCACGTTGCGGTCAGCCTCAGCGGACCCTATCAGCGGCGTACGGTGCGCTCCGCGAATGCCCCT
This sequence comes from Streptomyces mutomycini, assembly GCF_001700505.1. GTDB lineage: Bacteria > Actinomycetota > Actinomycetes > Streptomycetales > Streptomycetaceae > Streptomyces > Streptomyces mutomycini. The sequence goes on from NZ_MAPV01000242.1 coordinate 1,684, forward strand.
GGACGCGGCGGCTCCCCAGGCCGCCCGGCACCCCCGCGTACCCATGGGTGCGGCCCCCGGCCTGAGGCCGGGGGCCGCGACAGCCGCGAGAGGTCGCCCTACGGCAGGTTGCGGGCCATGACGATCCGCTGGACCTGGTTCGTGCCCTCGTAGATCTGCGTGATCTTCGCGTCGCGCATCATGCGCTCCACCGGGTAGTCACGCGTGTAGCCGTAGCCGCCGAGCAGCTGGACGGCGTCCGTGGTGACCTCCATCGCGACGTCGGAGGCGAAGCACTTGGCCGCGGCTCCGAAGAAGGTCAGGTCGCCGTCGAGGCGCTCGGACTTGGCTGCCGCCGAGTAGGTGAGCTGGCGGGCGGCCTCCAGCTTCATCGCCATGTCGGCGAGCATGAACTGTATGCCCTGGAAGTCGCCGATCGGCTTGCCGAACTGCTTGCGCTCCTGGACGTAGCCCTTGGCGTAGTCGAGGGCACCCTGGGCGATGCCGAGGGCCTGGGCCGCGATGGTGATGCGGGTGTGGTCCAGGGTCTTCATCGCGGTGGCGAAGCCGGTTCCCTCCTCGCCGATCATGCGGTCGGCGGGGATGCGGACGTTGTCGAGGTAGACCTCGCGCGTCGGGGAGCCCTTGATGCCGAGCTTCTTCTCCGGGGCGCCGAAGGAGACGCCCGGGTCGGACTTCTCGACGACGAACGCCGAGATGCCCTTGGAGCGCTTCGTCGGGTCGGTCACGGCCATGACCGTGTAGTACTCGGAGACGCCCGCGTTGGTGATCCAGCGCTTGACGCCGTTGAGGACCCAGAAGTCGCCGTCGCGGACGGCCTTGGTCTTCATGCCCGCCGCGTCGGAGCCGGCGTCCGGCTCGGAGAGGGCGTACGAGAACATCGCGTCGCCCTTGGCGAGCGGGCCCAGGTACTTCTTCTTGAGGTCCTCGGAGCCGGAGAGGATCACCGGGAGCGAGCCCAGCTTGTTCACGGCCGGGATGAGGGAGGAGGACGCGCAGGCGCGGGCCACCTCCTCGATCACGATGACCGTGGCGAGCGCGTCGGCGCCCGCGCCTCCGTACTCCTCCGGCACGTGGACCGCGTGCAGGTCCGAGGCGACCAGGGCGTCCAGCGCCTCCTGCGGGAAGCGGGCCTCCTCGTCCACCGCGGCGGCGTGCGGGGCGATCTTCGCCTCGGCGAGCGAACGGATCGTCTCGCGGAGCATGTCGTGCTCCTCGGCCGGACGGTACAGGTCGAAATCGGTCGAACCCGCCAAGACGCTCACTCCCCAAGGATGCTAACTACCGTTAAGTAACCCAATTTTAGTGTCCCCGCCGGCCGAAGGCATACGGGCGGGGCACGTGAGCTTGCCGACAGCCGCGGACGGCGTCTCGGAACGGGTGCTCCCGAGGCCCCGGATATGCTCGGTCCGCACGTCTGTCCGCATCGTTCAGGAGCACCCATGGCCCTCAGGATCACCGTGATCGGTACCGGCTACCTCGGCGCCACCCATGCCGCGGCCATGGCGGAGCTCGGCTTCGAAGTCCTCGGGCTCGACGTCGTGCCCGAGAAGGTCGAGATGCTCTCGGCCGGCCGGGTGCCCATGTACGAGCCGGGGCTCGAGGAGATCCTGCAGAAGCACGTCGCGGGCATCGAGGGGTCCACGGGGCGGCTGCGGTTCACGACCTCCTGGGAGGAGATCGGCGCGTTCGGCGATGTGCACTTCGTCTGCGTGAACACCCCCCAGAAGCACGGCGAGTACGCCTGCGACATGAGCTACGTGGACAGCGCCTTCGCGTCGCTGGCCCCGCAGCTGACCCGCCCCGCCCTGGTCGTGGGCAAGTCCACCGTGCCGGTGGGCTCCGCCGCCCGGCTGGCGGCGCGGCTGGCCGAGCTGGCACCGGTGGGCGCGGACGCCGAGCTGGCCTGGAACCCCGAATTCCTGCGCGAGGGCTTCGCGGTGAAGGACACGCTCCACCCGGACCGGGTCGTCGTGGGCGTGGAGAGCGAGCGTGCCGAGAAGCTCCTGCGCGAGGTGTACGCGGGCCCGATCGCCGAGGGTTCGCCCTTCGTCGTGACGGACTTCCCCACCGCCGAGCTGGTGAAGACCTCCGCCAACTCCTTCCTCGCGACCAAGATCTCCTTCATCAACGCCATGGCCGAGGTCTGCGAGGCCGCCGACGGCGACGTCGTGAAGCTCGCGGAGGCGATCGGCCACGACGAGCGCATCGGGAAGAAGTTCCTGCGGGCCGGGATCGGCTTCGGCGGGGGCTGTCTCCCCAAGGACATCCGGGCCTTCATGGCACGCGCCGGTGAGCTCGGCGCCGATCAGGCGCTGACCTTCCTGCGCGAGGTCGACTCCATCAACATGCGCCGCCGCGGCCACATGGTGGAGCTGGCCCGCGAGGCGGTGGGCGGAGGGTCGTTCCTGGGCACGCGCGTCGCGGTGCTGGGCGCCACCTTCAAGCCGGACTCCGACGACGTACGCGACTCGCCGGCTCTGAACGTCGCCGGCCAGATCCACCTCCAGGGCGGCCAGGTCACCGTCTTCGACCCGAAGGGCATGGACAACGCACGGCGCCTCTTCCCGACGCTCGGTTACGCGGACACGGCTCTGGAAGCGGTGCGCGGCGCGGACGTGGTGCTGCACCTGACGGAGTGGCGGGAATTCCGGGAGCTGGACGTGGCTTCGCTGGGTGAGGTCGCGGCGAAGCGGATCATCCTGGACGGGCGCAACGCGCTCGACCCCACGGTGTGGCGCGAAGCCGGCTGGACGTACCGGGCGATGGGCCGCCCGAAGGCCTGACGCGAACGGCCGCGGTCCGGGACGCGGATCCGGCCTCAGCCCGGATCCGCGTCCCGCCTGGCGCGGTACGTACGCATCTTGGCGCGGGCTCCGCACACCGACATGGAGCACCAGCGGCGGCGCCCCGCGGGGCTGCGGTCGTAGTACGCCCAGCGGCAGTCCTCGGCCTCGCACGCCTTGAGCCGTGCCCAGGTGCCGTCCGCCGCGGCCTCCGCGACGGCCGCGGCGACCCGGGCCGTCAGCCCGGGCGGCTCGGCGACAGGCAGCAGCGCGGCGTTGCCGGCGGCGTCCACGGTGACCCGGAGCGGCGCGGCGGCGAGGAGCCGGTCGAGCGGGGGTGCCGGTGAGCCCTCCGGCGGGCGGTGCCCGGCGTGGGTGAGGCAGACCGCGCGCAGCGCCTCGCGCAGGACACGCGCGTCCGGCACGTCCGCCTCGGCCAGGCCGAAGGCCGCGCGCCCTGCCTCCGTGCCGAGTGTGTCCGCGCCGGTCTCCACGTCCAGCGTGTTGACCAGGCTCTCGATCAGGGCGAGTCCGCCCGGGGCAGCCGCTCTGTCATTCATGGTCGCGCGCATTCATGTTGCGAGGTTACCGCCTTTGCGGGAGTATGCAGTAACGGTTACCGGTTGAGCGGACCAAGAGGTAACTGCGGGGTGGTGGCTGTCCGCCGGGCCCCGTCGCGGTTCCGATCCGAGGAGGAGACGTCATGACCGTCGCCAAGCTGGGCTCCGTCGTCCTGGACTGCCCCGACCCCGTCGCCCTGGCCGGTTTCTACGCCCAGGTACTCGGCGGCAGGGCCGAGGACGACGGCGAGGGCTGGGTCGATCTGAAGACCGACGACGGCGCGGCACTGGCCTTCCAGGCCGCGCCCGGTCACGTACCGCCGCGGTGGCCGCGGCCCGAGGCCCCGCAGCAGTTCCATCTCGACCTGGAGGTGGAGGACCTTGAAGCGGCGGAGCGGAAGGTGCTGTCACTGGGGGCGACGCTCCTGGAGTCGGGCGACCCGTCACGCACCTGGCGCGTGTACGCCGACCCCGCGGGGCACCCGTTCTGCCTGTGTTACGTCGGCTAGTGCGGGAGCGCACGAAAGCGGCGGGGCCGGCAGGGCTGTGTCAGCCCCGCCGGCCCCGCCGCCCGGTCCGGTACGCGGAAGGTCAGCGCAGCGGGCCGTCCAGCTCGCCGATCGTCGCGTGGGACGGACCGACCCGGGTGCTCAGATCACGGGACACCGCTTCCGCGTCGCGCAGGACCCGTACGGCGTTCTGCCAGGTCAGCTTGGCCACGTCGGTCTCCGACCAGCCGCGCGTGAGCAGCTCCGCGATCAGGTACGGGTAGCCCGACACGTCCTCCAGCCCCAGCGGGAGGAACGCCGTGCCGTCGTAGTCGCCGCCGATGCCGATGTGGTCGATCCCGGCGATCTCGCGCATGTGGTCGAGGTGGTCGGCGATCGTCGCCACGGTGGCCATCGGGCGCGGGTTGAGCGCCTCGAAGTCCGCGTGGATCCGCATGGCGGCCGGGGTGGTGTCCAGGTGGTGCAGGCCGTGCTCCCGCATGTTGCGGTCGGCGGCGAGCGTCCACTCGACGGCCGCCGGGAGGACGAACTTCGGCACGAAGGTCGCCATGGCCACGCCGCCGTTGGCTGCGAGCATCCGCAGCACGTCGTCGGGGATGTTGCGCGGGTGGTCGCAGACCGCCCGGGAGGACGAGTGCGAGAAGATCACCGGCGCGACTGAGGTGGCGAGCGCGTCACGCATCGTGGTGGCCGCCACATGGGAGAGGTCGACCAGCATCCCGACGCGGTTCATCTCGCGCACGACCTCACGGCCGAACTCCGTCAGGCCGCCGGCGCGCGGGGAATCGGTCGCCGAGTCCGCCCAGTCGGTGTTGTCGTTGTGCGTGAGCGTCATGTAGCGGACGCCGAGGGTGTGCAGCGCGCGCAGGGTGGCCAGGGAGTTGTTGATCGAGTGGCCGCCCTCGGCGCCCATCAGGGAGGCGATACGGCCTTCGGCGCGGGCCTTCTCCATGTCGTCCGCGGTCAGGGCGCGCCGCAGGTCTTCCGGGTAGCGGGCCAGCATCTCGCCGACCACGTCGATCTGTTCCAGCGTGGCGCTGACCGCGTCGTCGCCGGTCAGCCGGTTGGACACGTAGACGGACCAGAACTGCGCGCCGACGCCGCCGGCCCGCAGCCGCGGGATGTCGGTGTGCAGGATGCCGGTCTGGTCCCGGGAGATGTCGCGGGCGTCGAGGTCGTAGCCGACCTGCTCGCGCAGGGCCCAGGGGAGGTCGTTGTGGCCGTCGACGACGGGGTGGGCGGCGAGGAGGAGGCGGGCCCGGTCGAGGTCCTGAGGACTGGTCACGGGGCGCCTACTTCCCGAAGCCGAAGGAGTCCGCGCCCTGGGCCTTCGCGCGCAGCCGCTTGCCCTTCTCCGTCGCCTGCTCCTTGAGCTCCTGCTGGAAGTCCTTCATCCGCGTGAGGAGCTCCGCGTCGTGGGCGGCGAGGATACGGGCGGCGAGCAGACCGGCGTTGCGGGCGCCGCCGACGGAGACCGTGGCGACGGGGACCCCGGCCGGCATCTGGACGATGGAGAGCAGGCTGTCCATGCCGTCGAGGTACTTCAGCGGCACGGGGACGCCGATCACGGGGAGCGGGGTGACGGAGGCGAGCATGCCGGGCAGGTGGGCGGCCCCGCCCGCACCCGCGATGATCGCCTTGAGACCGCGGTCCGCCGCCGACTCGCCGTACGCGATCATCTCGTGCGGCATGCGGTGGGCGGAGACGACGTCGACCTCGTAGCGGATCTCGAACTCGCCGAGGGCCTTCGCGGCCGCTTCCATCACGGGCCAGTCGGAGTCCGATCCCATGACGATGCCGACGACGGGGGCGGAGCCTGATGCGGTCATTCGGTGATCGTTCCTCGCAGGTAGTCGGCCGCGTGCCGGGCGCGCTCCCGCACGTCCGCCAGGTCGTCGCCGTAGGTGTTGACGTGGCCCACCTTGCGGCCGGGCTTCACGTCCTTGCCGTACATGTGGATCTTGAGCTGCGGGTCGCGTGCCATGCAGTGCAGGTACGCCTGGTACATGTCCGGGTAGTCGCCGCCGAGGACGTTGGACATGACCGTCCAGGTTGCGCGCGGGCGGGGGTCGCCGAGCGGCAGGTCGAGGACGGCCCGCACGTGGTTGGCGAACTGCGAGGTGACCGCACCGTCCTGGGTCCAGTGCCCGGAGTTGTGCGGGCGCATCGCGAGCTCGTTGACGAGGATGCGCCCATCCCGCGTCTCGAAGAGCTCGACCGCGAGGTGGCCCACGACACCGAGCTCGGCGGCGATCCGCAGGGCCAGCTGCTGGGCCTCGCCGGCGAGGCGTTCGTCCAGACCGGGCGCCGGGGCGATGACGGTGTCGCAGACCCCGTCGACCTGGATGGACTCGACGACCGGGTAGGCGACGGCCTGGCCGTGCGGCGAACGGACGATGTTGGCCGCCAGCTCCCGCGTGAAGTCGACCTTCTCCTCGGCGAGGACGGCGACACCGGCCCGGAAGGGCTCGGCGGCGTCCGCCTCGGAGCGGACCACCCAGACGCCCTTGCCGTCGTAGCCGCCGCGGACCGTCTTGAGGATGACGGGGAAGCCCCCCACCTCGTCGGCGAAGGCCGCGGCGTCGGCCGCGTCCTCCACGATGCGGTGGCGGGGGCAGGGCGCACCGATCTCCGTGAGCCTGGCGCGCATCACCCCCTTGTCCTGGGCGTGCACGAGGGCGTCGGGGCCGGGGCGTACGGGGATGCCGTCCGCCTCCAGGGCCCGAAGGTGCTCGGTCGGCACATGCTCGTGATCGAAGGTGATCACGTCGCAGCCGCGTGCGAAGGCGCGCAGTGTCTCCAGGTCGCGGTAGTCGCCGACGACGACTTCGCCGGCCACCTGGGCGGCCGAATCCTGGGGGGTGTCACTGAGGAGCTTGAATTTCAGACCGAGGGGGATGCCGGCCTCGTGGGTCATCCGGGCGAGCTGGCCGCCGCCGACCATGCCGACTACAGGGAACGTCACGTGTCCAGGGTATCGGGCGTGCGGAACTCCCCTCACCCTGTCCCGCCGGGCCCCGCCACGCCGGCCGCTCCGACCGCTCCCGCCGCTCCGGCCGCTCCGACCGCTCCGACCGCTCCGACCGCTCCGACCGCTCCGGGAACGAAGCCCCGTCATGCGGCACTCGGTGACACAGGCATCGCACGGGAGGGCTGGTTAGCATGGCCGGGTTGACGAAACCGACCGGACGGGGCTGAGCGATCACCATGAGCGAACGGGGCGCACTGCGGACCCGGCTTGAGCTGCTGGCCCGGGAGGTCGCCAAGTTCGGCGCGGTCGGAGCGCTCGGGCTGGTGGTCAACATCGCCGTCTCCAACCTGATCTGGCGCACCACGGAGATCCCGGTGGTGCGGGCCGGGCTGATGGGGACGGTCGTCGCCATCCTCTTCAACTACGTCGGCTTCCGCTACTGGACCTACAGGGAGCGCGACAAGACCGGCCGGACGCGGGAACTGATGCTGTTCCTGCTGTTCAGCGCCGTCGGCGCGGTGATCGAGACGGGCGTCCTCTATGTGGCGACGTACGGCTTCGGGTGGGACAGCCCGGTCCAGAGCAACGTATTCAAGATCGTCGGCATCGGGATCGCCACCCTGTTCCGCTTCTGGTCCTACCGCACCTGGGTGTTCAGGGCGCTGCCGGCCAAGGAGGCCGTGCTCAGCGCGGAACGGTTTCTGGAGCAGCGGCGGCCCTCCGACGAGGTAGCGCCCGGCCCCGTGCCCCGCTGACGCCGGCGCATCCGGCGTACGGCTTCGTTGCGGTTCGGCGCACCGGACGTACGGATCCCCTCGGCGCTCAGCGCACCGGACGTACGGAATCCTTGCGGTTCGGCGCGACCCGGCTGAGGAAGAGGGCGAAGACCGGCGGCTGCTGCTGGAGCAGTTCGAGCCGGCCGCCGTCGGCCTCGGCGAGGTCCCTGGCCACGGCGAGGCCGATGCCGGTGGAGTTGCGGCCACTGATGGTGCGCTCGAAGATGCGCGCCCCGAGGTCGGCGGGAACACCGGGGCCCTCGTCCGTGACCTCGACGACGACCTGGTTGCCGGTGACGCGGGTACGCAGCGCGACCGTGCCGCCACCGTGCATCAGTGAGTTCTCGATCAGCGCGGCGAGCACCTGGGCGACGGCACCGGGGGTTCCGACGGCCTCCAGCCCGTGCTTGCCGGAGCAGACGACGGCGCGGCCCGCGCTGCGGTAGGCGGGGCGCCACTCCTCGATCTGCTGCTTGACGATCTCGTCGAGGTCGAAGACGACGGCGGAGCCGGTGCGCGGATCACGGGCATTGGTCAGCAGCCGCTGCACCACGTCCGTGAGCCGCTCGACCTGGGTGAGCGCGATGTTCGCCTCCTCCTTCACCGTCTCCGGATCGTCGGTGACGGAGATCTCCTCGATCCGCATGGAGAGGGCGGTGAGGGGCGTGCGGAGCTGGTGCGAGGCGTCCGCGGCGAGGCGCCGCTCCGCGGTCAGCATCCGGGCGATCCGCTCGGCGGAGGCGTCCAGGACGTCGGCGACCCGGTCCAGCTCCGTCACCCCGTACCGCTTGTGCCGCGGACGCGGGTCGCCCGATCCGAGGCGTTCGGCGGTCTCGGCGAGGTCGGTGAGCGGGGACGTCAGCCGGTCGGCCTGGCGTACGGCGAGGAGTACGGCGGAGATGATGGCGAGCAGCGCCACCGCGCCGATGATCAGCAGGGTCCGGCCGACCTCACGGGTCACGGCCGAGCGGGACTCCTCGACGGTGACCTTCTCACCCTGCTCCCCCGTCTCGGTACTGCGGGTGACGTCGCTGTCCGTGGGACGCTCGCCGACCTCGATGGGCGCCCGCCCGGGGATCTCCACACGGGCGTAGCGGCTGGGGTCCACCTGCTCGGCGAGGACCTGGGGGGTGATCCGTTCGGCGCCGAGCAGTCTGCTCTCGACGACGCTGATCAGCCGGAAGGCCTCGGAGTCGACGCTTTCCTGGGCGCTGTTGCTGATGGTGCGGGTCTCGACGATGACGAGGGAGACGCCGAAGACGGCGATCACGACGAGCACCACGGCGAGCGTGGAGTTGATCAGTCGGCGGCGCATGAGTGTTCTGTACGTCAGCTCTTCTCGAACCGGAAGCCGACGCCCCGGACTGTGGCGATGTAGCGCGGATTGGCCGCGTCGTCGCCGAGCTTCTTGCGGAGCCAGGAGATGTGCATGTCGAGGGTCTTGGTGGAGGACCACCAGGTGGTGTCCCAGACCTCACGCATCAGCTGGTCGCGGGTGACGACCCGGCCGGCGTCCCGCACGAGGACCCGCAGCAGGTCGAACTCCTTGGCGGTGAGCTGGAGTTCCTCGTCCCCCATCCACGCCCGGTGGGACTCGACGTCGATCCGGACGCCGTGCGTGGCGGGCTGCGGCGCGGGCTCGGTGGCGCCGCGGCGCAGCAGGGCCCTGACCCGGGCGAGGAGCTCGGCGAGACGGAAGGGCTTGGTGACGTAGTCGTCGGCCCCGGCGTCGAGGCCGACCACGGTGTCGACCTCGTCGGCCCGGGCGGTCAGCACCAGGATCGGCACCGCGTGACCGTCGGCCCGCAGCCGCCTGGCGACCTCGAGACCGTCCATCCCGGGCAGCCCCAGGTCGAGGACGACCAGGTCGACGCCCCCCTGGAGCCCGGCGTCGAGCGCGGTCGGGCCGTCCTCGCGGACCTCGACCTCGTAACCCTCACGACGCAGGGCGCGGGCCAGTGGCTCCGAGATGGAAGCGTCGTCCTCGGCGAGCAGTACACGGGTCATGCAGTGATGGTAGTCCGCGCGGGCCTGACGGGGTGAAGCACTGGTCAGGCCCTGCGGGTCAGGGCCACGAATCGGTCATCCTCCTTCGAATATGCGAATGTGGTTCCACGTACACCTGTGATCCATGTCTCAAGTCCTTCCATATCCCCGCGTGTCGTGTCGTATGGTTGCTCGACGCCTGTTGCACCACCGAAGGACCTTTGGGCAGCTTTTCGCGCCAAGGGTCTCTTTTGTGTACGGGCCGGTTCCCGCCGGCCCCGATCAGTGAATGACCTGTGGGCCGGGCCCGGGGCGCGAGGACGCGCGCCGGGCGTGGATCCCGGAGCGGTCTGTCCCACGACCCCGCCCCCGAACTCCCTGCGGAGCGGGCGGCCGGATCGGATCCCCTCGAGGCGTCAGGGGTGGGGCGCGTCCGCCCGGTGCCGGCCACCCCCCACCGGGCGCGTACGGCTCACGAGGCGGCGCGTCCCGACCAGCAAGGATCGACCATGGCGTCCAGCCTGACGAAGGACTCGGCCAGTACTCCTGGTGCGGAGAAGACCTTCTTCGGCCACCCCCGCGGCCTGGCCACTCTCTTCATGACGGAGATGTGGGAGCGCTTCAGCTACTACGGCATGCGTGCCCTTCTCCCGCTCTACCTGATCGCTCCCAACGGGCTTCACATGAACCCCGCCACGGCCACGGCGATCTACTCGGTCTACCTGTCGCTGGTGTACCTGCTCGCCATGCCCGGCGGCTGGTTCGGCGACCGTGTCTGGGGGCCCCGCAAGACCGTAGCCATCGCAGGCGGCGTGATCATGCTCGGCCACCTGACGCTGGCACTGCCCGCCGAAGGCACCTTCTTCGCCGGGCTCGGGCTGGTCGCCATCGGCTCCGGTCTGCTGAAGTCGAACATCTCGACGATGGTCGGCCACCTCTACGACGGCCCGGACGACCCGCGCCGCGACGGTGGCTTCACGATCTTCTACATGGGCATCAACATGGGTGCCTTCGCCGCCCCGCTGATCATCGGCACCGTCGGTGAGAACGTGAACTGGCACCTGGGCTTCGCCCTGGCCGCGCTCGGCATGGGCCTGGGCGTCATCCAGTTCCTGCTCGGCACCCGCCACCTGGACCAGCGCAGCCTCGTCGTGCCGAAGCCGCTCTCCGCGGACGAGCGCGCGTCCACCCTGCGCAAGTCGATGATCTGGCTGGGCATCGCGGCCGTCTTCTACATCGGCACCGTCGTCACCGGTGTCTACACGCTGAACTGGCTGCTGGTCCCGATCACGATCGCCGGCCTGGTCATCCCGGTCATGGTCCTGACGCGCATCAAGCGCGACAAGGAGCTCAGCGAGACCGAGCAGAAGAAGATGTCCGGCTACATCTGGTTCTTCGTGGCCGCCGCCATCTTCTGGATGATCTACGACCAGGGCGGTTCGACCCTGGCGATCTTCGCCGACTCCTCCGCGGAGAACTCGGTCCTCGGCTGGGACTTCCCGGTCTCCTGGTACCAGTCGGTCAACCCGGTCCTGATCATGGCGCTGGCCCCGGTCTTCGCCGCCTTCTGGCTGGCGCTGAACCGGCGGGGCAAGGAGCCGAGCACGGTCGTGAAGTTCAGCTCCGGTCTGGTGCTGGTCGGCGCGTCGTTCTTCCTCTTCCTGGCGCCGCTGACCATCGCGGGCGACGGCCACAAGGCCGCCGCGATGTGGCTGGTCGCGATCTACTTCGTGCAGACCGTCGGCGAGCTGACGCTGTCCCCGGTCGGCCTGTCGGTCACCACGAAGATGGCCCCGGCGAAGTACGCCAGCCAGATGATGGGTGTCTGGTTCCTGGCCGTGACCGCCGGTGACTGCACCACGGGCCTGCTCTCCCTCGCGGGTGTCGAGCTCAACGGCACCGGGGTCGTGGCACTCCAGGCCGCCCTCGCGGTCGCCGCGGGTGTCGCGATCTTCATGTACCGCGGCAAGGTCAAGACGCTCATGGGCAACGTCCACTGACCCGGACACCGCCTGCACGAATGTGGCCCCCGCACCG
>NZ_MAPV01000243.1 GCF_001700505.1 Streptomyces mutomycini
GGCGGGCACGTGCCCGCCTACCTGCCGGTGCTCGACGACCCGGCCTACCTTGCCCTGAAGCCGCAGTCCGAGTACCGCACGGTGATCGACGACGTGGCGCTGGACGAGCCCGCGTGGTTCGCCGGTTCCGCCTCCCGGCTGTGGATCGAGCTCGGTGCCGTGTTCTCCGGGGTCCTCACCGGCTCCCGCAGTCCGCGCAACGCCCTGACCGAGGCCAAGGCCCGGCTGCGGACCCTCCTCGACACCCGCAACCCCCTCCCGGGAGCCACGTCATGACCTCCACGACCGCGGCGGCGCCGGCACCCGTCGCGAAGCCCTCCGGGGGACCGGCCGGGCGTCCGGCCCGCGGCGTGCGCAGGAAGTGGACGGAACACGGCCTGGTGTTCGTCGCACCCTTCCTCCTCGTGTACGTCATGTTCCTGATCTGGCCGCTGATATCCGGCCTGGGCATGAGCCTCACCAGCGAGAACATCACCGGCGCCGGAGGCGAGTTCGTCGGCCTCGACAACTACGCCGAGGCGGTGCGCGACCCCGACGTCTGGTCCTCGCTGTGGAACACCGTCTGGTTCACGGTCCTGTCCACCGTCCCCCTCGTCGTCGTCGGCATCGTCCTGGCGCTGCTGGCCCACGAGCTGCGGGTCGTGCAGTGGCTCTGGCGGCTCAGCTGGTTCGCGCCGTTCCTGCTGCCCTCCGGTGTCGTCTGCCTGCTGTTCCTGAACATGATCCTGCCGTCCGGCTTCGGTCTCGCCGACCAGATGCTCGCCGCCGTGGGGCTGACGCCGGAGATCGGATGGCTGACCGACGAGCGGTACGCCATGCTCAGCATCGTGGCGACCACCGTCTGGTGGACCGTCGGCTTCAACTTCCTGCTGTACCTCGCGGCACTGCAGGCCATTCCGGCGCACCTGTACGAAGCCGCCGAACTGGACGGGGCGGGCGCCGGGAAGCGGCTCCTGCACATCACGCTGCCGATGCTCCGCCGCACCACCGGCCTGGTCGTGGTCCTCCAGGTGCTGGCCTCGCTGAAGATCTTCGATCAGGTCTACATCATGACCGGCGGCGGCCCCGACGAGTCCACCCGGCCGATCCTCCAGTACGTCTACCAGCAGGGCTTCACCGGCTACCGCATCGGCTACGCCTCGGCCGTCTCGTACATCTTCTTCGCCCTGATCCTGACCGTCTCCCTGGTGCAGCCGCTGCTGTCCCGGCGCCGAGCTGAGGAGGCCGCGAAGTGAGCGGTTCCGCCACCGTCACCACCCGCCCCGCCCCACGGTCCGAACGGCCCGCCGACGCCGGAGGCCGCCGCCCCCGCTGGACGCGGGGCAGGATCGTCCTGCTCGTCGTCGCCCTGCTCCTCACCGCGGCATGGCTGCTCCCGCTGGCCTGGGCCGTAGCCACCTCCCTCAAACCGGAGGGCGACACCACGAGGACACCGCTCTCCTGGATCGGCTCGCGCGTCACCCTCGACGCCTACAGCAAGGTCTGGGAGTCGGGCGACCTGATGGTCTGGCTCATGAACTCGGCGTACATCTCCGTCATGACCACCCTGCTGACCGTCGTGACCTGCGCGATGGCCGCCTACGGATTCACCCGCACCGACTTCCGGGGCCGTCGGCTGCTCTACGGGCTGGTGCTCGCCGGAATCATGGTGCCGCCGCAGGTGCTCATCGCACCCCTGTTCCGCGAGATGGTCCAGCTGGGCCTCGTCGACACCTACTGGGGTGTGATCCTGCCCCAGGTCGCCGTACCCGCCATGGTGTTCATCCTGGTCAAGTTCTTCGAAGGCGTACCGAGGGAACTGGAGGAGGCGGCCTTCGTCGACGGCGCCGGCCGCTGGCGGGTGTTCTGGACGATCGTCATACCGCTGTCCCGTCCCGTGCTGGCGGCCGTGGCGATCTTCACCTTCATCTCCACCTGGAACAACTTCCTGTGGCCGTTCCTCGTGACCACCGACCCGGGCGGCATGACCCTGCCCGTCGGCCTCGTCAGCGTCCAGTCGACCTTCGGGGTGCGGTACGCCCAGATCATGGCCTCGCTCGTGATCGCCGGAACGCCCCTCCTGATCGTCTTCGCGTTCTTCCAGCGGCAGATCGTGCGCGGTATCGCGCACACCGGTCTCGCCGGCCAGTAGCGGCCACGCCACACCTGACGGCGCGTACGGAAGGCACGGCATCCGTACGGGCCGTCGGGCCGTGTCCACGTCCGGCGGTGGTCCGACCGTGGCTCGTGGACGGTGCCCACGGCATGTCGCGAACCCGGCCGGACCCGCGTCCCTCTACTCTCGCCGCCACGGAACAGGACGAAGCGGGGGAGCGGCATGCGCGAAGTGGCCCGGCTGATGTGCGGACGACGCACCAAGTGGCTCATCGTGGCGTTCTGGCTGGTCGTCCTCGTGGTCGCCGCACCGCTCGCCGGGAAACTCATGGGAGCCCAGGACAACGACGCCGCGTCCTGGCTTCCGAGCAGCGCCGAATCCACACAGGTCTGGGAGGAGTCCAAGGGCTTCAGACCCGAGATCATCACCGCCGTCGTCGTCTACGCGCGCGAGGGTGGTCTCACCGGGGCGGACCGGGGCCGGATCGGTGAGGACAAGCGGCAGATCATGACGCTGCGCGCCCACGGCGTACGGGGTGAGGAGACACGCGGCCCGCTCTACGACAGCAGGACAGCTCCCTCCGCCGCCCAGATCTTCGTCCCCATCACCATGGACGAGAAGGGCTGGGAGCGGATCGGCCCCGCCGTCGACTCCGTACGGGACATCGTGGGGACCGGTCAAGGAGGCCTGACGGTCCACATCTCCGGGCCGGGAGGAGTCGCGGCCGACTCCGCGGACGCCTTCTCGGGCATCGACTCGACCCTGCTCCTCGCCGCGCTCGCCGTGGTGGTCGTCATGCTGCTGATCACCTACCGCAGTCCGACGCTGCTCGTGCTGCCCGTCGTCTCGGTCGTCGCCGCCCTCCTTGCCGCGCAGGCCCTCATCTACCTGCTCGCGGCGCACGCGGGCCTCACCGTGAACGGACAGAGCGCCGGCATCCTGACCGTGCTGGTCTTCGGCGCCGGAACGGACTACGCCCTGCTCCTCGTCGCCCGCTACCGCGAGGAGCTGCGACGCCACGAGGACCGGCACGAGGCCATGGCCCGGGCACTGCACCGAGCCGGGCCGGCCGTGGTGGCCAGCAGCGGCACCGTGGTGCTGAGCATGCTCGTCCTGCTGGCAGCCGAGATGAACTCGACCCGTGGCCTCGGGCCGGTCGCGGCGATCGGAGTGGCGATCGCCCTGATCGCCATGCTCTCGCTCCTCCCGGCCCTCCTGGTGATCTTCGACCGCTGGGTCTTCTGGCCGGCCGTCCCGCACCTCGGCACCCCCGAGCCCACCGAGCGCGGATTCTGGGCGCGGACCGGACGGCGGCTCGCCCTTCACCCGCGCAGGATCTGGGTGGCCACCGCACTGGTGCTCGCCGCGCTGTCACTGGGGCTCGTCCAGCTGCGCGCGGCAGGGCTCAGCAACGCCGACTCCTTCCCCGACAAGCCGGACTCCATCGCGGGCCAGGAGGTCCAGAACCGGTACTTCCCGGCCGGGAGCGGCAGTCCCCTCGTCGTCATCGCGGCGGCGGACCGGAGCGCACAGGTGCGCGCCGCGGTCCAGGGAACCCGCGGAGTGGTGCCGGGATCTCTGGTCGTGCCACCCGGCGCCCGCCCTGTGCACGAGGGCCGGGCGATCTTCGAGGCGACCCTGACGGACGCCGCGGACAGCGAGCAGGCCGACCGCACCGTGGAGCGGGTCCGCGACGCCGTCCACGGGATTCCGGGAGCCGACGCGCAGGTGGGCGGGGACACGGCGGCGGCACTCGACATGGACGCCGCCACCCGGCACGACAACGTGCTGATCATCCCGCTCGTGCTGCTCGTCGTGCTGGTCATCCTCGCCCTCGTCCTGCGCTCCCTGCTGGCGCCCCTGCTGCTCGTCGCGACCGTGGTGCTGTCGTTCACCGCCGCGCTGGGTGTCAGCGCCCTGGTCTTCCGCCACGTCCTCGACTACGCCGGTGAAACGACGGACTTCCCGCTCTTCGTCTTCGTGTTCCTGGTCGCCCTCGGTATCGACTACAACATCTTCCTGACCACCCGGATCCGCGAGGAGGCCCTCCACCAGGGCACCCGCGCGGGCGTGGTCACCGGTCTCGCCGCGACCGGGGCGGTCATCACCTCGGCCGGCCTGGTGCTGGCGGGGACCTTCGCGGTGCTCGGCACCCTGCCGGTGGTGGCCTTCGCGGAGATCGGCTTCGCGGTCGCACTGGGCGTACTACTGGACACCTTCGTCGTGCGGTCCGTGCTGGTCACCTCCCTCTTCCTCGACATCGGGCCGCGTGTCTGGTGGCCGCACCGGCTGGCCCGCGAGGACGGCGGGGCAGCGAGGAAGCGGGAAGCCGTGTAGAAAGGGGAGCATGGCCGGACGCTACGGCCGCCCGCGTTCGTTTCTCCGAATGAGAACCCTCGCTGGTCAGGTCTTTCTCCTGCAGGTGGCGATCGTGGTGTTGCTCGTCGCTGCATCTGTGACCGCGCTCGTGCTGCAGTCCCGGGCCGGCAGCGAACGCGAAGCGCGCAATCGCTCGGTCGCCGTGGCAGAGACCTTCGCGAACGCCCCCGGCATGGAAGCGGCGCTCCGGAGCCCCGACCCCACCGCGGTACTCCAGCCGAAGGCCGAGGCCGCGCGGAAGGGCTCCGGGGTCGACTTCGTCGTCGTCTTGAACCTCGATGCCGTGCGCTACACCCATCCGCTGCCCGACAGGATCGGGAAGAAGTTCGTCGGCGACGTGGGCCCCGCGCTCGACGGGCGGGTCGTCACCGAGAGGATCGACGGCACCATCGGCCCCCTCGTCCAGGCCGTGGTGCCCGTCCGCGGCGCCAACGGTCAGGTCGTGGGCCTGGTGTCCGCCGGAATCACCATCAGCAAAGTCAGCGGGGTCGTCGAGGACCAGTTCCCGCTCCTGTTCGGCTCGGCCGCGGGAATTCTGTTGCTCACCATGGGCGGAACCGCACTCGTCACCCGGCGGCTGAGACGCCAGACCCGTGGTCTCGGCCCGACCGAGATGACCCGGATGTACGAGCACCACGACGCCGTTCTGCACGCCGTACGGGAAGGCGTGGTCATCGTCGGCGGCGACAGAAGGCTTCTGCTGGCCAACGACGAGGCGCGAAGGCTCCTCGGCCTCCCCCCGGACGTCGAGGGCAGACCCGTGGCCGAACTCGGCCTCGACCCCGTGATGACCGGACTGCTGGTCTCGGGACGCACCGCGACCGACGAGGTGCACTCCGTGGGCACGCGACTGCTGGCGGTCAGCCAGCGGGCCACCGACCGCAACGGCGGACCGCCCGGCAGCGTGACGACCCTGCGCGACACCACGGAGCTGCAGGCCCTCACGGGCAAGGCGGCCACGGCACGCGGCAGGCTGAAGCTCCTCTACGACGCGGGCACGGAGGTCGGCACCGCACTGGACGTCGTACGGACGTGCGAGGAGCTGGCGGACTTCGCAACGGCCAGGTTCGCCGACTACGCCACCGTGGATCTGGCCGAGGGCGTACTGCGCGGCGAGGAACCCACGCTCGCCCGAGCCACCACCGACGGTCTGCGCCGCTCCGCCTTCAGCGGCGCCCGTGACGACACGGGGCTCCACCCGCTGGGTTCGGTGATCCGCTTCGCGCCGGAAACGGACATCGGTGCCGGCCTGCTCAGGAGCGAGGCCCTCCTCTACACCGACCTGACCCGGCGTCCCGGCTGGCGACCGCCGGACCCGGAGCGTGCCGAGCGCATCATGGAGTGCGGATTCCACTCGCTGATCGCCGTCCCGATGCGAGCCAGGGGCGTGATCCTCGGCGTGACCATGTTCTGGCGGGCCCAGAGGCCGGAGCCCTTCGAGGACGAGGACCTGTCCGTCGCGGAGGAGCTCGTCGCCCGCGCCGCGGTCAGCATCGACAACGCGCGCCGATACTCGCGCGAGCACAACGTGGCTGTCACCCTGCAGCGCAGCCTGCTGCCGCAGGGACTCCCCGACCAGAGCGCCATCGACGCCGCCTACCGGTATCTCCCCGCGCAGGCCGGGCTCGGCGGACTGGGCGGTGTCGGCGGCGACTGGTTCGACATCATCCCGCTGCCCGGCGCCCGGGTCGCGCTCGTGGTCGGTGACGTGGTGGGGCACGGGCTCCACGCCGCCGCGACCATGGGGCGCCTGCGCACGGCGGTCCACAACTTCTCCACCCTGGACCTGCCGCCCGACGAACTGCTGTGGCACCTGGACGAGCTGGTGGCCCGCATCGACCTGGACGAGTCCGCCGAGGGCTTCGAGGGAGGAGGCGTCACCGGTGCCACCTGTCTGTACGCCATCTACGACCCCGCGTCCGGCCGCTGCACCATGGCGCGGGCCGGTCACCTCCAGCCGGTGATCGTCGGCCCCGACGGCGACGCGGTCTTCGCGGATGTACCGGGCGGCCCGCCCCTGGGGCTCGGCGGCATGCCCTTCGAGACCCTCGACGTACAGCTTCCGCAGGACAGCCGGCTGGTGCTCTACACGGACGGGCTGGTCGAGGACCGGCGACGCGACATCGACGAGGGCCTGGAACGGCTGCGCGACACCCTGTCCGGACATCCCGACCGGACACCGGAGGAGACCTGCGAGGCCGTCCTCCGCGTCCTGGTGCCCGGCAGGGCCCGTGACGACATCGCGCTGCTCGTCGGCCGCACCCGACTCCTCGCCGCCGAGGACGTGGCCGAGTGGGACGTGCCCTCCGACCCCTCGGCGGTCGCCCGGGTCCGCTCCGACGTGTCCCGCAAGCTGGCCGAGTGGAACCTCGTCGAGGAGGCGTTCACGACCGAGCTGATCCTGAGCGAACTGGTCACCAACTCCATCCGCTACGCCACCGGCCCCATCCGCGTACGGCTGATCCGTGACAGGACACTGATCTGCGAGGTGTTCGACCGCAGCAGCACCTCGCCCCACCTGCGCCAGGCGGCGAGCACGGACGAGGGGGGCAGGGGACTGTTCCTCGTCGCCCAGCTGGCCGAACGGTGGGGCACCCGCTACACGGACGACGGTGGCAAGGTCATCTGGACGGAGCAGCTGCTGCAGCCGGATGTGAACGGCGTGGGGTGACGGAGCACCGCCAGGTCAGCGGCGGCAGTCCAGATAGAGGTGCGGCTCGGGCACGGCACCCTGACAGTCCGGGGTGAACACCGTGTCCACCTCGCTCACGACAGTGAGCCCGGCACCGGTCGCGAGCGCCCTGAACGCCTCCGGGCCGAAGCTGGTCACCCGCACCTCCTGGCCCATGAAGACGGCGCTCACGCCCTCCACGTCCAGCGGCACGGTCGCCAGGACCAGACTGCCGCCCGGCCTGAGCGCCCCCGCCAGGCGGTGGACGAGAGAGCGCTGCTCGTCGCGCGACATCTGCAGGAGCGAGAAGTAGACGCAGACCGCGTCGAAGCTCTCCTCCTCCAGCGGTACCTCACGGATGTCGGCGCAGCGGAAGGACGCCTCGGGAACGCGGCGGGTCGCCAGCTCCACCATGACGGGCGAGACGTCGACACCCAGGACCTCGTGCCCGGCGGACGCCAGGGTGTGGGCGGTCGGCCGGCCCGTCCCGCTGCCCACGTCCAGAACCCTGCTGTGCGGCGCGAGCCGCTCCAGCAGCCGCTCCAGCGAGGCGTGGTGCGCGGACGAGCCGGCGAAGGCCGTCTCGTAACCGGCCCCGATGGCGTCGAACGCCTCGGCTGCCGCGTGCTGGTGGCCGTCGGCCATGAGGACGTCCCCTTCCGGACCGCTGTTACGGGATACGGGCGACCGCGACGTAGACGCCGCTCAGCTCCTGCTCCGGCGCCGGTGTGCCGCGGAACCACTCCGGAGCCGTCACGAGACCCGGCTCGACGATGTCCAGGCCCTCGAAGAACCGGGCGAACTCGGCGCGGGTGCGCAGCGCGAGCCGGATGCCGCCCTTGCCGTACTCGTCGGCACCCTGCTTGCCGCGCTCGGGGTTCACGTCCGAGGCGCCCTGGGAGAGCACCACGTAACTGCCCGGCGGCAGGGTGGCCGCCAGGGTACGCACGATGCCCCGGGGGTCCAGGTCGTCGGGGAGGAAGTGGAGGAGGCCCAGGAGCGAGAGGGCGATGGGCCGCTCGAAGTCCAGGACCTTGCGGGCCGCCTCGATGATCGTGGCGGGCTGGAGCACGTCCGCGTGCACGTAGTCCGTGACCCCCTCCGGCCGGCTGATCAGGAGGGCCTCCGCATGCCGCAGGACGATCGGGTCGTTGTCGCAGTAGACGACCCTCGACCGCGGATTGATCTCCTGGGCCGTCTGGTGCAGGTTCGGCTCGGTCGGGATTCCCGTGCCGATGTCGAGGAACTGGCTGATGCCCTCGCCGGCGAGCCAGGCCGTGGCGCGGTTCATGAAGGAACGGTTCTGGAACGCCCCGGCCTTCGCCTCGGCCGGCAGCTGCTGGGCCACCGCCTGATCCACCGGGTAGTTGTCCTTGCCGCCCAGCAGCGAGTCGTAGACGCGTGCCGAGTGGGGCCTGCTGGTGTCTATCGGGGGCAGAGATGTCCCAGCCGTCATGACGAGCTCCGTTGCAGATGAGGTGAACCGGTCCGCCTGCGAAGTCTGCCACAGCAACTGACCGGTGAAGGAGTTCCGTTGGAGCTGCGGGGTGACAGGGGCGGCCCCCGGGGTGTGCCCCGGGGGCCGCGCCGGCAGGCCGCCTGTCAGGGAGCGTCGACCAGGTCGTGCTTGGGCACGGTCACCGTGCGCGCGCCGGGCTTGCCGCCCAGGACCACCTTCCGCAGGGCGCTGTTGTTGCCGAGGTCGGTCTCCTTGAGCCGCTTCTCCGGGTTGGCCAGCACCTGGATGTAGTACGTGCCGTTGGCGAGCCCGGTGATGTCGAAGGACTGGCCCGGAAGGTCCTGGGTGTAGGTGTCACCGGAGCCCACGTCGAGCACCTCCCGAACGGAGATGGAGTTCTCCTGGCCGCAGGCCGTGGACAGGTCCGTGTTGTCCGGGTGCCAGTTGGCGTTCTTCACCGTGTAGTCGACCGCGTCGGTGTTGGCCAGGCAGAAGGCCTCCTTGCCGCTGCGCACGGTCTCCTTCTTGTCGGCCTTCAGCAGCCGGTAGCTGGCGAAGTCGGTGAAGTGCCAGTGCTCATGACCTGGACGGGGGTCCCACTCCATGGTGCCGGTCGGGGTGTAGCCGACCTGCTTGCCGGAGGCGTCGTAGAAGTACTGGTATGCGTCCATCAGTTCGTTGCCGGGCTTGCGGAATCCGTCCACCACGAGCTGTGCGGGGCCCGCGTTCCACACGTTGGCGCTGAAGGCCAGGTAGTCCTTGCCCGGCGTCCCGGTGTCACCCGCGCCGATGGTGATGCCGTAGGCGGGCAGGGAACGCAGGTCGGGCTTGGGGACGTCCGGCACGGCCGCCCTGCCCGTCGGACGCTTCGCGTTCGGCTGTGCCGCGGGTGCCTGCCGGGAGCCGTCCGTGCGTCCCGGACCGTCGCCCTGCGCCGACCGGAATCCTTCGCGCGCTGCGGCCCAGGGAACGGCGGCGGGCGCCGGGGGGTGGGGGCCGTGGCCGACGTTGTACGTGGGGTCCGCACCGGTGGTCGCGGAAGACGGAGCGGGTGTGCGTGCCGCGGCGTGGCCCGAGTGGCCGGCACCGTGTGCGGCGTGCCCGGACGCGGAGCGCGCGTCCGGCGCCCGGCCGGAGCTCTCTTCCTCCCAGCTTCGCTCGCGAACCGTCACGTCGACCGTCTGGGGTTTGTCGGCGATCTTGAACAGGTCGCGGTACCGCTTGGTGATCGCCACCTCGGCGGTGTACTTCCCGGCCGGGAGCGCGACCGGCGCCGAGTAGTAGCCGGCGTAGGTGTTGGACGCCCAGCCGTTCTCGACGCCCCACACGGAGCCGAGCGTGAAGGGGTTCGTGGGGCAGCTCTCGGGATACTTCGACGTGGCCGGGGCGTCGGGCAGGATCCTGCCCGACGCGTTGTTCGGGCAGAACGACTCCGTACGGCTCACCACCGCCTTGCCCGCACCGTCCCGGACCGTGATCCGGACGAAGTCCGGCAGCCCCGAGAAATCCTTCACCAGGTTCTGGGGGAGGGCCCTGGTCCGGGTCTTGTTCCCCTTGCGGATGATCTGGGTGGCGACGACCGGGTCCTTGTAGCTCTTCCGTGTCACCCGCAGTTCCAACGGGGCCCCGGAGGCCGTGAGATACGTCCCGAGGTCCAGATAGACGCCCGGGTCCTCCTTCCACGAGTCGAGCGTCACGGTCTTCGACGCGGCGACCAGGCCGAGCCACGGTACGGGAGCCTTCTGCCCGGCGTCGGGCGCCGCGGCGACGACGCCGGCGGTCATGGTGATCGCGGCGGCGGCCGCGACCGCGGGGCGCCGCAGCCTGCGGCGGGGGGTGCTGGTGCTCATCGTTCTCCGATGTCCGGAATGCCCCGTGAGGCGGGTGGAGTCGCTTTGCCCGTGAGAGACGACAACCACGACCGCGGGTTGCCCTGAGGGTCATGAGACAGGGAATGTTGGCCGAAATCAGGCAGTGGCGTCTGCAATCGGACATTTCCAGGCTGTTTCCGATGCGGTGTCGGGATGGCTGTGCTAGGCATCCCGGCATCCGTGTGACCACTGACGGGCACGAAACGGGCGCGGTCACGGGCGAATCAGGCGCTGCCCGGCTGCCCGGGCGCCGCCGCACTCCGGCCACGGGCGCCGAGCCCCGTCGTGAAACGGGCATGAACGGGCGCAGGCCGCGGCGCGAAGGAACTGGCCGAACAGCCGTTTCAGCTTGTACAAACAATGCGTGGGCCCGAACGGACGCCGGACCACACCCGATTCGTACTAGCGCAGGGAAGGTGTTGTGGGCACCGAGGAACGCCGACGAGGGATACTCGAGACGGCCCGACAGGACGGGTCGGTCGACGTGAACCTGCTGGCCGAGCGGTTCCAGGTGGCCAAGGAGACCATCAGGCGCGATCTGCACACCCTTGAGGAGCACGGTCTCGTGCGGCGCACGCACGGCGGTGCGTACCCGGTCGAGAGCGCGGGGTTCGAGACCACTCTGGCGATGCGCACCACGCACCACGTGCCTCAGAAGTCACGGATCGCGAAGGCCGCCGCAGACCTGCTCGGCGACGCCGAGACGGTCTTCGTCGACGAGGGGTTCACCCCGCAGCTCATCGCCGAAGCCCTTCCCCGGGACCGGCCGCTGACCGTGGTCACCGCGTCCCTGGCCGTCGCGACCGTCCTCGCGGACGCCGAGAAGACCGCTGTGCTGCTGCTCGGCGGTCGCCATGGTGCTGCCGCGCAGGCGACCGTCGAGCAGCAGCA
>NZ_MAPV01000244.1 GCF_001700505.1 Streptomyces mutomycini
CCCCCGGGCACCCACGCCCCGCGCATCCCACGAGGACTCATCTCCATGGACCGGCTCTCCAACACCGTGCGCCCCTACGCCTGGGGTTCCACCACGGCCATCCCCGAGCTGCTGGGCACAGCCCCGACCGGCGAACCGCAGGCCGAGATGTGGATGGGAGCCCACCCGGGAGCCCCTTCGCGCCTGACTCGCCCGGCCGGACCCGGCGGACCGGGGGAGCGGTCCCTCACGGACGTCATCGCGGCCGGCCCCGAGCGCGAACTCGGTCCCGCCGCGGTCCGCGCCTTCGGCCCCCGCCTCCCCTTCCTGCTCAAGCTGCTCGCCGCAGGCGCCCCGCTGTCCCTCCAGGTCCACCCCGACCTCACACAGGCGCAGGAGGGCTACGCGGACGAGGAGCTCCGGGGCGTCCCCGTGGACGCGCCGCACCGCACCTACAAGGACGCCAACCACAAGCCCGAGCTGATCTGCGCGCTCACGCCCTTCGACGGGCTGTGCGGTTTCCGCCGGCCCGCCGAGGCCGCCGACCTGATAGCGGCCCTCGGCGTCGACTCCCTCAAGCCCTATGTGGACCTGCTCCGCGCGCGTCCCGAGGACGGGGCACTGCGCGAGGTCCTCACAGCGATCCTCACCGCGGACCCCGACGAGATGGCGCACACCGTCGCCGATGCGGCCACTGCGGCGGAGCGGCTCGGCGGGCCCCACGCCCCGTACGCCCAGATCGCCCACCACTACCCCGGCGACCCCGGCGTCATCGCGGCCATGCTGCTGAACTACGTACAACTCCAGCCCGGCGAAGCGATGTTCCTCGGCGCGGGTGTGCCGCACGCCTATCTCGGCGGCCTGGGTGTCGAGATCATGGCCAATTCCGACAACGTGCTGCGATGCGGTCTGACCCCGAAGCACGTCGACGTCCCCGAACTGCTGCGCATCGTCCGCTTCGAAGCCACCGAGCCCGGCATCCTGCGCCCGGAGGCATCACCGTCCGGCGAGGAGCTGTACGAGACGCCCGTCGACGAGTTCAGGCTGTCGCGCTACGTCCTGCCGTCCGGCGGCGCTCCCGTCGACCTCACAGCCGCCACCCCGCAGATCCTGCTCTGCACCGCGGGTGCCCCGAGCGCGGGGGAGACCGTTCTCGCCCCCGGCGAATCCGTGTTCGTCCCCGCGGACGAAAGGGTCGAAGTGGCTGGTACGGGCACGCTGTTCCGCGCGACCGTGGTGGTCTGACGTACGGTCCGCACCAGCGGCTGCAACAATGTCCGGCCGTAGCGGCGCCCGTGCCGCAGCACCGAGGAAGGGACACCAGGCACTCATGAGCGCGTCAGGCGGAACCAAGGCGATCGTGGCGGCACTCGCCGCCAACCTCGCGATCGCAGTGGCCAAATTCGTGGCGTTCCTCTTCAGTGGCTCGTCGTCGATGCTGGCGGAGAGCGTCCACTCACTGGCGGACTCGGGCAACCAGGGGCTCCTGCTGCTCGGCGGGAAGAGGGCCAAGCGGGAGGCGACACCCCAGCACCCCTTCGGGTACGGGCGTGAGCGCTACATCTACGCCTTCCTCGTGTCCATCGTGCTGTTCTCGGTCGGTGGCATGTTCGCGATCTACGAGGGCTACGAGAAGATCAAGCACCCTCACCCGATCGAGGCCTGGTACTGGCCGGTCGGCGTGCTGGTCTTCGCGATCATCGCCGAGAGCTTCTCCTTCCGCACGGCGATCGTGGAGTCCAACCAGACCCGCGGCAAGCTGTCCTGGACGCAGTTCATCCGCCGCTCCAAGGCGCCCGAGCTCCCCGTCGTCCTTCTCGAGGACCTCGGCGCACTCGTCGGCCTGATCCTGGCGCTCGGCGGCGTCAGCCTCGCGCTGGGTACCGGCAACGGAGTGTGGGACGGCATCGGCACCCTGTGCATCGGCGTCCTGCTGATCGCGATCGCGATCGTTCTCGCCGCCGAGACGAAGTCGCTGCTGCTCGGTGAGGCGGCCGGTATCGAGGACGTCGAGAAGATCCAGGCCTCGGTTGTCGACGGTGACACCGTCACCCGCGTCATCCACATGCGCACGCTCCACCTCGGCCCGGAGGAGCTTCTGGTCGCAGCCAAGATCGCCGTACGTGCCGAGGAGTCGGCCGCCGAGGTCGCGGAGGCGATCAACGCCGCCGAGAACCGGATCCGCGAGGCCGTCCCGATCGCCCGGGTCATCTACCTCGAGCCCGACATCTACAACGAGGCCGCCGCCGCGGCAGGCACCAACCCGGGCAAGGCCCCGGGCAGCCCCGCGTCTCCCGGGGACGCACCGGCCGGATCCGGCCACTGACCCGCTGAGCATCAGCCCCGAACGGTCCTGTGACCCATGCCGCCGCACAGGCGGGCTGGGGGTCACAGGGCCGTTCGGTGTAGATTCGGGGGAGTACCAGACGTCGCTGCTGATGGCGGTCGATCGGTTCGCGGAAGCGGGCCGGCCGAGGGAGAGAGGGCCTCCGACGGACTGCACTGCGGATCGCCCGGGCATTCGTGTGCCCGTGGCCGCCGCAGAGCCAGCCAGTCCACCCTCGACCCACTACGAGGAGCAGCCCGTTATGACGACGGCCGCCAATCGCCAGGACTTCAAGGTCGCAGACCTTTCCCTCGCCGCCTTCGGGCGCAAGGAGATCACCCTCGCCGAGCACGAGATGCCCGGCCTGATGTCGATCCGCAAGGAGTACGCCGCCACGCAGCCGCTGGCCGGCGCCCGGGTCACCGGCTCGCTGCACATGACGGTGCAGACCGCTGTGCTCATCGAGACCCTCGTCGCCCTGGGCGCCGAGGTCCGCTGGGCCTCCTGCAACATCTTCTCCACGCAGGACCACGCCGCCGCCGCCATCGCGGTCGGCCCGAACGGCACCCCGGACGCCCCCGCCGGCGTCCCGGTCTTCGCCTGGAAGGGCGAGACCCTGGAGGAGTACTGGTGGTGCACGGAGCAGGCTCTGACCTGGCCCAACACCCCCACCGGCGGCCCGAACATGATCCTCGACGACGGTGGTGACGCCACCCTCCTCGTCCACAAGGGCGTGGAGTTCGAGAAGGCCGGCGAGGCTCCGGACCCGTCCACCGCGGACAGCGAGGAGTACGCATACATCCTCACCCTGCTGAACCGCACGCTCGGCGAGTCCCCGCAGAAGTGGACCCAGCTGGCGTCCGAGATCCGCGGCGTGACCGAGGAGACCACGACCGGTGTCCACCGGCTCTACGAGATGCACCGTGACGGCACCCTCCTTTTCCCGGCGATCAACGTCAACGACGCCGTCACCAAGTCGAAGTTCGACAACAAGTACGGCTGCCGCCACTCCCTGATCGACGGCATCAACCGCGCCACCGACGTCCTGATCGGCGGCAAGACCGCCGTCGTCTGCGGCTACGGCGACGTGGGCAAGGGCTGCGCGGAGTCCCTCCGCGGCCAGGGCGCCCGGGTGATCATCACCGAGGTCGACCCGATCTGCGCCCTGCAGGCCGCGATGGACGGCTACCAGGTCACGACGCTGGACGACGTGGTGGAGACCGCGGACATCTTCGTCACGACGACGGGCAACAAGGACATCATCATGGCCTCCGACATGGCCCGGATGAAGCACCAGGCCATCGTCGGCAACATCGGTCACTTCGACAACGAGATCGACATGGCCGGTCTGGCGAAGATCGACGGCGTCGTCAAGGACGAGGTCAAGCCGCAGGTCCACACCTGGACGTTCGCGGACGGCAAGGTCCTGATCGTGCTGTCCGAGGGCCGCCTGCTGAACCTCGGCAACGCCACCGGTCACCCCTCGTTCGTCATGTCCAACTCGTTCGCGGACCAGACCCTGGCCCAGATCGAGCTGTTCACCAAGCCCGAGGCGTACCCGACCGATGTCTACGTGCTGCCGAAGCACCTGGACGAGAAGGTAGCCCGGCTCCACCTCGACGCGCTGGGCGTGAAGCTCACGACCCTGCGCCAGGAGCAGGCCGACTACATCGGTGTCCCGGTCGAAGGCCCGTACAAGTCCGACCTCTACCGCTACTGAGCCGGCCGTCGGCCACCGGCCGGCGCAGCTCTCAGCAGCAGGTCCGAGCGCAGGCCCCCGCACCCCCGTGTCGGGGGCCTGCGCCGTACCTCACCCGCACAGCCCGAGGAACCCGAAGGACCCCATGCCCCGCGGCCGTTATTCGCTCCACGATGTCCACGACCACACCCCCCTCGGCGAAGAACACTTCCACTGCGCGCCCGGCCCCTCCGGCTGGCGCTATGTCTCCCAGACCACGGCCCCATCGGGCGCCCACCTGGGTTCCGTCGATCTGGCTCTGGACGAACTCGGCCGCCCCATCCGCCTCGAACTGCACGCCGCGAGCTGGCAGATCCGCGGCGCCGCCCTCGACGGGGTCACCTGGGTGCGAACCGACCCCACCGGCACTCACGCCACCGAAGGCAATGTCCGCGCCCACACCTTCTCCGGCACATCCCCCGCCTTCCTCGTCGCCACCGCCAGGCTCCTGCGCCTCACCCCCGATTCCGCCCCTTCTCCCGCGACCCGTGTCCGTCTGGTCACCTTCACGGACCCGGTGCTCGCCCCCCGGACCGTCGACCAGTCCTGGTCCCTGCTGAACAGTGAAGCGCACGCCACTGACAGCGGGCCCCTGATCGTGGACGAGTACCAGGTCAGCGCCCTGGACACCGGCGATCAGTACGCCGTGCACATCGCGGGCGACGTGGTGCTGGCGGCGCCCGGCATCGAGCTCGAGCACCTCGAATCCCCGCCCTCGGCCATGCCCCGCCTCACGGACGGCGCCTGAGGAGCCTGAGGGCGCGAGCGGGGCTCCGGGCCCCTCGACGTCACCGTCCTGAGCGGCCGGGGCTCGGCAGGTGGCGCTCCCACGGGCCGGGACTCAGGCAGGCGGGGCGAACCCGGTCGACGGCGGCGTCGCGGCGCCCGTGCCACTGTCCGTGGAAGCCGGCGCCGGGCCCGCCCCGGCCGGCATGCCTTCCTCCGGCCGGTTGCCGGAGAACTCCCGGTGACCGGAGAACTCCCGGTCCACGGATACGGGCAGGGGCGCCGTCACCAGGCCTCTGCGGCCGGCCACAGCGGCCACCCGCCGAACGTCCCGGGCCTGGCGCTCGTTCACCACCGCCGCCAGGTAGGCAGCCGCCGGTACCCCCTGCGGCATCGGAACGCCGGTGTGCGCGGCGAGGTCCGTGGACAGCCGCTCGGCCATGGATCCGCGCACCGTGACATCAAGTTGGTTCATCCGCGTCAGGTACTGCCGGATCGCCAGCCAGAGGCCTTCGGGGACGCCCGAGAGATCCAGCTGGCCGAAACGGCCCACGAGCCAGGGAGGAGGAGGCGGCACCGCGAGGGCCCGCCCGGCCGGCACCCGCTCACGCACGACGAGCGTTCCCGCGAACACGTCGCCGAGCCGACGGCCCCGGGCGGACACCAGGGAGGCGATGCAGCCCACCACTCCGAACGTCCCCAGGATCTCGACCACTCCCATCGCCCCTCGCATGAGCGCGTGCCGGAACCGGATCGGCCCGCCGTCGTCCCGCACCACGCGGAGGCCACAGGCAAGCTTGCCGAGCGAACGGCCATGGCTGAGCGTCTCGACAGCCACCGGCCCGCCCACCAGCACCAGAAGGAAAGAGGCGACGGCGATCGCGGCGATCGCGGCCTCGTCGAGCGTCACTGACGCCACAGCCAGACCTATGGACAGCAGCACGAAAACGGTCAGAAGCACCGCAAGATCGATGGCGATCGCCAATGCCCGG
Organism: Streptomyces mutomycini; assembly: GCF_001700505.1. GTDB lineage: Bacteria > Actinomycetota > Actinomycetes > Streptomycetales > Streptomycetaceae > Streptomyces > Streptomyces mutomycini. Next base: position 5,762 of record NZ_MAPV01000244.1, read on the forward strand.
CTGGGCAGCCTCGCCGGCTGCAGCCCCAGTACGACCGCATCCCCTGTCACGAGCTCGTTCATCGCCCACCCACTCCTCGCCGCCCTGCCTGCCCCCGGGGAGCACAGTCTGCCAAGCTGACCGGCAGCGCGCCGCCGTAGTACGTACCCGTACGCACCCATGCCTGGAGCAGCAGCCGACCATGGATCTCGACGTCTTCGTGACCACCCATCGCATCGAGTGGGACCGCCTGGACCAGCTTCTGCACCGAGGGCGCAGCCTGACAGGCGAGGAGGCGGACGAACTCGTCGCTCTGTACCAGCGCACCGCCGCCCACCTGTCCCTGATCCAGTCCAGTGCCCCGGACCCCCTGCTGACCGCTCGCCTCACGCAGCTCGTGGCCCGCGCACGCTCCACCGTGACGGGGACCCGCCGGGCTTCGTGGCGCGACGCGGCCCGATTCCTGACCGCCGGCTTCCCGGCAGCGGTCTACCGCTCGCGGCACTGGTGGATTCCGACGGCGGTGCTCTCCACACTGCTCGCGGCCGTCATCGGCTGGTGGATCGGCACACACCCCGAGGTCCAGGCGTCGATCGCCGCACCGGAGGACCTCCGAGCCCTGACCCGGCCCGGTGGGGAGTACGAGACGTACTACTCCAGCCACCCGGCCGCCTCGTTCGCCGCCCAGGTCTGGACGAACAATGCGCAGGCGGCAGCGATGTGCCTTGTACTGGGGGCGTTCCTCTGCATACCGGTGATCTGGATCCTCTTCGTCAACGTGCTCAACCTCGCTGTCGGCATAGGCCTGATGTCCTCCGCCGGCCGGCTGGACACCTTCCTCGGACTCGTCCTCCCCCACGGTCTGCTCGAGCTCACCGCCGTCTTCGTCGCGGCGGGTACCGGTCTCCGCCTCGGCTGGACGGTCATCGACCCGGGCCCGCACAGCCGGCGCTCGGCCCTCGCGCAGCAGGGCCGAGCCGCGATAGGCATGGCCATCGGTCTGGCCCTGGTCCTGTTCGTCTCCGGCGTCATCGAAGGCTTCGTCACCCCGTCGGGCCTCCCCACCTGGGCGCGCATCACCATCGGCGTCCTGGCTGAGCTGGCATTTCTCGCCTACGTCTACGTCCTCGGAGGCAGGGCGGCCCGCGCCGGGGACACCGGAGATCTGGCACCCGAGGAGCGAAGCGCGGATCTTCCTGCCGCGGCCTGAGAGTCGATGTGCGAGCGGCGGCGCTGACCTGCTAGTCTGCTCGTCGCCCACAAAAACTGTTGACACAGTTTGCGTGGGGAGGTATATTTGAACGGTTAGAACGAGTTGGACAACTCGTTCCTGAACGTCTAAAGTTCATCTCGCTCGTGCAGGGGACGTGATCCTCGCAGAGCCGATCGATTCTTCTCTTTCAAGCAGACGTCCGGATTCGCTTCGGTCGAATTGCTTCTGATAAAGTCGAGTCAGCCGAAAGGCAAAGGCCATTCCACAGGTCGCCTGAATCAAGTTCGGACCGGAAACGGTACGGAAAAGAGTCTGGTAAAGTTGGAACCGCCGGAAAGGGAAACGCGAAAGCGAAGAACTGGAAAGCGAAAAAGTAGTAACCCGCTTCGACCGGGAATCGGACACGAAAGAGTCTGATAGAGTCGGAAACGCAAGAACAGAAGGGGAGCGCCCGGAGGGCCCCGGTGAAACGGGACCGAAGG
>NZ_MAPV01000245.1 GCF_001700505.1 Streptomyces mutomycini
CTGCAGACACTGGAGGGCAGGGGCTCAGGGGCACCCATCGCCGCCTCCTGCATGAGGACGTACAGCTCCTCCTTGGCGGACACGTAGCGGTAGAGCGACATCGTGGAGGCGCCTAGTTCCTTGGCGACCCGGCCCATCGAGACGGCCGGGAGGCCCTCCGACGCGGCCACCGACACGGCCGCGTCGACGATGCGGTCCAGCGTCAGGCCGGGCTTGGGGCCCTTGACCGGACGCTCCCGCAGTCCCCACGCGGCCTCGATGCTGGCCGGCAGGCCGGTACCGCCCGACGACGCGCTGCTGTTCTCCGTCATCCGATGCCGCCTTTCCCCGTACTGGCTTGCCACCATCCTAGGTTTGCGTAATGCTTACGCAGTAACGCGTATGACATACGCAGAAGGGGGACCNNGGTCTTGCCCGCGCCGGCATCCACGCACTGCTCGGCCCCAACGGCGCGGGCAAGACCACGACCGTGCGGATCCTCGCCACCCTCGCCACCGCCGACTCCGGCACGGCGCGCGTCGCGGGGCACGACGTCGTCGCCGACCGGCGCGCGGTGCGCCGCGCCATCAGCCTGACCGGGCAGTTCGCCGCCGTCGACGAGACCCTGACCGGCGAGGAGAACCTGCGGATGATGGCGCGGCTCTCCGGCCTGACCCGCACCCGTGCCCGTCGACGTGCCGAGGAACTCCTCGTCCGATTCGGCCTCACCGACGCGGCCCGCCGCCAGGCCCGTACGTACTCCGGGGGGATGCGGCGCCGCCTGGACCTGGCGGCGGGTCTGGTCGGCTCGCCCGAACCCGGTGTCTTCTTCCTCGACGAGCCCACCACCGGCCTCGACCCGCGCAGCCGCCGCGAGCTCTGGCAGGTGGTCCGCGACCTCGCGGGCCGGGGCGCCGCGGTGCTGCTCACCACCCAGTACCTGGAGGAGGCCGATCAGCTCGCCGACCGGATCACCGTCCTCGACAAGGGACGCGCCGTCGCCGAAGGCACCCCGGAGACCCTGAAATCCCGGGTCTCCGGACACCGCCTCGACCTCGTCCTCAGCAGCCGCGAGGCCTACCTCCGGCTGGCCACCCGCGCCGTCCACCACTCCCCCGAGACCCTCACGCTGGGTCTCCCGACGGACGGCACCGCCGCGCACGCCCGCGCCCTGCTCGACGAGATCGACCCGCACCGCACCGACATCGACCGCTTCTCCGTGCGCAGCGCGACCCTCGACGACGTCTTCCTCGCCCTCACCACCGACCGGACGGAGGCACCGGCCCATGTCTGACGCACCCGGAGCCCTGACCCACGCCACGGTCATGACGGGGCGCAGCCTGCTCCTCAGCCGTCGCAACATCGACGCCGTCATCACGTCGATGATGCTGCCGATCATGCTGATGCTGATCTTCGTCTACTTCTTCGGCGGTGCGATCGACACGGGCACCGCATACGACTCGTACGTCATGTACGTCGTCCCGGGTGTCCTGTTCCTGTGTGCCGGCTTCGGCTCGGCCACCACCGCGGTGGCGGTGAGCGAGGACATGAAGGGCGGCATCATCGACCGTTTCCGCTCCCTGGACATCGGCGCGATGCCCATCCTGGCCGGCCATGTGGTGGCGAGCACGGTGCGCAACCTGGTCTCCACCACGCTGGTGTTCGCCGTGGCCCTGCTCATCGGCTTCCGTCCCGCGGCCACCCCCGCGGGCTGGCTCGCCGTCACCGCCGTTCTGCTCGCCTACATCGTGGCCCTGTCCTGGATCTCCGCCGCGATCGGCCTGCTCGCCCGGACGCCCGAAGCGGCCGGCGGGTTCACCTTCTTCATGTCGTTCCTGCCGTACCCGAGCAGCGCGTTCGTCCCGGTCGACAGCATGCCGGGCTGGCTCCACGGCTTCGCCGACCACCAGCCGGTCACCCCGGCCATCGAATCCCTCCGCGGTCTCCTCCTGGACCAGCCGGTGGGCAACGCACCCTGGACCGCGCTCGCTTGGGCGGCCGGGATACTGACGGTGGCCGTGGCCCTGTCGGGGGTGCTGTTCAGGGTGCGGACGCGGTGACGCGGGAACGCGCCCTGAACCACTGCGCGTAGGTGCCCGCGACCTGCCGGAGCGTGGGAGCGGCCGGCGTCCCCGGCACCTCCTGCGCGGCGGCCGGCGCCGGCCGGCCCGTCAGAACACGTCCGGGCACCACGCCCGCCGTGGCGCCCGGAACACCAGGTCCGCCGTCGCCGCCGCGCCCGCGCGGTGTTCGTCGAGCCGGCCCAGCGCGGCCAGCCGCACCGGCGACCCGTCACCCAGGCAGAGCGCGCCCAGCTCCGCCAAGTCGAGCGTGATGTCGGCGTCCCGTGTCGTGGGGACGCACGAGGCGCCGGACGGTGACACCTCCAGCAGGAACCGGCCGCCCGCCAGGCCCGTGGCGTCCCGGACCTCCAGGACCAAGGCGCTGTCGATCGCGTACGTACGCGCCTCCAGGGCCCGGGGGACGTCCAGGACGCGCAGCCACAGCCAGTCCGCCCGGGTCGCGACGCGGGCGGCTCGCGGGTCCGGGAGAAGGAGGGGAAGCAGGTCGTCGGGGGCGCGGTGGCCCGAACGGACCGTGGTGATCCAGTCGATGGAGCAGACGAACTCCCACAGCGCGCGTTCAGCAGCCGGGGTGGCGGCGATCATGCCGGACACCGTCGCCGTGTTGAGCGGCTGCTTCCCGTCGCCCCAGCGGTCGTCGGCGCGGTAGATGATCAGCCCGTCGGCCTCCCCGTCCGGCGAGCGGTAGATCGCGTAGAACGGCTCCGTCCACGTCTCGAGCGCCGGGACGCCCATGCCGGTGTTGCGCTGCCACCAGCGCTCGTCCCGGGACACCATGCCGTGTTGCCGCGCGGCGACACGGCTGTGGAGTCCGGGTCCCAGCTTGCGCACGTCCGCGCCGTCCACCAGCTCGATCCGCCCACCGTCCGCCTCGGACGGGACCGCCCTGCGGGGATCCAGGCCCGCCCGGGGGACATCGATCTCCCACTTCGTGGTCCAGGTGGCCGGACCGAAGCCGTACCGCCCGTAGATCGGGTACTCCGCGGCGATCAGCGAGGCGACGACGTCGCCGCGCTCCTTCGCCGCCGCCAGGTCCGCTGCCATCATCCGGCCGAGCAGGCCCCGGCGGCGGTGTGTGGGTGTCACCGTCACGGCGGTGATCGCGTCCGCCGGCACCTTCGCGCCGCCGACGACGGTCAGTTCCTGCGCGAACGACCGGAAGGTGGCCACACAGCGCCCGGCTTCGAACACGCCCTGGACACGGTCCAGGTCGGTACGGGCCAGGTGCAACGCGACCTCCTCCTCCCCGGGGACCCCGGCCGACGCCCGCAGGAACCCGGTCCCCACGGCGCGCAGCCAGTGGGGGTACTCGGCTACGGAGACGGTGCGTGGATCAAGGTTCATACGGCCCACGCTAGGCACAGGGCGTTCGGAATGTCTCCCGGATTTCCGGTGGGCCCGGCGCCGCTCAGAACGCCGCCCGGACCTCGCCCACCTCCACGGCCCCGCCCAGCAGCGGAGCCCGACCGATGCGGGACACGACCGGGGCGTCGACGCCCAGCAGTTCGAGGGAGCGGGCCAGGACCGGGCCCAGGGCGCGGGTGGAACCGTCGTCGATCTTGAAGGCCAGGGCCCTCCCGTCCGGGAGCGCCACCGCCTGGACCGCCTCCGCGCCCATCTTGGAGAGCGCGCCCGGCACCTCCCGCATCAGCCAGGTGTCCGGCCGCCGCGTACCGGCGACGTACTCCGGGTGCGCCCGCATCGCGTCCGCGACCCGGCGCTCCGCCGTGCCGGGCTCCGCCAGCACGAACGTGCGGAACGCGCGGGCGAGCCCGCCGCCTCCGCGACGACCTCTCCGACCAGCCGCTGCAGCGGATGGGACGGGTCGAGATAGGTCGCCGTGTCCCATCCGTTGCGCAGGCAGACGGCGAGCATCGCCGTGTGCTTGCCGGAGCAGTTCATGGTGAGCGGCTCCCGCACACCTCCGGCGGCGAGGTACGCCTCTGCCTCGACCGGGTCCAGCGGCAGGTCGGGCGGTGTCTGCAGGTCGCCGGCCCCGAGCCCGTGCTCGGCGAGCATCGTGCGCACCAGGTCGAGGTGGAAGGGCTCCCCCGAGTGGCTCGCGGCGGCCAGTGCCAGCCGCTCCCCCGAGAGGTCGAGGCCGGCCCGCAGGATCGCGGCGGCCTGCATCGGCTTGTTCGACGACCGTGGGAAGACCGGGGCGGCCGGGTCACCGAGCGCGAGCTCCACGCTCCCGTCGGCTGCGAGGACGACCAGCGACCCCCGGTGGCTGCCCTCGGTGAAACCGGACCGCACGACCTCGGCCAGGACCGGATGCACGGACGACGAGGACGGGAACGGGGCTATGGAGGAGGTCATGGGGTGGGCGGCCTTCCGGGGACGGGCGTGACCCGCCCCCGAAAGGGTCGCTTCAGGCGAGCAGGTCCTCTACTTGTGCTTCCCCGTCACGGTACCTGCGGGCGATCTCCGCGCTGCAATCGTCGACGGTCCGCTGGAGGCGGTGACGGCGCCGGGACACCTGCCGCTCGTAGCGCACCAGCCGTCCCATGGCGGTGAGCAGCTCCTCGTCCGTCCGGGCGTCGAGGTCGGAGAGCTCGACTTCCGCCAGCGTGTCCGCCGCCAGCTGCCGGTACTCGTCGCTGCGCGGCGTCGTGAGGGTGACGTGCCGGGCCGAGGAGCGGTGGACGGACGGGGTGTCGGCGAGGATCTCCGAGAGCCGGTCGACCACGGGCGAGTCGGGACCCGGCCGGCGGGCGAGCTCGGCCCGGAGGATGTCGATCCGGCCCTGGACCAGACGGCGTACGTAACTGAGGTCCGCCTCGTCGCGCTGGGCGTCACGGCGCAGCCTGCGCAGGTCCGGCAGCCGCAGCCCGCCGAACTCCGGCTGTGGACGTACGGAGGCCAGCCCTTCGACCGCACGTCCCCCGGTCTGCCCGGGCACGGACACCGTTCCCGGCACCTGCACGGGCGGTGCGGCCGGCTGGCCGGGGGCTTCTCCGGTCCGCTGCACCGGGGGCCGCAGGCCGGCGGCTGTACGTGTCACTGGTACGGCACCGGGGGATGGCCCGGTTCCACGTGTCGTCATGATGTTCATCCCCTCGACCGGTGCGTCGGCACACCGACATCGTGCATGGTGTCACTACGCACGGTGTTCACGCAGGTGCTCTGTACCCGTTCAGCCCAAGATAGGTTGGTCTGTATGCGTGCAGTGATACAGAGAGTGGACGGCGCGAGCGTCACCGTCGCGGGCGCCTCGGACGGTCCGTCAGGGACCGGAACGGTCGGCGAGATCGTCGGCGAGGGGCTGTGTGTGCTGGTGGGGGTTACTCACGGCGACACCGAGGAGAAGGCGGCGCAGCTCGCCCGCAAGCTGTGGACCCTGCGAATCCTGGAGGGCGAGAAGTCCTGCTCGGATGTGAATGCACCGCTTTTGGTCATTTCGCAATTCACTCTCTACGGGGATGCCAGGAAGGGCCGCAGGCCCACCTGGAACGCCGCCGCGCCGGGCGAGGTCGCCGAGCCGCTGGTCGACGAGGTGGTGGCGCAGCTGCGCGCGCTCGGTGCGCAGGTGGAGACGGGCCGGTTCGGGGCGGACATGCGGGTCTCGCTCACGAACCACGGCCCGTTCACCGTGCTGGTCGAGGTGTAGCGGCGGCGGGCCGCTCCCGGCTCCCCTAGGGCTCGACGACGGTCTCCTGGGCCGCGGCGGTGTCGCCCGCGAGCAGTTCCGCGTCCACCGCGGTGTTCCGCTTCACCAGTGCCAGGGCGATCGGGCCCAGCTCGTGATGGCGGGCCGAGGTGGTGATGAAGCCGAGCTGGCGGCCCGCCTCGCCGTCGGCCGCGAGCCGGACCGGTGTGCCGTGGCCGGGCAGGTGGACCTCGCTGCCGTCGAGGTGCAGGAAGACGAGGCGGCGCGGCGGCTTCCCCAGGTTGTGGACACGGGCGACCGTCTCCTGGCCCCGGTAGCAGCCCTTCTGCAGGTGCACCGCGGTACCGATCCAGCCCAGCTCGTGCGGGATGGTGCGGTGGTCGGTCTCGAAGCCCAGCCGCGGGCGGTGCGCCTCGACGCGCAGCGCCTCGTACGCCAGGATCCCGGCCACGGGCCCGTGCGCGGCGGCGTACGCCTCCAGGCCGGCCCGGGGCAGGAAGAGATCGCGGCCGTGTGCCGTCTCCCGTACGGCGGCGCCGTCCGGGACCTCGGCGATGGAACCGGCCGGCAGGTACACGACGGCGAAGTCCTCCGTGCGGTCGGCGACCTCGACCCGGTAGAAGAACTTCATCGACTCCAGGTACGCGATCAGCTCGCCCCCGGTCCCCGGCTCGGCGTGCATCCACACCGTCGTGCCGTCGTCGACCAGATAGAGGGCGTGCTCGATGTGCCCGTGGGCGGAGAGGATCAGCGCCTCCGTCGCCTGGTGCGGCGCGAGGTCGCTGACGTGCTGGGTGAGCAGCAGATGCAGCCAGGCCAGCCGGTCGTCGCCGGTGACCGTGACGACCGAGCGGTGCGAGAGGTCGACGAGACCGCTGCCGTCGGCCAGTGCGCGTTGCTCACGGAACAGGTCGCCGTAGTGCGCGGCGACACCTTCGTCGCGCCCCTCGGCGGGGACGGCGCCGGGCAGGGACAGCAGGGGGCTCTTCATGCGACCAGCGTACGACCCGGGCGGCCGGGTCTACCGCGCGCTGCCCTGTTCCTCCGCCGGTCCCGCCCCTGCCGCCTTCGCCGTGCAGTCGGCGCAGCGCCCGAAGATCGCGAAGTGCTTCATGTCGGTCTCGAAGCCGAAGGTGCCCCGCAGCTTCGCGGTGAAGTCGGCGACCACGTCGACGTCGGCCTCGATGACGTCCGTACAGTCCCGGCAGACGAGGTGGATGTGGTGGTGGCGGTCCGCCAGGTGATACGTCGGTGCGCCGTGCCCTAGGTGGGCGTGGCTGACCAGCCCGAGCTCCTCCAGGAGCTCCAGGGTCCGGTAGACGGTGGAGATGTTCACACCCGACGCCGTCCTGCGCACCTCGCAGAGGATGTCGTCGGGCGTCGCGTGCTCCAGCTTGTCGACTGCCTCCAGGACAAGCTGACGCTGCGGCGTCAGCCGGTAGCCGCGCTGCCGAAGATCGGTCTTCCAGTCGGTGCTCACCACAGCCCCAGTGTAGGGCGGAGCCGGGCTCATTTCGGGGGCACGGAGACCTTCCCGCTCATCAGCAGCCCGGCGAGGGACTCACGCAGCAGCCCCGTCGTACGCGCGATCTCCTCGTGCACCCGGATCTTCTCGTCCAGCGCGCCCAGCACGGCACCGATCCGCCGCTGCTCACCGGGCGGAGGGAGCACGACCGGCAGACCGGCCAACGCGCCGACGGTGATCGACCGGATGGCACTCCCGGCGGCGTGGCCGTTCATCCAGGCCACGGATCCGGGTCCGGCGAGAAAGCCGGCCAGATACGGTGCGGACGCCGCGTCGGACGGTCTGAGGCAGAGCACGTGTGTGTTGTGGAACCACCCGCTCTCCGCGTCGGTGACCAGGGCGACGCGCCCCACGGTGCCGGTACGCGTGACGAGGATGTCCCCCGCACGGATGCGTCCGCGGTCCAGCCCCTGGGCCTGGATGCCGCTGACGAAGGCGGTGCCGGAGTGAACGATCCGGCGCTCCCGCAGATCGGCGGGCCTCACCAACGGCACCGCGCCCGGCTCCGCCTCCTTCAGCACGGTCACCGGGGTCCCGGCCGACCGCAGCTCGCACAGCTGCGACAGCGGGACGACTCCCCAGCCCTGCGGCAGGCCCTCCTCGATGTCCGTGGTCACAGTCCGTACTCCTTGAGGAGGGTCTCGATGTGCCGGTCGACGTCGCGCGCACGGTCGCCGAGCTCCGCCAGGCGTCCGGCCAGCGCCCGCACCTGGCCGCCGGTCGCGGCCGGGGCCGGCTCGGTGGCCCCGGTGGTCAGGTAGGCGGTCGCGCTCAGCGAGTGTCCGTGCGCCCGGATCTCGTCGATGCCGACGGTACGGCTGAGGCCCTTCCGCTCCTCCCGGGACCTGGTGATCCGGACCAGCAGGTCCGTGTCCTCGGCCGCGAGCACACGGCGGGTGCGGGACGTCATGGATCCCAGACCCGTCGCGTCGAGGAAGAAGACGTCCCGGCAGGATCCCGTCGGGTGCTTCAGGATCCACACGCTCACGGCGACCGCGGTGGCGGGGAAGAGCTGCGGCGGCAGCGCGACCAGGGCCTCGACCGCACCGTCCTCGATCATGGCCCGCCGGATCCGCCGTTCACCGGTGTGTGCGGAGGACGCCGCGTTGGTCGGCATCACCACACAGGCCCGGCCCCGCTCGGAGAGGCTGTGGACCACGAACTGCAGCCAGTCGTAGTTGGCGTTGTGAGCCGGCGGGTCCCCGTAGCTCCAGTGCGTGGCGTGATGCCCGGAACGCCTGGTGAGCCGTTCGTTGAACGGAGGGTTCGTCAGGACACGGTCGAACCGGCCCCCCGGGCCTGCGCCACGGTCCTCCGCCCCCGGCTCCGTACGCAGGTCGGCCGGCTGGCGCCGCTGCGCCAGATTCATGCCTGCCAGCTCGCCGGGCACGGCTTGGGTCCCGGAACCGCTGACTGACAGCGACGGCGGCACCGGGGCGGAGGCTCGCACGGCGTCGACGGAAGCGGCCAGCATCTCGCCGGCCCGGCAGTAGGGGTCGTGCAGGCGCACGGGCGGGCCGTCGGCGGAGGGCGGCTCGCTCATCAGCATCCCGGCCACCGCACGGGCCACCGAGGGAGGGGTCGGCAGCTCGCCGGCAGTTCCGCCGGCCACATCCCCGTAAGCGGCCAGCAGCAGGTCGAACGCCTCCGCGCCGGCTCCGGGCTCCGGCGAGGCGGAGTCGAGAGCGGCCACGAGCTCCGCGAGCATGTGCGGCGGGCACCTGTCGAGCGACCGGCCGAGCAGGTCCGACAAGCGGTACGCGCGGTCTTCCCACAGGACGTGCCGCACCGCTTCGACCGCGTCCCCCGGCCTGTCCGCACAGGCGCGCCAGACCTCCGGACGCAGTTGACGCGTATGCACGAGGGCCATCAGGAGCAGCAGGTAGTGATCCTGCGGGATGTGATCACCGAAGTGCCGCGGATCTTCCACCAGTGCGCGGACCGCGGCGACGAACCCCGTTGTGGCGCCCTGCTGCCGGAAGCGGTCACCGTAGGTCGCCCCGGCTCCCTCCCCCGCCCGACGGGCGTTGGCGGGGATCATCCGGCGGTCCAGCCAGGTCTGCACCTCGGCTTCCGGGAACAGCTCGACATCCTCGTCGTTCCGTGACACGGCTTCGGGGAAGTCGGCGTAACGGCGCTGCCAGTTGCTGACGGCCGGTCGGCGTACCGCCGTGCGGCGGGCGATGTCCGCGCGCGTGACCACGGGTCCGGTGGTGGGCGCCACGAAGTCCTCCAGTGTGGCCCCGGGGTGAACCCGGAGCGGTCGGGTGCGGATGCTCAGAACCGGGGGCGGCGGCTGCCGTCACAGGTCGTCCCACGGTGGCGCAGCACAGAGGGGAACCGGTCCATCGCCCGCACCTCAGGGACGAGAGCGGGGCTCAGGTACCCGAGAAGACGGTAGATCTTGGCGTGGTCCGCCGCGAGGTGCCGCGTGTACACCGGCTCATGGTGCATGACCCGGTTACGCAGGAGCACCAGGGACCACAGCTCGTCGTACAGGGTGTCACGTCGCCCTCCGTAGTGGGGGAATGCCTTGTGGACCACCGGCACCCAGAACGTACGGTCGTAGCCGGAGCCAGCGCTGAGCAGTGCGGCCCAGAAGCCGAAGGAGAGTTCTGCCACCACGCTGTCCGTCCCCACCGGACGCCGTCCGCGGCCCCGCCGGCCGGCGCACTTCGTGCGGGCCTTGGCCACGAGTCTCAGGCCGTGCGCGTTGAGGGGCGCCGCCTCCCACCAGTCCGCCCTCCCGTAGTGCTCGGTCAGCACCACGTGCAAGGCATTGCGCAGAGCGAGCTCCAGGCAGTGCAGCGGCCCGTAGAGCGCCGCACACACCTCGACGTTCCACCAGTACAGCCGACACGCCTGCGGGACGTCGCCACCGCAAGCGTCGCGGTACGGCTCCATCCTCGGCTCCGAGAACGCCCGCCCCATCCATTCCGGCCATGCGTCCGCCATGATGCTCCCCCTGTTTCCGGCCCCTGCCGTGATGGTCGCCGCGCACCTCTGGACTGCGCGGCCACCCACCGTGGTACGGTGGGCGACGAACGCTTTGGGTCCGCCTCTGTTTACACGCCGCCCGAAGCACGGCTTACGGAACCCCCAGTCGCGCGCAATGCGACTGGGGGTTCCGCGTTGTCCGAACCAGTCGGACGCGATGGGCTCCGCAGCGGCTCCTACCGTAGCGAGCCACACCCGGCGACGCAAGCGCATTGCAGTGCACGAGCATCTGTTAACCCCCGCTCGCTCGGCAGTCACCGCCCGCGGCAACACCGGAAGCACGCGAAAGCCCCTGGCACCGGGAAGGCGGCCAAGGGCTCGGGCGGGACGGGCGACAGCCCGGACCGGCTACTTGAAGAACGCGATGCCGTCGTCCGGCATGTCCCCGAGGCTCTTCGCCATCGCGGCGACCTCTTCGGGGGTGACGACCTTCTTCAGGTGCGCCGACATGTAGGGCCGCAGCTCCACGTCGGGGGTGGCCTTCTCGCCGACCCACATCAGGTCGCTGTGCACATAGCCGTAGAGGCGCTTGCCGCCGCTGTACGGGCCGGAGGCGGCGGTGCGGGCCACCGCGTCGGTGACGATGTCGATCTGCGGCTTCTGCTTCGCCAGCTCGCCGTACCAGACCTCGACGATGCCCTGGTCGCGGACCATGACGATCTCGACCTTGCGGTCCTTGTCGATGCGCCAGTAGCCGGACTCGGACTCGAGCGGCTCGACCTGGTTGCCCTCGGAGTCCAGCACCCAGGAGTGCGAGACGTATTCGAGGAAGTCGCGGCCGTCGTGGCTGAAGGTGACTTCCTGGCCGAAGTTGCACTTCTCGGCGCCGGGGAAGTCGGAGACGCCGGCACCCGCCCAGTTCCCGAGGAGGAAGGCCAGGGGTACGAGGTCCGGGTGGAGGTCGGACGGAATCTCGATCATGAGCGGCTCAGACGATCTGTGAGGGTGTACGGAAGGTGTTCGGCGAGGGTCAGCGCTGGCCCTGGTACAGCTTCTTCACGGTCACGGCGGCGAAGGCGAGCACGCCGATGCAGACCAGCACCAGCAGGGCGGAGAAGAAAGCCTCAAGCACGGGAGCTCCTCGGAACGAACGACATGACGGCAGCAGGCGGCCGGGCCCCCAGCCTAATGGGTGGGGGCCCGGCACGGCGGCCCGGGGTTTCCCGGGCCGGTCGCGTCAGCCCAGGAGCTGGTTCTGCAGGACGACGGTCTGGTGGAACGGAACGGCCTCGCTGCCGCCCGCGCCCTTCCTCGCCTGGACGACCAGGGCGACGGTGTCCCCGGCCAGCACATAGGCGTGACGGACCTGCGCGGCCCCGTAGGGCACGCTCTCGGCGAAGGACTGCGCCGTGGTGAATTCCGGCCCGTCCACGACATTCCAGTCCTCGTCGAGGGAGGACTCGGCCGCCCCGGCGAGCGGAAGCGGCCGGGAGACGTCCTCCATGAGCTCGTCACGGAACGCGGTGGAGTACGCGACGGAGTTGAACCGGAGCAGATAGATCCGGGACGACGTGCCGTCCGGCATGGTCCAGCCGCGGGCCGCTATGTGCCGCAGCGCGGAGTCCTCCAGCCGCTGGGTGAGTGCGGCCCGCTCGTCCTTGCCGTACTCGGCGGCGTACCGGGCGACATCCACCCAGCCGCCGTCGAGCTCCTTGTCCACGGTGGCACCGGCGGGCGCGGGCAGCAGCAGGCGCCGCAGGTCGGCGTGGTGGACCTCGGCGGCGTTGGAGTCGCTGAACGGGCGGGGCGCATCGGCGGGCAGGGCCGGGAGGCTCAGCTCCGGGTAGTCCCAGCGCCCGTCGCCGCGCGTGCCGAGCCCCGGTACGTCGGTGCGCTCCATCGATGTGATGCCGGCGGCCGTCCCCGCACCGAGCCCGCCGAGCACCAGCACGGCGGCCGTCCACCGGAGCGCCGCCCGCAGGACGCGGCGCGGAGGTCCGGGCGTGGTGGGTGCGTGTGCGGGGACCGGTGGGAGCTGCGGCGGCTCCTGCGGGACCGGGGGGAGGAGGGTGGCTGTCGCGGATGCCGGTCCCTGCGTCGGCGCGGGTCCCGGCGTCGGCGCGGGTCCCGGCGTCGGCGCGGGTCCCGGCGTCGGCGCGGGTCCCGGTTCCGGTACGAGAGCGGCGGCCTCGTCGACCGGTTCGGCCGTCTGCTCGGTCATACGTACTCCCCGGGGGACTTGATGTGGTCCAGCTGGTCCTTCAGCAGCTCGACGACGGCCGCCTTGTCGACGGGCTTGACGCCGGTTGCCGAGACGCTGATGCTCAGCTCCCCGTCGTACGCCGCACACACCATGTCCTCGATGTCGCTCCCGCTGTCCTCGGGCTGCAGATAGCAGGCCGCGTTCCGGGTGTGGCCCTTGACCTCAGGGCCCTTCCGGAAGATCCCCAGGGCGTCGAACAGCTCCGTCTGGAAGGTGTGGAAGCTCCGTACGGCCTTCTTGTCCTTCATCCGCACGATCTGGGCGTGCACCTCCAGTTCGTCCTCCTGGGTGGTGTACGAACGGACGGCGAGACCCTGCACGCGCAGCTTGTCGATCCGCTTGTCGTAATCCCGGCGTTCCTTGCCCGCGAGCCCGCGGTTGCCCTCCTTCATCGCGGCGACGGCCTGCTCACCGTCCATCTCGTCGTCGTTGCCGTACTCGCCGTCGTCCGGGCCGAGCCGGTAGCCGGCGGGCACGGGCAGCATCAGCTTGCTGAGCGCGGTGTCCGACCTGCCGCGGCTCGTGTCCCGCGCGGGGTCCTTGCCGGGCTCGTGCGCGGACACCCGCCAGACGGTCGTCTCCACGCTGCGGTCCGCCTCGTCGACCGTGGCATGCGTGTAACCGGCAGCGACGCCGACCGTGCCGAGCACCAGCAGGACGGGAAGCGCCGTGAGCAGTTTCCGCCGGGCGCGCCCGGGACGCGCCGGAGCACCGGACGCATCGGGGGCGTCAGCCGTTTCCGGCAGCGGGCCCGCCTCGGAGGTCCCAGGCAGGGAGATGTCGTTCACAGGCGCTCCAGCTGTCGCTCGGCCAGCGTCCGGATGTCCGCCTTACTGACCGGCCGGGTGTCGAACAGATTGATCTCGATCATGATGTCGCCGCGGTGCATGACGGCCCTGGCCCGGTAGTAGGGCAGGAAGCCGGGCTGCCGGTCCACGTCGTAGACGTAGTAGCGGCCCTCTCCGCTCCCCTTGACCGGGTCGCCCTCGTTGCCCGCGCCTGTCTCCGTCCCGGACATGTACGAGCGCTGAGCGTCGGCGAACTCCGCGGCCGCGTTCTTCACACCGGAGGAGAACTGGACGAGCCGGATCTTGGCCTCGCGGTCGTCGCCCTTCTTCCAGGAGGCCCCCGCGATGCGACGCACGTCGGACTCCAGGAGGTACTCGAACATGTCGGCTTCGAAGTCGAAGTCGCGCGCGAGGCTGCCCACGCTCATCCAGCCGTCGTCCAGCCAGTCGGCCTCCTCGTCCTCGATCCATCCCGCCGGGCGTTCGATCAGCAGTTCGCGCAGATCGCCGTCGGTCCGGACCTGACGGTCCTGCGAGGCGGGCAGCGGGGCAGGGGCCTTGTCCGCGGGAAGCGCCTTCGCGGGGTACGCCAGCTCAGTCTGTGACAGGGCGGGCAGAGGCGTCGGCGGCCTCTCCGCCTGGACGCCGTAGCCGACCGCAGTGCCGCCGGAGATCCCGAGCAGAGCGGCGGCGGCGATCAGCAGGGTCGTACGGCCCCGTGGACGCGGGCGTCCCGGGGCGGAGGCCGGCTCGTCGTCCGGCGAGCCGGAAATGGTGTCGTTCGGTTCCAAAAGGGTCCCCCCCAAGAGACCTGAGGCGCAGATTCCTTTACCCGCGCACACAACTGACCCACAGGCCACAGGGGAGGTTGCCCCGCCGCGGATTACAGTTCGGCACATGCCGAAGAAGCTAGTGATCAAGGTGACCGCCGGAGCCGATGCCCCGGAGCGCTGCTCGCAGGCCTTCACCGTGGCGGCCGTGGCTGTCGCCAGCGGGGTGGAGGTCTCTCTGTGGCTGACCGGCGAGTCCGCCTGGTTCGCGCTGCCGGGGCGCGCCGCCGAGTTCGAACTGCCGCACTCCGCGCCGCTGCCCGATCTGATCGACTCGATCCTGGCGGGTGGCGGGGTCACGCTCTGCACCCAGTGCGCGGCTCGACGCGACATCACGGAGAAGGACGTCCTGGAGGGCGTACGGATCGCAGGCGCCCAGGTCTTCGTGCAGGAGGCCATGGCGGACGGCACACAGGCACTCGTCTACTGATCCGCGACCGCTGCCGTCCTACCTGCGGCGGTTCCTGCCGTCCAGCTCGTCCCACCACGCGTCCGACGTCGGGTCACCCGTGAGCTCCTCCCGGGGCGAGCGGGGCCGGGCGTCCTTGGAGGACCGGGTTTCCTCTGAGGGCTGCCGGGTGTCCCGGGAGGGCTGAGTGTCCTGGGAGGGCCGGGTGTCCCGGGAGGGTTCGGTGCCCGAGGAGGACCGGGAGCCCTGGGCCGGGTCGTCCCACCAACGGTCCTCAGGCCCCCGGCGGTTGGCGACGATCGCCGCCACGGGCGGTATGACCATGGCGACCACACACATCGCCACGGCCGCAGGGACGGACCAGAGACGTACGAAGGCCCAGGCCGAGACGAAGAGGAAGAGGCATCCGCCCATCATCCAGAAATAGGCGCGCCTACGCCGGGCGTACATGAGTCCAGCGTAGAGCGCTCCGGCGCCGTGGCGCATGTGGACGGCGCGAAGGGCCGCACCCCGCTCAGGTGGCGTCCAACCCCCTGGGGTGCGGCCCTCCGGCCGTCGGTGCGCGTGAACTACACGGCGATGGCGACCTCGGCGAGGCCACCGGTCTGCGCCACGACCGTACGGTCGGCGGTGCCGCCCGGGACCAGGGCGCGGAGCGTCCAGGTGCCCTCGGCCGCGTAGAAGCGGAACTGACCGGTCGCCGAGGTCGGGACCTCGGCGGTGAACTCACCGGTCGAGTCCAGCAGACGGACGTAGCCGGTGACGGGCTCGCCGTCACGGGTCACGCTGCCCTGGATGGTCGTCTCGCCCGGCTTGATCGTCGAAGCGTCGGGGCCACCGGCCTGTGCTCCACACATGGTGTTCTGTCCTTCTGGTCGGGGTCCTGCGGTGCGAATGGCTGCGGGGAACTACTTGTTGGCGCCGAGCTCGATCGGCACGCCCACGAGGGAGCCGTACTCGGTCCACGAACCGTCGTAGTTCTTGACGTTCTCCTGGCCGAGCAGCTCGTGCAGGACGAACCAGGTGAGCGCGGAGCGCTCACCGATGCGGCAGTAGGCGATGGTGTCCTTGGAGAGGTCCACCTGCTCGTCCTCGTAAAGGGCCTTGAGCGCGTCGTCCGACTTGAACGTGCCGTCGTCGTTGGCGTTCTTCGACCACGGGATGTTGCGGGCACTCGGCACGTGGCCGGGGCGCTGCGACTGCTCCTGCGGGAGGTGCGCCGGGGCGAGCAGCTTGCCGCTGAACTCGTCGGGCGAACGCACGTCGACGAGGTTCTGGCTGCCGATGGCGGCCACGACGTCGTCGCGGTAGGCCCGGATCGACTCGTCCTGGGCCTTGGCCTTGTACTGGGTGGCCGGGCGCGCCGGGACGGCGTCGGTCAGGTCGCGGGAGTCGAGCTCCCACTTCTTACGGCCGCCGTCGAGGAGCTTGACGTTCTCGTGGCCGTAGAGCTTGAAGTACCAGTACGCGTACGAGGCGAACCAGTTGTTGTTGCCGCCGTAGAGGACGACCAGCGTGTCGTTGCCGATGCCCTTCTCGGACAGGAGCTTCTCGAAGCCGGCCTGGTCGACGAAGTCACGGCGGACCGGGTCCTGGAGGTCCTTGGTCCAGTCGATCCGGATCGCGTTCCTGATGTGGTTCTTCTCGTACGCCGAGGTGTCCTCGTCGACCTCGACGATGGCGACCTGCGGGTCGTCGATGTGGGCCTCGACCCAGTCGGCGTCGACCAGAACGTCTGCGCGGCTCATGTGATTCTCCTCCGGGGCAGTCTGCGGCGGGGTGGTGCGATGGAGCTGAGTGCGAGGTGTACGCGCAGGTGCATGTGAGCGGAACGCGTACGGAAGGCACGGGTGCGGCCCTGACGTCGTCGAAGGGCCGGGGGAAACGGGAGAGGTCCCGCTCAGAAGGTGCGACAGAGCATGGCGGCGACGCGGCACAGGTCTACTGCCCGCCGCTTCGTGAGGTCCGCCTGTCGCTTCATGCGTCCGATCGTAGGGAGGTACGGGCGGAGATGTCACCGTCGTTTCAGATGATGAGACACGATCGTCCGTTATGCGAGACCGAATCGCGGTCGGACGCGGCGTCGGCCAGGAATCAGGCGCCCGGCGCGCGACGGTCGACCCCGGTACGGACGAGCCGTCTCAATATCTGGATCTGCCGTCCGGCCCGTCCCAGCGCCAAGCCCCTGCGCCCTGCCCGGCCGGGTGTCATTCTGGGCCGCGGCATGTCACGTCGTCATCCCGCGAGCCGGATGTCGGCACCCGACATCGATATCTCCAGGCCACCGGGCGCCACCTCGATCTTCTCCAGCTTCAGGCCGTCGGGCAGTCCGCCGATCCCGCGCTCGAAGTCGGTCTTCTTCCTGACCAGCCCCTCCAGGCCGGGGATGCCCTCGCCCGGGACCTCGTCGGCGCGCACCCTGACGGTGTCACCGTCGACCAGGGTGACCGTGGACAGCACGCTGCGCGAGACCGTCTGATCCAGCAGCGGGATCCGGACGGATCCGGTGACCTTGACCTTGCCGTTGCCGCCGTACGCGACCGTGACGCCTTCGTCGGCCGCCTCCGTGAGGGCCGCGTACGAGAGGACGGCCGTCCCCGTGGCCCGGGAGGCCGTCGCGCTGGTGTAGCCGGCGCCCAGCGTCACCTGACGCAGCTGGGCCTGGATCTCGCTGATCCGTATCTCCCGTCCGGCCGCACTGGCGCGGATGTCCTTCACCGTGACGTCCACACGGTCGAACTCCGACCCGGCCACCTGGGTCAGGAAGGGGAAGCCCTTGATGGAGACCTCCGTCGAACCGGCCTCGGCGCCGCCGAAGGCGACCCGTTCCTCGGCCTCCGACTCCGCGAAATACACGGCGGCGCGGTCCACGGCGACGAAGACGCCGCCCAGCACCACAGCGATGATCAGCAGTACGCGCAGTGCTCGCATGCGTGTTGTTCCCCCACTCGGACCGGCTGGACCCCTGGTGCACGTGAGGCTACTGCCGCCACGCGGTGTGCCCGCAGTGATCGACGAGTGGAAGGCCCGGCCGGTTCCCCGGCACCGGCGCGCGGCGGCGGTGGGGGAGCATCGGAGACGTCAGAATCGTCAGGCGATCGCACGGCCGATCAGATAGACGGCGGGAGCCGCGGCCGTGAGCGGCAGTGCCACTCCCGCCGTCATGTGCACGAAGCGGGACGGGTAGTCGTAGCTCGCGACCCGCAGCCCGATCAGGGCGCAGCCGCCGGCCGCGAACCCGAGGAACGCGGACTGCGCGCCGAAGTCCGTGAACACCCCGGCGGCCAGGCCCGCTGCCGCCGCGACGAGCAACGCCACGACGACCGAAGCCGGTCCCGGCAGCGGCAGGGCCCTGACGAGCACGGCCGCCGCGACCGCGATACCGCCCACCGTCACCGCGTCCGGGACGGCGGCCAGGTGGCCGGCGGCCAGCACGGCGAGCGCGGACGACGCGACGGTCGCGGTCAGGCCGTACATCCGCTCGTCGGCCCCTGCACGGCTGCGCAGCTGGAGGACGAGAGTGAGCAGCACCCAGACCCCGAGCGTGCCGAGGATGGCCGCCGGGGCGTTGCTCCGGCCCGACGCCAGGAGCACGGCGTCGGCCACGACGCCGCCGGCGAACGCGAGCACGATGCCCTGTCTGGCCGGCCACATGCCGTTGAGCCGGAACCATCCCGCGGCCGTCACGGCCTGCAGCAGTACCAGGGGCACGAGCAGGGCGTAAGGACCGATCGCGGCACCGAGCGCGAGGAGCAGGCCGAGACCCGCGGTGATCGCGGCGGGCTGCATCCCCGGCGCGATGATCGGCGAACGCCCCTCGGCGCGGGCCCGCTGGGCATCGGTGATCCGGCTGTTGCCCAGGGTGGTGGGCGCGCTGTAGTCGGACCGGGCGGAGGCGGCCCCCTGACCGTCAGAGCCTGCCGGTGCTGGCGGGGCTGCCGGTGCTACGGGGGCCTCCGGCGGCAGCGGGTAGGCGCCCGGCGAGCCTTGCGCGGCAGGCGGGACGGGAGCGGCAGGCGGGACAGGCGCGGCCAGGTGCTGCGGCTGGATCGTCGGCTGGTACTGGGTGTCCCAGGTCTGGCCCTGCCACGTCTGGGTAACACCCTGGTCCGCGGGAGCCCCGGGGGCACCCTGCTCCGGGTGCACGGCGGGCTGCTGCTGGGCGTACGGCTGCTGCTGGTCCTGCTGCTGCCCGTACACGGGCTGAGCGGCCTGCTGCTGCCCGTACGCGGGGTCATAGGGCTGTTGCCCCTCCTGCGCGGGGCGCTGCTCGTACTGCCCGTACACGGGCTGAGCAGCCTGCTGCTGCCCGTACGCCGGGTCGTACGGCTGCTGCCCCTCCTGCGCGGGGCGCTGCCCGTACTGCCCGTACGCCGGTTCGTACGGCTGCTGCCCCTCCTGCGCCGGGCGCTGCTCGTACTGCCCGTACACGGGCTGAGCAGCCTGCTGCTGCCCGTACGCAGGGTCATACGGCTGCTGCCCGTCGTGCTGCTGCGCGTGGCCAGGGTCGTACGGATACTGCTGATCGTTGTTGCTCATGGTCTGCGGTTCACCCTCCTGCGAACGGCGGGAGCACCTCGACCGTGCCGCCCTCGGCAAGCCGTACGGTCTCATGACTGCGGGTCCCCACAGGATTCCCGTCGATCAGGAACGAGCATCTGAGCAGTACGCGCGTCAGCTCACCGGGGTGCCGTTCGCGCACCCCGTCGAGTGCCTCGGCAAGTGTCCGCGCCGCGTACGGCTCCTCCGCTGTCCCTGCGGCGGCCTTGGCCGCGGCCCAGTAGCGGATCGTCCCCGCTGCCATGGCGACACCCCTTTCGTCGTGCGTCGGCTGTCCATCATGGATCACGCCGACTCCGTCCAGTCGGCGATACGGGCCAGCAGTTCCCCGCCTGCGGCGTTCTCGGCGTGCCCCATGCCTTGCTCCAGCCAGAGCTCCGCCCTGTCCCCCGCCGCCTCCGCGAGCATCCGCGGGTGGTCGACGGGGAAATACGGGTCCCGGTCACCGTGCACGATCAGCAGGGGTGCGGTGATCAGCGGGGCGGCCTCCACCGGTGACAGCGGCACGGGGTTCCAGTCCTCGCGATGGATCCGTGTGCGAAAGCCGTAGCGGCCGACGAGCCGGCCCGTGGGCCGGGTGACGACCCAGTGCAGGCGGCGCATCGGGGCGGTGCCGCGGTAGTACCAGCGGGCAGGTGCGCTCACGGCGACGACCACGTCCGTATACGCATCGGTGTGCGCACCTGAACGCGCCTCTGAGCGCCCCTCATGCGCCCTCTGCGCCTCAGTGCGCCGCTGCACCCGTTCGGCCCCGGGCACCCATTCCGCGTCACCGACCCCGCGGCCGTCCCCGTTCGCGGATCCACCTGCTTCCGGCGCCGTATACAGAGCGGCGTGCCGAAGCACCACGGAGCCGCCCATCGAGAAGCCGACCGTAACGATCCGCCGGTGTCCCAGTGACCGCGCCCAGGCGACCGCGGCCGCCAGGTCCAGCACCTCACGGTCGCCCACCGTGGACCGCCCGCCGGACCGTCCGTGGCCGCGGAAGGAGAACGTGATCACGGCCGCACGCTGGGCGAACACCTCGGCGGCCCGCAGCAGCGCCGGCCGGTCGACGGAGCCGGTGAAGCCGTGCGCGAGGACGACGGCGGTCGAGCCGGGGGCAGCGCCTCCGGGGGCCGCGGAACCCGCCGTACACGGGGTGTACACCGCCTCGATACGGACCCCGTCACCGGTCAGCAATGTGGTGCGCCGGGGCACCCGCGTGATCGAGGGAACAGAAGAACTCGGGAATCGACCCTCGGACAACGAACTCATGTGGGCTATTCTGCTGCGAAGAGGATCCGGGCAAAGCAGCCCCCGGATCCTTTTGTGCTTTCCGAGCGTTGTTACGACAGCGTTTCGACAAGCTCAGCGGTCCCCGGGACGCGGGTCCGCACCGTAAGAACCGTATGACGGCCGTCGCAGGTGATGGCCGTACGGGAGTACGAAGCAGTGCCGCATACTCCCCCGGGTCCGACCCGGGAGTGCCCCTCTCGCAGGGAACGAGGAGGACCGACGTAATGGGCGAGCTGAACGTGCACGATCGACCGACGACCCAGGCAGGTGGGCGGCGATGAGTTCACTGCTGCTTCTGACGAATGCCCTTCAACCGTCGACGGAGGTGCTCCCCGCCCTCGGCCTCCTGCTGCACAGCGTGCGGGTCGCCCCCGCCGAGGGACCCGCACTCGTCGACACCCCTGGTGCCGACGTCATTCTCATCGACGGCCGCCGCGACCTGCCCCAGGTCCGCTCGCTGTGCCAGCTGCTGCGGTCCACCGGGCCCGGCTGTCCGCTGATCCTCGTCGTGACGGAGGGCGGCCTCGCCGCCGTCACCGCCGACTGGGGCATCGACGACGTACTGCTGGACACCGCGGGTCCCGCCGAGGTCGAGGCCCGGCTGCGGCTGGCCACCGGCCGCCAGCAGATCACCTCCGACGACTCCCCCATGGAGATCCGCAACGGCGACCTCTCGGTCGACGAGGCGACGTACAGCGCCAAGCTCAAGGGCCGGGTCCTCGACCTGACCTTCAAGGAGTTCGAGCTGCTCAAATACCTCGCGCAGCACCCGGGCCGGGTCTTCACCCGCGCCCAGCTGCTCCAGGAGGTCTGGGGCTACGACTACTTCGGCGGCACCCGCACCGTCGACGTCCACGTGCGGCGGCTGCGCGCCAAGCTCGGCCCCGAGCACGAGTCGCTGATCGGCACCGTGCGCAACGTCGGCTACCGCTTCGTCACCCCCGAGAAGGTGGACCGGGCCGCCGAGGAGGCCAAGGCCAAGGCGGCCTCGGCACCGGTCGACGAGCGGGTGCCCCGTTCGGAGCAGTCCGCGCAGGCCGAGATCGTCGAAGAAGCCCCGGTCCGGCCTGCCAAGCGGTAGGTCGATCCGCGTAGACTGCCGCGCGTGGCCAAGGTGACGCGGGACGATGTGGCGAGACTGGCGGGGACCTCGACAGCGGTCGTCAGCTACGTCATCAACAACGGACCCAGGCCGGTCGCACCGGCCACGCGCGAGCGGGTGCTCGCCGCGATCGCGGAGCTGGGCTACCGGCCCGACCGGGTCGCCCAGGCGATGGCCTCGCGGCGCACCGATCTCATAGGGATGATCGTGCCGGACGCCCGGCAGCCGTTCTTCGCCGAGATGGCGCACGCGGTCGAACAGGCAGCGGCCGAGCGCGGGAAGATGGTGCTCGTCGGCAATTCGGACTACCGCGACGAGCGCGAGGTCCACTACCTGCGGGCCTTCCTCGGCATGCGGGTCTCCGGGCTGATCCTGGTCAGCCAGGGCCCCAGCGAGCGCGCCGCGGCCGAGATCGAGGCATGGGACGCCCGCGTCGTCCTGCTGCACGAGCGCCCCGAGGCGATCGACGACGTCGCGGTCGTCACCGACGACGTCGGCGGTGCCCAGCTCGCCACCCGCCACCTGCTGGAACACGGCAACGCCTACGTGGCGTGCCTCGGCGGCACGGAGTCGACCCCGGTGGTCGGCGACCCCGTCGCCGACCACATCGAGGGCTGGCGCAGGGCGATGCAGGAGGCCGGGCGGCCGACGGAGGGCCGGCTGTTCCACGCCCCGTACAACCGCTACGACGCATACCAGGTGGCCCTGACGCTGCTCTCCGGGCCCGACAGGCCCCCGGCGATCTTCTGCTCCACGGACGACCAGGCCATCGGTGTGCTGCGGGCCGCGCGCGAGCTGCGGATCGACGTACCGGGTGAGCTGGCGGTCGCGGGCTTCGACGACGTGAAGGAGGCGGGGCTGACCGATCCGCCGCTGACGACGGTCTTCTCGGACCGCCCGGCGATGGCCAGGGCAGCCGTGGACCTCGTCCTCGACGACTCGCTGCGGGTCTCGGGGTCACGGCGCGAGCGGCTTAAGCAGTTCCCCTCCGCACTGGTGGTGCGCCGGTCGTGCGGCTGCGGCGAACCGACGGTCACCGCGCGGTAGCGGGGCGCTCCCTCATATCGGGCATACACGGTTCTGCCGGGCTTCTCAGCGGGTACTCAGGCTGCTCTCATGTTCGCTGGCCACTCTCGTAGACATGACCGACAGCCACCGCCCGAGCGGCGAGTACCCGATGCCCCCCTCGCACGACGACGGCCCGTACGGCGCCGGCCCGTACGGCAGCCACCAGCACGGCGGCGGCTCGTACGGCGCCGGCCCGTACGGCAGCGACCCCCACGGCAGCGACTCGTACGCAGGTGGCGCGGCGGCCTACCCGCCGCCGCCGGCGTACGAGCCCGAGCGGCCGACCGCCGAGGTGCCCGCCGCCGGTCACGCCTGGCCGGCCCCGGCGCCCACGCCCGTCCCGGTCGCGGACGCCCCGAAGTCCGAGCGCCGGGTCAAGCGGCCTCTCGCCCTGCTGGCGGCCGTGGCGATCGCCGCGGCGGCGGTCGGCGGCGGCACCGCCACCCTCATCGGTGAACTCGCGGGCGGCAGCGCCAGCAGCTCCGGCTCCGGCGGTGTCGTCAACGGCACCACCGTCTCGCAGAGCAGCGCCGGCACCGTCTCCGGTGTGGCGGCGGCCGTGTCGCCGGCCATCGTCGAGATCAGCGCGACGTCCTCGTCCGGCGAGGCCACCGGTTCCGGTGTTGTCATCACGGGGGACGGCGAGATCGTCACCAACAACCACGTCATCTCCGGCGCCTCCAAGATCGAGGTGGCCCTCAGCACGGGCAAGACGTACACGGCCGACGTCGTCGGCACGGACCCCGACAAGGATTTGGCGCTCATCAAGCTCCAGGGCGCGAGCGGACTGAAGACGGCCTCGCTCGGCGACTCCTCCTCGGTGAAGGTCGGCGACCAGGTCGTGGCGATCGGCTCCCCCGAGGGCCTGACCGGCACGGTGACCAGCGGCATCGTGTCGGCGCTGGACCGGGACGTCACGGTCGCCAAGGACGACGAGCAGGAACAGCAGCAGCAACAACAGGGCGGTCAGAACTGGCCGTTCGAGTTCGGCGGCCAGCAGTTCAACGGCGAGACCGGTTCGTCCAAGACGACGTACAAGGCGCTGCAGACCGACGCCTCGCTCAACCCCGGCAACTCCGGCGGCGCCCTGATCAACATGAACGGCGAGATCATCGGCATCAACTCCGCCATGTACTCGCCCAGTTCGTCCAGCGCCTCGGGCAGCTCGGCTGCGGGCAGCGTCGGCCTCGGATTCGCCATCCCGGTCAACACCCTCAAGGCCGACCTGGACACCCTGCGCGCCGGCGACGACTCCTGATCAAGAGGCCTTCATGAACCCCGACACCACCCCCGCGCCCGCCGGCCCGTCCGATCTGGCCCTGCCGCTGGCGCCGGCAGCCGAACTGGCCGCCCCGGCATCCTCCGCGCCCGCTCCCACCCGTACGCCCGAGGTCCGCACCGGTACCGGCCGTGCACGACGTGCCGCGCGACGCCGTG
The DNA here is from genome assembly GCF_001700505.1 of Streptomyces mutomycini. Lineage (GTDB taxonomy): Bacteria > Actinomycetota > Actinomycetes > Streptomycetales > Streptomycetaceae > Streptomyces > Streptomyces mutomycini. The sequence goes on from NZ_MAPV01000245.1 coordinate 23,871, forward strand.
CGGCGGCCGTGCGAGGCTGAGAGCGCCGCACACAGCACACGTCAAGCGAAGGAAGAGGACGAAGCGATGAGCCCCGCCGAAGACGATCCGCAGCGCGTCCTGATCGTCGACGACGAGCCCGCCGTGCGCGAGGCCCTGCAGCGCAGCCTCGCGTTCGAGGGCTACGGCACCGAGGTGGCCGTGGACGGCTACGACGCCCTCACCAAGGCCGAGTCGTACGCCCCCGACCTGATCGTCCTGGACATCCAGATGCCCCGCATGGACGGCCTCACCGCCGCCCGCCGCATCAGGTCCACCGGGTCGACCACACCCATCCTGATGCTCACCGCCCGCGACACCGTCGGCGACCGGGTCACCGGACTCGACGCCGGGGCCGACGACTACCTGGTCAAGCCCTTCGAGCTGGACGAGCTCTTCGCCCGCATCCGCGCCCTGCTGCGCCGCAGCTCGTACGCCGTCACGGCGGGCGGGCCCCTCCCCGACGACGACGTGCTGTCCTTCGCGGACCTCCGCATGGACCTGAACACCCGCGAGGTCACCCGCGGGACCCGCCGGGTGGAGCTGACCCGCACCGAGTTCACCCTCCTGGAGATGTTCCTGGCTCACCCACGGCAGGTACTGACCCGCGAGCAGATCCTCAAGGCCGTCTGGGGATTCGACTTCGAACCCAGCTCCAACTCCCTGGACGTGTACGTGATGTACCTGCGCCGCAAGACGGAGGCGGGCGGCGAGCCGCGCCTGGTCCACACGGTGCGGGGCGTCGGGTACGCCCTGCGCCCGGGTGGCGGTGACGGGTGACCGGCCTGCCCCGCCGGCTCCGCGCCCTGCCGCTGCGCTCACGGCTGGCGCTGCTGGTCGCCATGGCGGTGGCGGTGGCGGTGGCGGCGGTGGCGGCGGCCTGCTGGTTCGTGACGCGGGAGCAGCTGGAGCATCAGCTGGACAGCTCTCTCCGCAACTCGCCGGCCGTCGACAGGTCGCTCGTCACCGAACTGCTCGCCAGCTGCCAGGGGGCCGGACGCGGCCCCCTGAAGCCGCCAGGCTCCTACACCCTCCAGATCATCGACGCGGCCGGAACGGTCTGCGGGAGCCCGAACACGACCCGCATCTCACCCGCGGACGAGGACCTGGCAGTGGCGGCGGGCAAACGGCGGGACGCGCTGCACTCGGGCACCGACTCGGACGGCACGAAGATGCGCGTCTACACCTACGGCCTGGAGCTGCGCCCGTCCGGCCAGCTCTACGCCGTCTCGGTGGCACGCCCCGAGAAGGAGGTCACCGACCCGCTCTCCACCCTCGCCTGGGTGCTGCTCCTGGTCTCCGGCATCGGTGTCGTCGGCGCGGGTGCCGCCGGCCTGTGGATCGCCCGCACCGGGCTCCGCCCCGTCGACGACCTCGCCCACGCCGTCGAGCACGTGGCCGAGACCGAGGACCTGACCATCCGGATTCCCGCGGAGGGCGAGGACGAGATCGCCCGGCTCTCACGCTCCTTCAACGCCATGACCAGCTCCCTGGCCACCTCCCGCGACCGCCAGTCGCAGCTCATCGCGGACGCCGGGCACGAACTGCGCACCCCGCTCACCTCGCTCCGTACGAACATCGAGCTGCTCGCCCGCAGCGACGAGACGGGCCGCGCCATCCCGCCCGATGACCGCAAGGCCCTGATGTCCTCGGTGAAGGCCCAGATGACCGAGCTGGCCGCCCTCATCGGCGACCTCCAGGAACTCTCCCGCCCCGACGCCGCCCAGCCCGGGCCCCTCCAGGTGGTCGCGCTGCACGACATCACCCGTAACGCTCTGCAGCGCGCCCGGCTGCGCGGCCCCGAGCTCACCATCACCGCAGACCTCGCCCCCTGGTACGTACGCGCCGAGCCCGCGGCACTGGAGCGGGCGGTCGTCAACGTCCTCGACAACGCGGTGAAGTTCAGCCCCCAGCGCGGAACGGTCGAGGTCACCCTGAACCGCGGCGAACTGACCGTGCGGGACCACGGCCCCGGCATCCCCGCCGAGGACCTCCCGCACGTCTTCGACCGCTTCTGGCGCTCCCCGTCCGCCCGCCAGCTGCCCGGCTCGGGCCTCGGGCTGTCCATCGTGGCGCGCACGGTCCAGCAGGCGGGCGG
>NZ_MAPV01000246.1 GCF_001700505.1 Streptomyces mutomycini
GGTAACTCGGGCAGTGTGGCGTCGGGTCGGGTGTCGTACGCGTTGGGCTTGGAGGGTCCGGCGGTGACGGTGGATACGGCGTGTTCGTCGTCGTTGGTGGCGTTGCACTGGGCGATTCAGGCGTTGCGGTCGGGTGAGTGCTCGATGGCGTTGGCCGGTGGTGTGACGGTGATGGCGACGCCTGGCACGTTCGTCGAGTTCTCGCGGCAGCGTGGTCTGGCGGCTGATGGGCGGTGCAAGGCGTTCGCGGATGCGGCGGACGGTACGGGGTGGTCCGAGGGTGTCGGGATGCTGTTGGTGGAGCGGCTGTCCGACGCGCGTCGCAACGGGCACCGGGTGCTGGCTGTCGTGCGCGGTTCGGCGGTGAATCAGGACGGTGCGTCGAATGGTCTGACGGCTCCGAACGGTCCGTCGCAGCAGCGGGTGATTCGGCAGGCTCTGGCGAATGCGGGCTTGTCGGCTTCGCAGGTGGATGCGGTGGAGGCGCACGGTACGGGTACGAAGCTGGGTGACCCGATCGAGGCGCAGGCGCTGCTGGCGACGTATGGGCAGGGGCGGTCGGAGGATCGGCCGTTGTTGCTCGGGTCGGTCAAGTCGAACATCGGTCACACGCAGGCTGCGGCGGGTGTTGCCGGGATCATCAAGATGGTGCAGGCGATGCGGCACGGGATTCTGCCGCGGACGTTGCACGTGGACAGTCCGTCTTCGCAGGTGGACTGGTCGGCGGGTGCGGTGGAGCTGCTGACGGAGTCGGTGGCGTGGCCGGAGACGGGCGAGGCGCGGCGGGCGGGTGTGTCGTCGTTCGGGATCAGCGGCACGAACGCGCACGT
>NZ_MAPV01000247.1 GCF_001700505.1 Streptomyces mutomycini
CCTTCGGTCCCGTTTCACCGGTGCCCTCCGGGCGCTTCCCTTCTGTTCTTGCGTTTCCGACTCTATCAGACTCTTTCGTGTCCGATTCCCGGTCGAAGCGGGTTACTGCTTTTTCGCTTTCCAGTTCTTCGCTTTCGCGTTTCCCTTTCCGGCGAGTCCGACTCTATCAGGCCTTTTCCCATTCTCTGACCGGGGTCTCGCGAGCATGCGAGAGCTCAGTCAGAGTTACAGTCTGGGCTTGGGAGTCGCTGCCGATCCCGGACTCGAAGGCCGTGTTGGGGTCAGGCAGGGGTATGACAGTACAGGCCCTTGTGAGGCGAGGCAAATCGTTTCCGGTGCACCCCTAGGTCGGCCAACCGGTAGCTCTCGGGCGGAACCGGGACTTCATATGACTTACGCTGCTGATCAGTACGCCGCCCTCCATCAGCCATGGCGGTGACATACGGATCCCCACCCCTGGGAGGCTCTCCATGACCACAGTGACGTCCCCTCTTGACGGTCGCGCCATCGGACTGACCGCGGTTCCCGACCCCGTGTTCTCGGGAGCGATGGTGGGTCCGGGTACCGCCATCGACCCCGTACGCGAGCCTTCCGAGGCCGTCTCACCGGTCGACGGCATCGTGGTCTCGCTCCACCCGCACGCCTTCGTCGTCGTCGATGACCAGGGGCACGGAGTGCTGACGCACCTCGGGATCGACACCGTGCAGCTCAACGGCGAGGGGTTCGAGCTCCTCGTCAACAAGGGGGACACGGTGGTCCGCGGTCAGGGCATCGTCCGGTGGGACCCCTCAGCTGTCGAGGCGGCCGGGAAGTCCGCGATCTGCCCGGTCGTGGCCCTGGAAGCCACCGCCGAGTCCCTTTCCGACGTCCGGGAGGACGGCGACGTGAAGGTCGGCGAGACGCTGTTCGGCTGGCAGTGACACCCTCGTCGCAGTAGAGAGCCAGTCGGGCATCAACCGCGGCGACGCAGTCGCCGCACAATCGGAGACGGGTGAAATGGAGACAACGCTGCGAGGCGTCGGCGTGAGCCACGGTGTGGCGATCGGCGAGGTTCGGCACATGGGTACGGCGGTGCTCGAGCCGCCGGCCAAACAGATTCCCGCGGAGGAGGCCGAGCGCGAGCAGGGGCGTGCCCGCCAGGCCGTGGAAGCTGTGGCGGCCGACCTGATTGCGCGCGGCAATCTGGCGGGGGGCGAGGCACAGCACGTGCTGGAGGCCCAGGCCATGATGGCGCAGGACCCCGAGCTCATCGCCGATGTCGAGCGTCGTATCGCCGTCGGCAGCACCGCGGAGCGCGGTGTCTACGACGCGTTCGCCGCGTACCGGGCTCTGCTGGCCAACGCCGGGGAGTACCTGGCGGGACGCGTGGCGGACCTCGACGACGTACGGAACCGGATCGTGGCGCGGCTCCTCGGCGTTCCGATGCCGGGTGTCCCGGACAGTGATGAGCCCTATGTGCTGATCGCGCGTGACCTGGCTCCCGCCGACACCGCCCTGCTCGACCCCACGCTGGTGCTCGGCTTCGTCACGGAGGAGGGCGGGCCCACCAGCCACAGCGCCATTCTCGCGCGGGCGCTCGGAGTGCCGGCCGTCGTGGCCCTTCCCGGAGCTGGTGAGATCGCCGAGGGCATGGTCGTCGCGGTGGACGGCAGCACCGGTGAGATCTTCGTCGAGCCGAGTCAGGAGAAGCGCGCCGAGATGGAGAGTGCGTCGGCGGCCCGCAAGGCGGCGCTGACGGCCGTCACCGGTCCCGGAGCCACCTCCGACGGCCACAAGGTGCCGTTGCTCGCCAATGTCGGCGGCCCCGGTGATGTGCCGGCCGCCCTGGAAGCCGGTGCCGAGGGCGTCGGGCTGTTCCGTACCGAGTTCCTCTTCCTGGACGACAGCAAGCAGGCGCCGTCCGAGGAGAAGCAGATCGCCGCCTACCGCGCGGTGCTGGAGGCGTTCCCCGAGGGGCGTGTCGTGGTGCGGGTGCTGGACGCCGGCGCCGACAAGCCGCTGGACTTCCTGACACCAGCCGACGAGCCGAACCCCGCACTGGGTGTGCGCGGCCTGCGCAGTCTGCTGGACCACCCCGATGTGATGCGGACCCAGCTGACGGCGCTGTCCAGGGCGGCCGAGGGGCTGCCGGTCTACCTCGAGGTCATGGCCCCGATGGTGGCGGACCGTGCCGACGCGAAGGCGTTCGCCGACGCCTGCCGTGAGGCAGGTCTTCAGGCGAAGTTCGGGGCGATGGTGGAGATTCCGTCCGCCGCTCTCCGGGCCCGCTCGATCCTCCAGGAGGTGGAGTTCCTGTCGCTGGGCACCAACGACCTGGCGCAGTACACCTTCGCTGCAGACCGTCAGGTCGGGGCTGTTTCGAGGCTGCAGGACCCGTGGCAGCCCGCACTGCTCGACCTGGTCGCGCTCTCGGCGGAAGCCGCCAGGGCCGAGGGCAAGAGCTGCGGTGTCTGTGGTGAGGCCGCTTCGGACCCTCTGCTGGCGTGCGTGCTGACCGGTCTGGGTGTCACCTCCCTGTCGATGGGTGCGGCGTCCATTCCCTATGTCCGGGCGACGCTGGCGAAGCACACGCTCGCGCAGTGCGAGCGCGCGGCCTCCGCCGCGCGTGCGACGGATTCTGCCGACGAGGCGCGGCTCGCGGCGCAGGCGGTGCTGTCGGGCGAGTGACACCGCCCGCTGTACCAGTCGGTTGTGAAGGGGTTCCCGCCGGTTCCGGCGGGAACCCCTTCGGCTTTCTCAGTGGTGGGTCTCCGGTTCGTCGGCACCGACGTCGAACCCCGCGCAGTACTCGACGCCGGATTCCGGCGAGACTGGTTCGCCCGTGTCGGCGTCCGTGCAGTAGGCGCTGAAGACCTCACCCGCCGAGAGAGGGAGGAGGCTTCCTCTGTGCAGACGCCAGCCGTGCACCCGGTCCGGAGCGTCGGGCAGCGTGGTGCGCAGGACGATGCCTCCCTGGCTTTCGAGCGCCACGCCCACGGCGAGCACGGTGGCGAACTCCGCACCTTCCGACGATTCGAGGCGGGCCGGACCGTCCGTGTCCCGGGCGGTGTGGAGGACCGCGAGGAGTTGTTCGTTCTCCGTGGGCGTGCTGCAGACGACGTGGTGGGTGCCCGGACCCGCCGTGTCGAGCAGACGCATCAGCAGATGGGACGCCCGGTCGAAGGCCGCCCTGCCGATGTCCTGCCCGCAGTCCACGCAGTCGCCGAGGCCGGCCAGGAGCATGGTTGCGTACTCCCATGTCGCGCGGCGGACGGCTCGTGAGACGAGGAGCGGGACCAGTGTGTCGATGGACTGGCCGGTGTATGCCACGGTCGCTCCGGCCGCCGCGATCTCGGCGGTGAAACGGCTGCGGCTCGCGCGCTCGTCGGGATCGAGGCCGGACCCGGTGCAGAACTCCGCGTAATCCTCCGGGTCGAAGAGGGCGACGGTTGTGTGCATTCCCTGGGCGGCGAGGGTGCGCAACAGGCCGTCGACCTGCTGCAGATAGACCGCGTGGTCCTCGAAGGTGAAGCTCCGGTAGTGGCGCATGGCCGCGAAGTCCTCGGGGTCGACCAGGAGGCCGACGGTACTGGGTGCTTCGCGGCGCAGTGCGCGTCGCATGGATGGTGCGGAGCGCTTTCGTCCGTGCTTGTGCTGCTTGATCTGCTTGATGTGCGCCATGAGTCCCCCTGTGCGCTGTCGATCATTGCTCACTCAGCGTAACCAGGGGGACTGACAACGGCTTGGTGCAGCGGTTGGATCAACCGCGTTCGCGGGCGAGTTCCTCGTAGAAGCGGAGGAGTTCGAGGTTGTCGACGGAGCCCGGGTTGACCGCCTTTGAAAGGGCTGTGCCCTGGAGGAGGCGCTTGACCGGAACTTCGATGCGCTTGCCCGTGAGGGTGTGCGGGATACCGGGGACCTCGATCACCTCGTCCGGTACATGGCGCGGTGAGAGGTTCTCGCGGATGGTGCGCTTGATGCTGTCGCGAAGCTCGTCGTCGAGCGTGGCGCCTTCGGCGAGGTGGACGAACAGGGGCATCCAGTAGCCGCCGTCCGGTTCCTCGAGGCCGATGACGAGGGACTCGTGGATTTCGGGGAGCCGCTCGACCGCCTCGTAGATGTCGGCGGACCCCATGCGGACGCCCTGCCTGTTGAGGGTGGAGTCGGAGCGGCCGTGGATGATGACCGAGCCTCGGTCGGTGAGCGTGATCCAGTCTCCGTGGCGCCAGACGCCGGGGTACGTGTCGAAGTAGCTGTCGTGGTAGCGGCTGCCGTCGGGGTCGTTCCAGAAGCGGACCGGCATGGAGGGCATGGGGGAGGTCACGACGAGCTCGCCGACCTCACCGATGAGCGGTTTCCCGGCGGGATCCCAGGACTGGAGATCGGTGCCGAGGCAGGGGGCCTGGAGTTCGCCGATGTGGACGGGCAGGGTGGGTACGGCGCCCGCGAAGCAACTGCAGACGTCCGTGCCGCCGCTCACCGACGCGATCCACAGGTCCTCGGCGACCTCGTCGTGGAGCCAGCGGAAGCCGTCGGGCGGGAGCGGGGAGCCGGTGGTGGCGACGCACTGCACCCGGCTGAGGTCGTGGTCGCGGCCCGGGTGGACGTCCGCCTTCCGGCAGGCCATGACGTAGGCGGCCGAGGTGCCGAAGAGGGTCGCGCCGGTCTGTTCTGCGATGCGCCACTGGGCTTGGACGTCCGGATAGCCGGGGCTGCCGTCGTAGAGCACGACGGTGGTGCCGGTCAGCAGGCCGGAGACGAGGAAGTTCCACATCATCCAGCCGGTGGAGGTGTACCAGAAGAAGCGGTCGTCGGGGCCGAGATCGCAGTGCAGCCCGATCTGCTTGAAGTGTTCGAGGAGGATTCCGCCCTGGGACTGGACGATCGCCTTCGGGAGTCCGGTCGTGCCGGAGGAGTACAACACCCACAGCGGATGCTCGAAGGGCACCTGCTCGAAGACCGGTTCAGTGGCGGAGGAGGTGAGCTCCGACCATTCGAGGGTGCCTTCGGGAGCGTCCGTGCCGAGGAGCGGGATGTGGACGACCGCGCGCAGGGTGGGGAGTTCGCTGCGGAGTTCGGCCACGGTGGCGGTGCGGTCGTGTTCCTTGCCGCCGTAGCGGTAGCCGTCGACCGTGAACAGGACGACGGGTTCGACCTGCTGGAATCGGTCCAGGACGCTGCGGGCGCCGAAGTCGGGGGCGCAGGAGGTCCAGACTCCGCCGGCCGCGGCGGTGGCGAGGAACGCGACGACGGCCTGCGGGATGTTGGGGAGGTATCCGCTGACCCGGTCGCCGGGCCGGACACCGAGGGCGCGGAGCTCGGCTGCCAGTGAGCCCACCTGGCGCCGGAGTTCGCTCCAGCTGACGGAGACCTGGGTGTGGGTCTCGTCGACGTACAGCAGAGCGGGGGCGTCCGCGCGGAGCGGGTCGTCGGCCGTGCGCAGGGCGTGCTCGGCGTAGTTGAGGGTGGCTCCGGGGAACCACTGGGCGCCGGGCATGGTGCGGTTCCCGATGACGGTCTCGTACGGGGTGGAGAAGCGTACGTCGAACCAGTCGGCGACTGCCTGCCAGAAGGTGTCGAGCTCCTCGACCGACCAGCGCTGCAGGGCCGCGTAGCCTCCGTCGGCCGGCGCTCCGTGGCGCTCTGCGGCCCATCGCTGGAAGCGGGTGACGGCTGCGGCCTCGACGCGCTCGGGTCCGGGCTGCCAGAGGGGGGCTTCGCCGGCTGCTGAGGTCATGGAGGCTCCCTGGCCTTTCGGGGTGTACGCGGGGTGTGCGTGCGTCGCGCGCACGGCTGGGATGTGCGCGTGAACGGCTCTTACGGACGATGCCATGTGATCGTCTTGCGCACCAGGGTCCACCGGCCATGGTTGTGTGTCCGGGTGTGTGGCGGGACCACAGATGAACGGAAGCTGAACGGAGCACGTTTCCGTAACGGCGAGTGGCAAGGTGGCCCGCATGGATGGTCGTGACCTGGTGCGCTCGGTGAAAACGGTCGGTTCTGTGCAGGGGATGCGTTCGGTCCGGTCGGCCTGGCGGCACCGGCGCGCGGATGCGCGGGCGCTGGCACCGCGCGGTCCCGAGCGGGCGCGTGTGCCCGGGCTTCTGGTCGGCGCGGAGCCGGAGCCGGGCGGTGGTGTGGTGCGGTTCGCCCGCTCGCAGCTCCTGGTCCGGGTGGCGGCGGGCGGCGCGGTGTTCTGGTCATGGGACGCCGCCGGGCCGCTGCCCTCGTACGCTCTGCCGGGGGCGGAGCCGGAGCCGGATCCGCGGGCGCGCCTGGAGCCCGACAAGAACGGCGGCTGGCAGGTGGTCTCGGAGCGGCTGACGGTCGTCGTGTCGCGGGACGGGGCGGTGGAGCTGCGGACGCCTGGTGGGGTGCTGCTGCGTCGAGAGCTGCCGCCGCGCTGGTGGGAGCCGGTGGAGGGGGGCGAGGCGCGGTGGGTGCAGCGGTCCGAGGTCCCGGCCGACGCGCGCTTCTTCGGGCTCGGCGGGCGCTCCGGCGGTCCGAGGCTGAGGGACGGCACGTACCGGCTGTGGAACACCGATCCGGGCGGGCGTTTCGGCCCGGCGGACGATCCGCTGTATCTGACGATGCCGGTGCAGGTGGTGGTCTCCGACGCGGGGACCCATCTGGCGTTCCACGACAACTCCTGGTCGGGCGGGGTCACGCTCCGGGAGGGTGAGGAGGGTGCCGGCTCGGGGCATGACCGGCCCGGCACCTGCGAGGTGCGGATGGAGGGCGGTCCGCTCCGGTGCTGGGTGGTCGTGGGTACGCCGGCCAGGGTTCTGCAGGGCTGGACGGCGCTGACGGGAGCCCCGGCGCTGCCTCCGTCGTGGGCGCTGGGGCCACAGCACGCGCGCTGGGGGTTCGGCAGCGAGCGGGAGGTGCGGCGGGTGGTGACGGGGTACCGCGAGCGGGGGCTGCCCCTGTCGGTGCTGCATCTGGACATCGATCACTACGACGCGCATCAGGTGTTCACGGTCGACCCGGAGCGGTTCCCGGATCTTCCCCGGCTCGCGAAGGAGCTGCGTGAGGAAGGCGTCCGGCTGGTGTCGATCGTCGATCCGGCGGTGCGGGCGTCGACGGACACTGCGGTGTTCGGGAGCGGCCTCGAGATCGGTTCGCAGGGTGCGTTCGTCCGGGATCCGCTGGGCTCCCTGGTGCTCGGTGAGGTGTGGCCGGGTGAGTGTGTCTATCCGGATTTCACCGATCCGGATGTGCGGGAGTGGTGGGGCGGGCTGTACGAGGAGCGGCTCGGCCAGGGGTTCGCCGGGGTGTGGCACGACATGAACGAGCCGGTGTCGTTCTCGGCCTTCGGCGATCCGTCGCTGCCGCGTTCGTCCCGGCACTCGCTGGAGGGCCGTGGCGGGGACCACCGGGAGGCCCACAACGTCTACGCCCTGGCGATGGCCAGGGCCGGTTACGAGGGACTGTGCCGGCTGCGGCCCGACGAGCGGCCGTTCCTGTTCTCCCGGTCGGGGTGGGCGGGGATGCAGCGGTACGGCGGAACCTGGTCCGGCGACGTGGCGACGGGGTGGCCGGGCCTGCGGGCCTCCCTGGCCCTGGTGCTGGGGCTCGGGCTCTGCGGGGTGCCGTATTCGGGGCCCGATGTCGGCGGGTTCGACGGGTCGCCGTCGCCGGAGCTGTATCTGCGCTGGTTCCAGCTGGGTGCGTACATGCCGTTGTTCCGGACGCATGCGGCCATCGGGGCGGGGCGCCGGGAGCCGTGGGAGTTCGGACCGGAGGTGCTCGCGCATTCCAGGGGGGTGCTTCAGGAGCGGGAACGGCTGCTGCCCTACTTCGTGACGCTGGCGCACCTGGCCCGGCTGACCGGTGCCCCGTATGTGCGGCCGGTGTGGTGGGGCGCCTCCGGGGACCGGGAGCTGCGGGACTGCGAGGACGTGTTCCTGCTGGGTGACGCGCTGCTGGTCGCGCCGGTGCTGGACGAGGGGTCGGACCGCAGGCGGGTGCGGCTGCCGCGGGGGCGGTGGTACGACACGGCGACCGGGCGGGCGTACGAAGGGCCGGGGCAGGTGGTGGTGGACGCGCCGCTGTCACGGATTCCGGTGCTGGCGCGGGCGGGTGCCGTGATCCCGGTGCGAGGCCCGGGCGGGGCCCTGGAACTGGAGGTGTGGGCTCCGTCCGCTGGGCGTGCCGGGGGCGGGCTGGTCGTGCGGGACGCGGGCGACGGGTGGGAGCGGGCCGAGGTGGAGCGCTACACGTCGCGCCTGGATGCGGGGCGCGTGGTCGTCGAGCGGGACGGTGAGGAGGGGCTGGTGCGGTATCCGGTCCGCGTGCGGGGGCAGTCGGACCCGGCTCAGCGGTAGGTGCCGGCGAACCAGGCGCGTACGGCCCGGGTGTGCAGGGGGAAGGCGAGCTCGCCCGGGGTGCGCAGCACTTCGTAACCCGAGGTCTCGTCCGTCGGCGCGGAGGGCGGGAGTTCCCCGACGGGGCGCGGCGGGAGCAGTCCGAAGAGGAGCAGGTGGCCGTCCGGGGAGCTGAGGGCGTCGGCGAGGCGTACGTCCGTCTCGTCGGCCCGGATGCCGGTCTCCTCGCGCAGTTCGCGTACGACGGCGTGGCGCCAGTCCTCGGTCTGGTCGATGTAACCACCGGGCAGCGCCGTCCCTCCCCGGTGCGGAGGGATGGTGCGCGTGATGACGACGAGTCCGGTGCCGTGCGGTCCGGTGACGGGCAGGAGAGCGACGGCTACGGGCAGCGGGTTGCGATAGGCGGTGTGACCGCAGGCCGTACAGGTGCGCGGCCAGTTCTCGGCGGCGTACGGGGTCCCGCAGCTGCCGCAGTGGGAGTCCTTCACGGGCGGACTGTATCCGATCACTCTTCTCTTGAGGCCCCGAAGCTGATAGACGGTGTGCCCATGACAGGAATTGCTCGTACTCTCCGCGCTCTGGCCGCCGCCGGCGCCGCTCTGCTCGCCGTGACCGCTGCCGCTCCGGTGGCGGCGGCCAGGCCCGAACCCAAGGCTCCGCCGGAGTTCGTCGATCTCCGTTCCGTCGATCCGACGATCATCACGGAGATGCGCTACACGACCGCGCACAACTTCATGGGGGAGCCGGTGGACGGCTACCGGCAGCCCGTCTGCATCCTGACCCGGCCCGCAGCCCTCGCTCTGCGCACGGCGCAGCGGAGCCTTCTGCGTCAGGGCTACTCGCTCAAGGTGTACGACTGCTACCGGCCGCAGCGCGCCGTGGACCACTTCGTGCGCTGGGCGGAGGATCTCGACGACCAGGCGATGAAGGCGGAGTTCTATCCGACGGTCGACAAGACGCGGCTGTTCGAGGACGGTTACATCGCGGAGAAGTCCGGGCACAGCCGGGGCAGTACGGTCGACCTCACCCTGGTGCGGCTGCCGGCCCTGCCCACGAGGCCGTACGAGCCGGGCGAGGAGCTCACCCCCTGCTTCGCGCCGCAGGACGAGCGCTTCCCCGACAACTCGGCGGACATGGGCACCGGGTACGACTGTTTCGACACCCTCTCGCACACGGACGACCCCCGGGTGCAGGGGGCGCAGCGTGCCAACAGGCAGCTCCTCAAGGAGACGCTCACCGGCCTGGGGTACGTGAACCTGGCGGAGGAGTGGTGGCACTTCACCTACAAGCCCGAGCTCTTCCCGGACACCTACTTCGACTTCCCGGTGGCCAGGCGGTCCGTGGCGGGGCACTGACGGCGCGGGCATGGAACGGGCGACCGGGACCACCCCCGTGGGCTCCGGCCGCCCCTTCTCCATATCGGACGCGGAACTGCCGTATCCGGTTGCCGTTCGGGCCGTTACGGTGCCCTCATGTCACAGCAGACGTTCGGTTCGTACGAGGATTTCTGGCCCTACTACGTCGCCATGCACTCCAGGGCCGCGACCCGGTGGATCCATCTGACCGGGACGCTGACCGGCCTCGCGGTCACCGCGTACGGTCTGGCGCGCGGGCGTAAGCGCTACGCCCTGGCGTTGCCCCTGATCGGATACGGCAGTGCGTGGCCGGCGCACTTCCTCATCGAGGGGAACAACCCGGCGACCTTCGGCCACCCCGCGTGGTCGCTGCGAGGCGATGTGCAGATGATCCGGATGATGCTCGCCGGACGGGACGGGGAACTGGCCGCGACCGCGGCCAGGTGGCTCGCGGAGAACCCGGATTCCCGTTCACGTGCGCAGGGTTGACTGCCCGTCACAGCGGGTGAAGACTCTGCCCAGGCCCGCTGCCCCCCGCACCGTACGCGCGGTCCGTACCCCGGTCGGCGGGGGTACGGACCGCGTCACGTGCGGCTGTCAGGTCCTGGCGGGTTCGCGGAGCCGGTCGGCACGCACCATGGCATACTCCACGACCGCCACGAGCACGTCCCTGACGGATGCCCGGTCGCGTGCGTCGCAGAGCAGCACCGGCACCTCGGGATCGAGGTCGAGTGCCGCCCGTACCGTCTCGGTGGGGAACTGCTCCGCACCGTCGAAGAGGTTGACGGCGACCGTGAAGGGGATTCCCCGGCGCTCGAAGTAGTCGACCGCCGCGAAGCAGTCCTCCAGCCGCCGGGTGTCCGCGAGGACCACCGCGCCCAGGGCGCCCTGGGCCAGTTCGTCCCAGAGGAACCAGAAACGGTCCTGGCCGGGGGTCCCGAACAGATAGAGGACCAGGTCCTCTCGCAGGGTGATCCGGCCGAAGTCCATGGCCACCGTAGTGGTGTTCTTGGCTTCGACCCCCGCGACGTCGTCGACGGGTCGGCCCGCCTCGCTCAGCCTCTCCTCCGTGCGCAGCGGTCTGATCTCACTGACCGCCCCCACCAGGGTCGTCTTGCCCACACCGAAGCCGCCGGCCACCAGGATTTTCAGGGTGACGGGTTCGACGTGCCGCTTCCTGCGGCTAGAGCGCCCGAAGGCCATTGATCACCTCGCGAAGAAGGCTCTCGTCCGGCAGCTCGGCCGGCGGAACGGGACGGGTGACGTGCACCAGTTCGTCCTCGACGAGGTCACCGACCAGGACACGGACCACCCCGACGGGGAGATCCAGCCCGGAGGCGAGTTCGGCGATCGACTGGGGCATGTCGCTGCACAGTTCGACGATCTCCACGTGTTCCGGGGAGAGCGTCTGATCCCGGCCGGGATCGTCGGCCGCGGGTTCGGGGATGACGATCGCGATCAGGTCGAGACGATGACGGGAGGCGCTGCTGGTTCGCCCCCGGGTCATCGCGTAGGGACGGACCACCGGACCCGCCTCGGCGTCGTACCAGCGCGAGGGGCCCGCTCGGTCGGGAGCGGGCGGTGATCCGGGCGCGGTGTCCCGGACGGAGTCTGCGCTCATCCCCCCGCCTCACCCTCCGGCGGGCAGACCGGTGGTCCGGGGGGCATTGGCCAGGTGCGCCCCCACGCGCTTGACCATCAGGGTCATCTCGTACGCCACCTGGCCGACGTCCGAGTCGGAGTCGGCGAGGACGGCGAGACAGCTGCCGTCACCGGCCGCCGTGACGAAGAGGAAGGCCTCGTCGAGTTCGACCACCGTCTGCCGGACCCGGCCGGCGTCGAAGTGCCGCCCCACGCCCTTGGCGAGGCTGTGGAAACCGGAGGCCACGGCCGCCAGGTGTTCGCTGTCCTCGCGGGTCAGGTCCTGGGACGTGCCGGTGGCGAGGCCGTCGCTGGAGAGCACCAGCGCCTTGCGGATGCTCGCGACACGGTCGACCAGTTCGTCGAGGAGCCAATTGAGTTCGCCGGAGCCCTGACGTGTGGAGTTGTGTGCTGCGGCGTTCGGTGCGGTCATCGGCCGTCCCCTCCCGGAGTGGTTCCTGGTGCTGTCTCGCCGGGGCCGGTCACGTCCTCGGCGTTCTGCCGACGGCCGCGCTGCCAGCCGCGTTGAAGCGAAGCCATGCGATTGCGTACTTCTTCCGCGTCACGTTCGAGGTCGTCGTCGGTGGCCGCGGGGGCGTGGCCGGAAGGCCGCCCTGCGGAGTCCTCCCGGAGCTGTGGGGCGAGGCTGGCCTGCCGGACCCTGCGCGGGAGGCCGCCCACCGTGTCCGGCGCCGCCGGGCGGGACGCGGGCCCCCGCCGCGCCGGGGCCTCAGCTGCCGGGTGCGGGCCGGAGCGGGAATCCTCGGTGGCCGCATCGGAGCCGGGGGCGGAGGAGAAGCCGCCGGGCGTGCCGGGACGGGAACGGCCCCCGTCCCCGATCCGTCGGCCGTGGTCGGCGACGAGTGTCGGCGTCTTGCGGCGCGGCAGCGGGACGGGCCCTGCGGGCCGCATCGGCCGGACGTCCGCGGAGCGGCCGTCCGACGCGTCGAAGGCCTGCTGGTGCTGCTCCCGGTCGTCCTGCCTGCGCAGATCGCGTGCGCGGAAGATGCCGCCGCGCTCGCTCTCGGTGTCCTCGAGATCGGACACGCCGTCGAGGACGGGGGCGAGCGCCGGATCGAGTTCCCGGTCCAGTGCAGGGTCGGTGAACCCGAGTGTGCCGACCGGGCCTTCGAGTTCGACGGGGCCGTCCAGTACGGACGGGTCGGTGAGGCCCGTGGGCACCGGGGCGAGCCCGGACGGCCTGCCCGGGATGTGCGTGTCCGCCACTCCGTCCCTGCGGGCCTTGTCGCTGCCGGGCCGGCCGCTGCCTATCGCCTTCTCGGCACGGCGGTCGAGGCGGAAGCCGGTGCCGTGGGTCTCGGGGGCGTCGGTGAGCAGCTGCGCCGGGATGAAGACGACCGCGGTGGTCCCTCCGTACGGTGAGGTCTGCAGAGACACCCTGACGTTCTGCCTCTGGGCGAGCCGGCTGACGACGAAGAGACCGAGCCGGTCGGTGTCGGAGAGCTCGAACTCGGGTGTCTCGGCGAGCCTCAGGTTGGCGTCCAGGAGGACTTCCGGAGCCATGCCGAGCCCACGGTCGTGGATCTCCAGGGTGAAGCCGTTGGCCACGCGTTCGCCGTGTACCTGGACCGCGGTGTGCGGGGGCGAGAACACCGTGGCGTTCTCCAGCAGCTCCGCGATCAGGTGGGTGAGGTCGGCGACGGCCGGGCCGCCCACCCCGATGCGGGGCAGCCGCCGGACCTCGATCCGCTCGTAGTCCTCCACTTCGGCGACCGCCGCCCGCACCACGTCCATCAGCTGGATCGGCTTGCGCCACTGCCGGGACGGGGCCGCCCCGGACAGGATCACCAGGCCCTCCGCGTGGCGGCGCATGCGGGTGGTGAGGTGGTCGAGGCGGAAGAGGTCCGCGAGCTCGTCGCTGTTCTCCGTGCGCCGTTCCATGGTGTCCAGGAGCGTCAGCTGACGGTGCAGGAGCACCTGGTTGCGGCGCGCGAGGTTGACGAAGACCTCGGAGACGCCGCGTCGCATGTCCGCCTGTTTGACGGCGGCCTCGACCGCGGCCCGCTGCAGGGTGTTGAGGGCCTGTCCCACCTGGCCGATCTCGTCGCGCTCGTAACTGAGGGCAGGCGCTTCGGTCTCCACGTCGACCTGCTCCCCCGCTGCCAGTCGGCGCATCACGCTCGGCAGCCGGACCCCGGACACCTCGTGGGCGTCCTTGCGCAGCCGGGAAAGGTCGCGGATGAGTTCGCGGCCCACGCGTACGGAGACGAAGACGGACACCAGCAGGGCGACGAATCCCAGGACGCCTGCGACACCCGCCTGGATCAGGACGCGGTAGCCGGCGGGTTCCGCGCGGTCCTGGAAGCGGTTGGACATCTCGGTGCTGTCGTTGGCCAGGCGCTCCAGGACGGGCGGCGCCACTTCCTCCCACCGTGCGGCGTCCACGGTGCCCGGCTTCGTGATCGGACCGGCGGCGATGAGCTTCTGCTCGGCCGCGCGCAGGGGCTCGGTCTCGGGGCTGCGCCAGTACTGCTCCATGCGCCCGCGCTCGCTCTCCGGCAGGAGCTCGAGGTTGACCTCGTACAGGAGCTTGCGGCTGGCGGCGAGGTCGGAGACGACGCGGAGTTCGGGGGCCCCGAGCCGTCCCGCGATGAGGCCCGACGCGATCAGGGCATCCTCGCGCGAGAGCATTTCGCGGGCCCGGGAGATACCGACGAGGGCCCGGACCTGCTTGTCCATCGATACGTTCTCCATCGTGTGGAGACCGTTCAGGAAGCGGTAACACGGGTCGACGAGACCGTTGTAGAAGCCGAGGGCCCTGGTCCGGTCGACAGTGCGCTTCTCGACGGACCCGCGCAGCGCGTCCAGGCCGTCGACCTCGTTGAGGATGGAGTCGAGCAGGGCCTCCGACTCGGGGCTGAGCTTTTCCCGGACGTCCTTGCTCTTCGCGCTCTCCCTGACTTCGGCCACGACCCGGTCGGTAGCGGCACGCTGGCGGCGCAGCAGGGGAAGGGCGTCCGAGGCCCGGGGGTCGGCGAGGAAGACGAGGGTCTGGCGGCGTTCGCCCTGGACGGCGCGGATGGTGTCTTCCAGGGGATGGCCGACCTGCTCCACGATGGCGCTCGCGCCCATCAGTTCGTCTGCCTCACGGCCGGTGTGGTAGGTGGCGAACACCCACAGACCGGTGAGGGAGGCGAGCGGCACCAGGAGCAACGCCACGATCTTCCTGCGGATGGACTTCCCGCGAAAGCGCATGGCCTCCCCCAGCTCGGCCCCGCATCGCGGGGGTGGTTGTGCCGGTGTTCCGGTCGTTCCGGTCGCCCGGCCATTCTGATCGTTCGGGTGTTGCTGCGGGGTTTACCGGACGTCGGCCGGAGTTCCCTCAGCAAACGGCGCGAGCCTACTACTGACTTACCGGTAACTCGAAGACGTGTCCGGACGAATTCCGGCCGCTCCGGCCTGACTTGCTCACCAGTTGTCCTGGTATTCCCGGCGATGAATTTCGCGAAAGCGACAGAGGGCCCCTGGCCGAACGCGATGCATCCACACAGGGCAGTTGGCTGGAACTTGCCGTTCCGCGACCTTTCGGGGCCGGTTGAGACCCTCGGGCGGGAATCTTCGCGACCTGGCGTTCGTCCACATGTACGGGGCAGAAGAACCTCACGGGGGTACGTGCGCCAGGCAGGCGGCTCCGTCCGCGTAGAACGGGCGCAGGCCGGGCAGCCACCCTTGAGTCGGACAGTGGTGGGGAGTTGAGGTCCTTGGACACGAATGAGCGCCGGGGCGCGGCGGCATCGTGGGCCGCCGGTGCGTCACCGGCGGGTGCGACAGCGTCCGATGCGTCACCGGCGGGCGCATCGGCGGCCGGCGCCCGGATTCCGCGGCAGCTCTGGGTGGAGGAACCGGCGATACGGCGGAGGATGCCGGACCCGGTGCGGACTGCCGCCGTGCGCGCCGTCATCATCATGTCGCTGACCATGATTCAGGCCGTGGTGGCCTTCCTGTGCACGCTGGCCGGGTCCTGGCTCGCCTTCCCGATGGTGCTGAGCGGCGTGGCGGGCACGGTGGTGGCGACGTGGTCGGTGCTGGACGTCTGGGTGACGCGGCAGGTGTGGAACCAGCGCCACGGCGTGGTGTCCGTACCGAGCAGCACGGCGCGCCGCATGCGGCGGGAGCGGCGGGCCGCAAGGCGCGCCGCCCGGTCCACGGCACGCGGGGAATCCCGGATACGGCGCCGGGGCGAAGGCCGGCTCTCGCGGGCCTGACCGCCTGCGCCCCGGCGCTTCTGTATCCCGCCCCCTATCGATTGTCCGAGGTCTGTGCCGGCCCCGCGGTCGTATCCGTCATCTCCGTGCGCATCTCCGGTACCGCCGGACCGCCGGCGGTACCGGGCAGATCGCCGGACCGCTTGAACATGCGGGTAGCGGTGATCTCGCCGTGGACGGTCTCGCCCTCGGGGTCCTGCTGAGGCAGCCCCGGCCTGAGGTGCTCCTCCACGCTGATGTACTTCAGCCCCGCCCGCAGGTCCGCGTCGTTGCGGAGGCGGATGACGAGCGGGAACTCGGCGAGCGCCGTGGTGTCGAACAGCCCGGTGGTGTACAGCAGCTGGACCCCCAGCGCGTCGGAGACCGCGCGCTGGAGCTCCAGCAGATACGTGGCGTTGGCACGTCCGATGGGGTTGTCGAGGAAGAGCGTGCCCGCGTGACGGTGCCGGTCGCGGCCCCTGTCGTTGCTGCGCAGTGCCGCCATCGTGCAGTACAGCGCGATCGCGGCGGTGAGCAGCTGGCCGCCCGAGAAGACGTCGCCCATCTGTCCGACCGGTACCCGCTCGGCGCGGAGCACCGCGTCCGGTTTGAGGATCTCCACGGCGATGCCCTTGGGCTGAAGCGCCGCCTGTACACCGCGCAGCAGGAGGGACATGCCGTCCCTGCGCAGATCGGAGTTCTTCTTCAGGGCCGCGTGCGTGGCCTCGTCGATGACCTCGCCGAGCCTCTCGGTGAGCGTGGCCTGGTCGGGTTCCTCGAAGCGGATCCGGAGGAACTCCTGACCGGACCACTCCCCCAGTCCCTCGGGGAGCCGGGAGAGCCGCTGCGCGGAGCGGAGTGTCGTCAGGGCCGACTCCACGAGGCCGCGGAGCCGGTCGACGATGGAGTCGCGGTTGCGCTCCAGCTGGGCGAGCTCGTCGGTGAGTACGCGCAGCCTGGGGGCGAAGGCCGCAGCCCATTTCTCGGCGTGGTCGGGCAGGGCAGCCGCCGGGAGTTCCCGGATCTGCTGCCGGGCCGGGGTACGGACCTGCTCGTAGCGGGTGGCGTTGGCGTGCCGTACGAGGGCGTCGCCGGCCTCCCTCACGGAGCCCTCCGCGGCCGACAGGTCGGTGGCGCAGCCGCGCAGCGAGCGGCGTGCCTCGGCGGCGGACTGCCTGGCCTCCTCCAGGGTGCCCCGGTACGGGTCGGGGGCGTCGGCCTCGTCCTCCGTGCCGTGTTCCCTTAGCAGGTCGCGCAGGAGAGCGGCGGTCTCGTCGAAGCCGCCCGCGGACTCCTCGGCGGTGCGGTGGGCGCGCAGCAGCTCGGCGTGGGCGGCGCGCGCGGTGTCCAGCTCCCCGGTGGCGTCGGCCAGTCGGGAGGTGGCGGTACGGAGCATGGTCTGGGCCTGGCCGGCGTCGGCCGGGACCAGGTCGGCGGGGAGTTCGGTGTGGTGGGGCGCCTCGTCCTCGGGGGCGAGGCGTTCGGCTTCGCCGCGCAGCCGGCCGATCTGCTCGCTCGCTGTGGACGCCCGGGTCTCCAGGAGCTGGACTTGGGACTCGGCGCGGGCGGCGGCCGCCTGACGGGAGGGCCCGTCGGCTCCGTCGGTGCCTTCGAGGAGCTGGGCGGCGCGGGTGCGGACCTTGTTGGTGAGGCGGTCGAGTTCGGCCAGGGCGGCGCTCTCGTCGCTTTCGGCACGCGCCTGCTCGGCGCGCAGGTCGGCGCCGACGCCGACCTTCTCGTACAGCTGGGAAGCCGCCCGGTACGCCTCGCGCAGGGCGGGCAGGGAGGTGCGTGCGGTGGAAGGGCCTGGCTCCGGAAGCGTTTCCGGGGCTCCCGCGATCTCGGCGCGTTCGGCGCGCAGGGCACGGGCGGTGCGGTGGGCGTCGTCCGCGGCGCGCTGGGCGGCCCTGCGGTCCTCGTCGGCGGCGCGTGCCCGCTCCAGGTATGCCGTGGCGCGTGCCTCGGACTCGGCGGCCTCGTCGGTGAGTTCACGCAGCCGCGCCTGCCAGCCCGCCCGGTCACGGAGGCGGTGGGCGAGTCCGGCGAGCGCGTCCGCCGCACGGCGGGCGCGCTGCGCCGCTTCCTGCCGTTCGTCGCGGACGCGCGCGGCGTCGGCGGCGGCTTCGTCGGCCTCCGCGCGCACCGTACGGGCCTCGGCGAGTGCGGCCTCCGCCGTCTCCGCGGCGGCGCGGGCGGTACGGGCGGCCTCGCCGAGCTCGGCGAGCATCCCGGGCGGGCAGTCGGCGCGCCAGGAGCCGATCCGGGCGGCGAGGGAGCGGTCGGCGGTGAGCCGGGCCGCGAGTGACCTGATGTCCTCGTCGCGCGCAGCGGCACGTGCCCTGAGTGCCTGGCGCTCCTCGTCGGCGGCGTGTTCGTCGTGCATCGCGGGGTTCGGCGGGACGAGGAACACGTCCTCGGCGTCCGCGCCGCCCGGCGCCGGTACGGGGGCGAGGAGGGCCGCGGTGGTGCCGACGGCCACGGCCGACCGGGGCAGCAGGGCGGCGGCGGCCAGGACCTCACGGGCGCGGGTGTGCGCGTCCGGGTCGGTGATGACGACACCGTCGACGAGTTCGGGCCGTGCGGCCAGGACCGCCGCGTGGTCGGCGGGGTCCACCGCCTGGGCGAGGTAGCGCCAGCCGGGCAGGGCGGGGATGCCGTGTTCACCGAGGTATTCGACGGTGGCGAGGACATCGGGACCCGGGGGCAGCAGTCCGCCGTCCCCGAGGGCGCCGAGGATGCGGGAGTCGTCGGCGGCGGCGGTGCGCAGGTCGAAGAGCCTGCGTTCGGCGGCGGCGACGCCCTGGTCGAGTAGCTCACGCAGCTCGTCGGCGCTGTTGTCGAAGTCCTCGGCGGTGAGCGACTGCGCGTCCCCGGCGACCGGTTCGTGCGCGGTGTCGCCGGTCCCGTCCGTTCCGGTGCCGGCTCGACGGGGGCGGGGGACGCCTGCTCCGGCTGCCGTGGGGAGGCCCAGCAGGTCGGCGAGGCGATGGTCGGCGGCGATCGACTCGGCGGCCCTGCGCTCGGCCTCGTAGGACTGCTCGGCGGCCTGCGCGCCGTCAGCGGCGCGGGCCGCGGCGAGCTCGGTGCGGCTCTCCACCGCCGCGGCTTCCCTGGCCTGGTCGGCGGTGGTCCGGGCGGCCTCCCGTGCGGTGTCCCAGGCGGCGACCGCGGCCTTCTCGGCGTCGTTCGCGGCGAGGGCCGCGCGGGCCGGGTCGGCGTCCGGCGCGGTGTCGTCGAGCCAGCCCGCCCGTACGGCCTCGGCGGTCTCCTGTTCGACCTCGGCGAGGCGCTGGCGCAGGTGGCCGGCCTCGCTCCGGGCGCGCTGGGCCTCGGTGGCCGCGGTGGTGGCGTCCCGGTGCGCCGTCTCCCCGGTGGACTGAAGGGTCGCCGAGCGCTCCTCCTCCTCGTCGGCCACCCTCTCCCCGGCCTCGGCAGCGGTGTGCAGGGCGCGTACGAGGTCGGCGGCTGCCGTGGCGCGTGCGGCGAGGGCGGGGGCCGCGTCCCGCTCGGCCTCCCGGATGGCGACGGCGACGCGGGCCGAGCGGTCGGCGGCGGCCCGGTGGCGCAGGACCGCTTCGGCGGCCTGCCAGGCGGAGTGCAGGGTGCGTGCTTCGACCAGCTCGCGGCGCTGGGCCGCCGCGCTCTTCTCTGCGGCGGCCAGGGCCAGGGAGGCGTGCCGGTAGGCGAGTTCGGCAGCGATCAGGTCCCGGTTTCCACGGGTGGCTTCGGCCTCGGTGACGGTGTGGGCGGCGGCCGTGACCTGCTGGGCGAGCTCACCGGTCCTGCCGCGCTCCTCGACGGCCCGGCCCGAGAGCCTGCGGGCGAGCGTGCGGGTGCGCCGCTCGGCACCTGCGTGGACGTCGCGGCTGCGGGCCCTTGTCGTGGTCGCTTCGACGATCCGGCCGAGCAGGTCGACGGAACCGGCGGTGAAGTCTCGTTCCGCCGTGAGCTCGGCGCGGCGGCCGAGCTTGTTGCCGAAGCCGCTGACGAGGTCGGCGAGGCCGTCCGTGTCGCGGGTGTCGGTGACGGCCCGCAGCAGCAGGTCGGTGAAGTCGGAGTCCTTCTTGACGGCGAAGAGGCCGGCGGCCTCGCCCTCGTCGGCGTTCATCTCCCGCTGGTAGCGGAAGAGTTCGGGGTCGAGTCCGAGGTCACCGAGGTGTTCGTTCCAGCGGTCGTGGATCTCTTCCCAGTACACATCGAGGTGCGGGTAGAACTTGCCGGCGTCCGCGAGGGCGTCGCGGAAGCCCTTCATGGTGCGCCGTCGGCCCCGGGCGCCCGAGACGCCTTCGACGGGTCGGCCCACGGTCGTCGCCTCGGCGACGGGAAGGCTGTCGAGGCTGAGACCGGGCCCGGGGCGGAAGGAGTACCAGGCCTCGGCGAACTTGCGGGGGTCGTTGGAGACCTGGCGGCCACGCCATTCGCTGACCTTGCCGACGACGACGCATTCACCGGTGAGGGTGTGCTGCCACTCCAGGGCGACGTGTCCGCAGTCGTCGGCGAGCAGGAACTTGCGCAGCACGCCGGAGCTGGCGCCGCCCAGGGTGTTGCGGTGGCCGGGCAGCATCACCGAGAAGATCAGCTTGAGCAGGACCGACTTGCCGCCGCCGTTCTCCAGGAACAGCACACCGGCGGGCGCCGGGCGGCGCGGGGGGCCGACCGGCTCGTCCTCGAAGAACTCCGCCTGGGCCGGCGCGGGCCTGGGCACGGGTTTGCCGACTCCGCGCAGGTCGAGCACGGTGTCGGCGTAGCGCGCACCGGCGGGCCCGATGGAGTAGAGGCGGACCCGGGACAACTCGTACATGGCGGC
This sequence comes from Streptomyces mutomycini, assembly GCF_001700505.1. GTDB lineage: Bacteria > Actinomycetota > Actinomycetes > Streptomycetales > Streptomycetaceae > Streptomyces > Streptomyces mutomycini. The sequence goes on from NZ_MAPV01000247.1 coordinate 20,315, forward strand.
GGACTCTCGTCGTTCTGGCGGCGGGCGGGGCGGGCCGGTTCGGGGC
>NZ_MAPV01000248.1 GCF_001700505.1 Streptomyces mutomycini
CCTCGGCCGACGACATCGACGTGGTCGCCGAGGCCGGGGACGGCCGCGAGGCGGTGGAGAAGGCCCGGGGCGGCGGGGTCGACGTGGCGCTGCTGGACATTCAGATGCCGGTGATGGACGGGCTGACGGCGCTGGTCGAGCTCGGCCGCGCCACGCCGAAGGTACGGGTCCTGATCCTCACCACCTTCGGCGAGCGGGACAACGTACTGCGGACGCTAGGCCACGGCGGTGCGGGGTTCCTGCTGAAGGACTCCGCGCCCGGCGAGCTGATCCAGGCGGTGCGGGCCGCGGCGGCGGGCAACGCGTATCTCTCACCCGCGGCCACTCGGCATGTGGCGGACGCGCTCTCCGCCACCGGGGCCACCACGCGCGGGGAGGCCGCGCGGCGCCGGCTCGACGGGCTCACCACCCGGGAGCGCGAGGTGTTGGCGCTGCTCGGGGAGGGGCTCTCCAACGCGGACGCGGGGCGGCGGCTGCATATGAGCGAGGCCACGGTGAAGACGTACGTCAGCCGCATCCTCACCAAGCTCGACTGCGACAACCGAGTCCAGGCCGCCCTACTCGCTCGCGACGCAGGGTTCCAGCCGGGGGGACTTCAGCCCGGCGGGCACTGACCGGACGGAGCTACCAAGCCCGTTGACCAAGGGTGAACGCCGTACGGTGGATTACCGGACGCTCCTGGACCAAGATCAGACAACTCGTAATGCGTAGGTCTCGGGTTGGGGCTGAGCCGTGTGTGTCCGACTCATCGGCGGCCGGCGCTGTCGACTGCTTCGGTCAGCCCCTGTGCCCCGTTGAGGAGCAAATCATCCAGGAAGTTGAGGATGTCTGAGCGGCGGGGGCGGTGCCGGCTTGAGCGTAGGCGCGGACCAGTATCTCGCCGATGTGGTGTGCGTCTGCTGCTGCACGGGCGGAGACGCCGAATTTGTCTGCTTCGCCAGCCGGCCTCGGAGCCACCGGTCTCCCTTGCCGCTGGACAGTTCCCCATCCTCGCCGTGTGCGTGATGCGCAGAATGTCGCCGTACTCGCCAGCGCGGACAGCTACGTGCTCGGGGACCTCAGAAACTTGCCGACGGCTCTGGAGCGACCGCTACGGTGTGTCCTTTACGGCGGCTGCTGGAGTCGTTCAGGGGGTAGGAGCCGCCGTTAAGGACAGACGGCGGCGGGCTGCCTACGACGGTTGCGAACGTTGTTGAATCGGCGCCTGGATGTCGGTGCTGGATGAGCCCACGGCCGCCCTCGATGCCGGGGCAGAGCACCATGTTTCCACCGGCCGGCGGGATCTCGCCAAGGACCGGGCCGTCCTTCTGATCACGCACCGGCTCGCCGACGTCGCCGTGGCCGACCGGATCCTCGTCCTCGAGCAGGGCCGCCTCGTTCAGGAGGGGACGTACCCAGCTCCCCCAAGCCCGGGCTCTTTCGGACCCTGGGGGAACTGGAGCTGGTTCACCCTCGAACAAGGACCTCACCGTGGGCGAGGACGGTACGCTGCGGGTAGCGCCGGGCACCGCCGAGGCGCTGGAGGAGGTGACGGACCGGTTCTCCGTGGCTCTGGGCGGCGCGTTCCCTCCGCGGAGGTTTCCTGTGGTCACTTGTGCGGCCGGCGGTGCGGTCCCCGCCGGGCGGTACTGCGTCGTTGCTCCTGCCGCGGTCCGGCCGGACCGGTCGGGCCCGGCCGGAACGGCGGATCAGATGTCGACGACCCGGTAGGCGATGGTGTAAACGCCGCCGGAGCCTTCCAGCACCCGGTACTGCGTCTCCGCGCCGACCTCGTTGCCCGTGACGGTCACCGAGCCGAGCCGGTCGTCGCTGCTGGTGCTGTCGTAGTCCCACAGCGAGAGCGTGCGGGACTCGGTCTTGCCGAGGACCAGCAGCGCGTTGCCGTTGCTCTCGTCCAGGGCGCGGCGGTAGCCGGTGCCCATGGTCTGGTACGACGCGTTGGCGGGCCAGAGCTTCACGGCCTTGCCGCCGTTCGCCGCGATGTTGAGGTAGGCCTCGTCGTGGTCGCCCTCGCTCTCGTCGCCGCAGTGCAGGTCGACGAGCTGGATCTGCACGTAGTCGACCGGATCGGCCTGCGCGGCGCCGGCGGCGCCCACCAGCGAGGTGAGGCCCAGCGCGCCCGCCAGGGCGAAGGTGGTCAGTCGTCGGACGGTCATCTTGTCCCCCGTAGTCTCAGGTTTTCGCCGGTCCCCCGACCGGCTCAAAGAACAGACTGCCGGACCGCTGTCCGCCGTTCTACGCGCGTTCCACTGAGCGGAACCGGCGCGCGGAGAAGGGCCGGGCACGTCAAGAGCGCCATGCCTGACGATGCGTCAATAGTGCAGGACGGGAGGCAGACGGGGCGAGGCGCCGGCCCGGACGAGTGCCGCGGTGACGGCCGCGGCCGCCCGCGCCGCCTCCTGGGCCGCCCGCTGCAGCCCCTGCGCGGACAACGTCATGACGGCGATCGCGGCGACGGTCCGGTCGTCGCGTCCCCGCACCGGCAGCGCCGCGCAGCACACCCCGTCCATCACCTCCGCGCACTCCAGCACCGCCCCCGGCAGCCGGCCCCCGGAACCGGCCCGGCCCCGATCGCTCAACACCTGGCCGGCCGCCGTGTCCAGCAGGAAGCTCATCCCGTTCCGCACCGGCACCAGCGGCTCCACCTCGCCCGGCACGGATGCCACGGTGAGCGCCCGCCCGTCATGCAGGACGGTCAGCAGGGCGCTCGCCCCGGTGGCCGCCCGCAGCCGGTGCAGTGGGTGACGGGCCGACACCCGTAAGCCCGGGTGCGGCTCCCACGCCTGCCCGAGACGGTAGAGCTGCGAGCCGACGCGGTAGCGGCTGCCCCGCCGCTCCACCGCGCCCACCAGCAGCAACTGCTCCAGCAGCCGGTGCGCGCTCCCCTTGGGCAGGGCGCAGGCCGCGGCGATCTCGGTGAGCCCTGCCTCCCCGCCACACCTGCGCAACGCCTCCAGGAGCGCGAACGCCCCTTCGATCACGCCTCGCCCGCGGTCCGTTCCCCGCTCCTGCTCCCTGTCCGCGTGTCGCGACATCTCTCCCCCAGCCGGTCACCGGGCCGTACTCCTTCGCACGGCCGCCGAGAGAGAATGCCCGACCTTCACAGCAGGGGCACACCCCGCCGCGCGCGAACGTGACCCACAGCACACCGGCCGCCGCTACCCGTGGGACGAGAGGAGCACAAGAGGGCTCGGGGTCCCGGTGGGGCTGGTCGGCAGCGCGGCTCCGGGTCCCGGTCCGGACCGGGACGGGACGGGCAGCCCGTTCCGATTCGGCTGATCCAGCGCGCCCGGCCTCGTAGCGTCCAGCTTTTACGGCGGCTGCTGGAGTCGTTCATGGGGTAGGAGCCGCCGTTAGCTGGACACCGGGGGCGGGTGAGGCGCATGGTCGAGCATGCGGCCGATTGTCGGCAGGTGCGCCTCGCTCGGGCAAGTCCGCATGCCTCGCGCAGCGCGGCGCGGGGCGCGGTGGCCTGTCCTACTTCCTTGCACGGTTTGACCCGTCAGCGCTGGTGGAGTAGGCAGCATTGAGGATGTGGCGCAGGCGGAGGCCGTCCGGGGCGAGGGCAGTGATGAGTGTGGCTGGCCCGGCGAGGGGGGTGAGAACCGCTTGACCGTCCTCCGGGGATTCGGTGAGGACCTGGGGCTCACGTGGGTTCTCGTCGAAGTCCGGGTCGACGAGGAGGATTTGGCCGGTCGTTCGATGGTGGCCGAGAACAGCCGGGGTGTCCCATCCGGGTGCCCCCGGCCCGTAGTCCGCTTCTTGGTCAAGGAGCACGTGGCCGCCGCGACGGACGGTGAGCCGGGTTGCCACATGACCGGGTGGTTCGCCCATGCGCCCGAGTACCTGCTCTTCGCGCAGGACGAGCCGCGCGGTGGGGGCGAGGTCGATGGTCCAGGTCTGCCGTAGATTGCTGCCTGCCGCGCTGATCAACGGCTTGGGCAGCCAGCGGAGTTCCGCGTGTTCCGCCACGGTCAGGTGCACGTCGTAGGTGGCGTGCGCGGCGGTGGGACCTCTCAGGGCGAGAGTCGCAGCTGCGGAAGTGATGTGCAGGGAGGCGCCCTGCCGGGCGGTGGCTTCGATGCGCAGGCGGTCGCCGCCGAGGGGGGCGCTCATGGCTCCGACGACGCACACCCGCGCCTCGGTGCCCCGGGAGCGCAGACGCCGGAATTCGAAGGGGCCGTCGCCGTCCAGGACGGGCAGGACGGTGGCGCCGGCCCTGGCGGCCGCGGTGACACGGGCGGTGGCCCGTACGCCCATGGCTGCTGTATTACGGCCGATCGGCGGGGCAGGCGCGGTGGTGGGGCTCATGCGGGGCCTGCGGACCAGTCGGTGAGGCGTTCGCGGACCCAGTCGGCGACCGGTTTGATGCCGCCTTCCTCCTTGAGGGAGGTGAAGGCGACCGGGAGGTCACCGCGCTGGGCCCTGGCGTCGTGGGCCATGGCGTCCACGTCGGAACCGACGTAGGGGGCGAGGTCGGTCTTGTTGACGACGAGGAGGTCGGCAGTGGCGACGCCGGGTCCGCCCTTGCGGGGGATGTCGTCGCCGCCGGCCACGTCGATGATGAAGATCTGGTTGTCCACCAGTCCCTTGGAGAAGGTGGCGGTGAGGTTGTCGCCGCCGGATTCCACCAGGATCAGGTCGAGGGAGCCGGACATCTCCTCCAGGTCCTCGACGGCTTCGAGGTTGGCGGAGATGTCGTCGCGGATGGCGGTGTGCGGGCAGGCCCCCGTTTCGACGGCCTTGATCCGCTCGGGCGGCAGGACCGCTTCCCGGAGCAGGAAGTCGGCGTCCTCGCGCGTGTAGATGTCGTTGGTGACCACGGCGATGGACACTTCGGTGCGCAGTGCCCGGCACAGGGCTGCGACGGTGGCGGTCTTTCCCGAGCCCACGGGGCCGCCGAGCCCGATACGCAGGGCGCGGCGGCTGCCGTCGGGGCGCTCGGTGGCAGGGGCGCTGTAGGTGTGCCGGTGGGGGAACTTCTCGTCGAGGTCGTGGCCGAGGTGCATGCGTTTCCTTGCGTGTTTCTCGTGGTGGGTGATCAGGAGGCGAAAAGGCGGGCCGGCCGTGTGGCGTGCTGCTGGGCGCTGATGTCCAGCAGCGGCGCGGAGGCCGCAGGCAGCACGTCGATTCCCTCTTCGGCGACGCGCCGAGCTGTGGCTGTGGCGGTCTCAGCGACGCGGTCGAGCTCCGGGACGAGGCGGGCGAGCACCGTAGTGGCGTCGAACGGATCCAGGCTGAGCAGTCGCACCGTCGCTGTGGCCGGCCCGCTGACGGTTTCGTACACCGCCGCATAGGCGGCGTCCAACGGTTCGAGTCCGGCCGACCTGGCGGCCACACCCAGCACCACCGGCTGGTGTGCGCCCCTGGGCCGCGCCGTGGCGAGCGCGTCGAGTTCGGCAGAGGGCCATGTGGCGCGCGCCGCCCGCATCATCTGCCGGCCCAGCTTCCGGGCGGTGTCCCGCAGGGCCGCCACCGGGGTACGGGCGTCGGCGGCTCTGTCCAAGGCCAGTGGATCGTGCCCGGCGGCGGCCGCGGCGGCCAGCGCGGCCGCGACCAGCCCGGCAGTGTGCAACCGGCCCCGGCAGAAGTTCTCCAGGGACTCGGCGTCCCTGATCCGGCCGGCCGCGACCGCCGGTTCGGCCCCGCCCGAGTGGGCGTGACCTCCGGCGGGGAACCTCCCGTCAGCCAGCACGAGCAGCGCGGCACGGTTCATTCTCATTCCTCTGCTTGATGACGGTTCGGCTTCCGTGCTTCCGACGGCCTCAGAAGAGGAAGTAGCGCTGGGCCATGGGGAGTTCGGAGACGTAGGCGCGGTCGACGATGTGACCGTCGACGAACGTCGTCACGTCGGTCACTTTCGCCCCTCCGACGATGACCTCGTAGGTGTCGGGATCGATCCGGACGGCGGGTGTGGCGCTGTTCTCCTTCATGTCGGCCTTCTTGACGGGGCGGGTGTCCGTGATGGCCCTGAACCGCTTGTTCAGCTTGCGGCCCTCAGCTACCCCGTTCTTGACGGCCCGCTCGGTGACGAAGTTGTAGGAGAGGGCGCCAGGTGCCAGGCCGGTGGCTCCCCACATCGGGCGGGGAAGTACCGGCTGAGGGGTGGGGATCGACGCGTTGGCGTCCCCTACCTGCGCGTACGCGATCTGCCCGCCCTTGATGACCATGTGCGGCTTGACGCCGAAGAACTTCGGCTCCCACAGCACCAGGTCGGCCAGCTTCCCGGTCTCCACCGACCCGACGACGGTGTCGATGCCCTGGGCGAGGGCCGGGTTGATGGTGTACTTCGCGACGTACCGGCGGGCGCGCCGGTTGTCGGCCAAGGGCGGCTCGGCCTCCGGGGTCGTGTCTGCCGGAGTCTTGGCCTTCCTGTCCTTCGGCTCGACTTCCGGCTTGTCCTTGGGCTGGTCTTCCTCCAGGAAGCCGCGGCGGACCTTCATGACGTGTGCGGTCTGCCAGGTGCGCATGATCATTTCGCCGATGCGGCCCATGGCCTGGGCGTCCGAGGACATGATCGAGATGGCGCCGAGGTCGTGGAGGATGTCCTCGGCGGCCATGGTGGAGGGCCGAATCCGGGAGTCCGCGAAGGCCAGGTCCTCCTCGACCTTCGGGTTGAGGTGATGACAGACCATCACCATGTCGAAGTGCTCCTTGACCGTGTTGACGGTCAGCGGCCGGGTGGGGTTGGTGGAGGCGGGCAGCACGTTCGGCTCGCTCACCATCTTGATCATGTCCGGGGCGTGGCCGCCGCCGGCACCTTCGACGTGGAAGATGTGGATGGACCGGCCGTCGATCGCGTCGATGGTGTCCTGGACGAAGCCCGCCTCGTTCAACGAGTCGGCGTGCAGCGCGAGTTGCACCCCGGTCTCCTTGCAGACCTCCAGGCACTTGTTGATGACGGCGGGGGTCGCGCCCCAGTCCTCGTGGATCTTCAGTCCGATGACACCGGCGTCCACCTGGTCCAGCATGGACTCCGTCGACATGGTTGCGCCCTTGCCGAGCAGCCCGATGTTCACCGGGAAACCGTCCAGCGCCTCAAACATGCGGTCGATGTGCCACGAGCCCGGGGTGACCGTGGTCGCCGTGCTGCCCTCCGCCGGACCCGTACCACCGCCGATGAGCGTGGTGACACCGGAGGCGAGTGCCTCGTCGATCTGGTCGGGGCAGATGAAGTGGACGTGGGTGTCGATCCCGCCGGCGGTGAGGATCCTGCCCTTGCCCGCGATGACCTCGGTGTCCGGACCGATGACGAAGTCGGTGGGCCTGGGACCGATGCCGTTGTGGCAGGCCCCCTCTTCGTGCAGAGGGTCCATCGTCTCGGGGTTGTACGCCTTGCCGAGCGCGACGATGTTCCCGTCCCGGATGGCGACATCCGCTTTGACGACGCCCCAGTGGTCCAGGACCACCACGCCGGTGACGACCGTGTCCGGAGGCACCGCGCCGACGGTGGCCGCGGACTTGCCGGGTCGGGCCTTGCCCGGGTTGCGCGGCACGACGGACTGGCCCATCGACTCGCGGATCACCTTGCCGCCCCCGAAGACCATCTCGTTGCCGCTGCGCCCGGGGCCTCCCGACCAGTCGTCCTCGATCTTGATCCGCAGCGCCGTGTCGGCGAGGCGGATACAGTCACGAGTCGTCGGGCCGAACCGGTCCGCGTAGGCGGCACGGGTCAGTGGGTCGGAGGGCTTCGGCTCGTCGTGGCAGCACGAACAGTCCGGGCACTGTGCCATGGAATTCACACCTGCTCCTTGTCGAACGAACCCTTGACGTTGTCGAGCGATCCCCTGACCTTCTCGGGCAGGCCCCGGACCTTGTCGCGCAGACCGTGCACCACGCGGTCACCCTCGATGGGTACGAGCTCGACCTCTTCGGTGATGCCGGGTTCGAAACGCACGGAGCTGCCGGCGGGAACGTTCAGACGCAGGCCCCACGCTTTCCTGCGGGGGAACGTGAGCCCGTCGTTGGCTTCGGCGAAGTGGTAGTGGGAGCCGACCTGGATGGGGCGGTCGGTCGGGTTTTCGACGGTCAGCTTCGTGACCTGGCCGAGCTGCCTGTGGCGTTCGTTGAAGATGACCACCTCGTCTCCCTTCCGGGGGGAGAAGTCCACCCGTCCCGGCGAGACGGCCGGCTCTTCGTCCTCGCCTGCTTCGGGGAACGGGCCGTGGATCGTGACCAGCTTCGTGCCGTCGGGGAACGTCGCCTCAACCTGCACGTTCTCGATCATCTCCGGGACGCCCTCCATGACTTCCTCCCGGGACAGGACCTTGCGTCCGGAGGACATGAGCTCGGCGACGCTTCTGCCGTCCCTGGCCCCTTCGAGGACGTGCACGATCAACAGCGCCATCGCTTCCGGGTAGTTCAGCCGCACGCCGCGGGCCCGCCGTTTCTCAGCGACGTCCCCCGCCACGTGGATCATCAGGCGTTCTTGCTCGTGTGGGGTCAGGTGCACAGCCAGTTCCCTGCATTCGCTCCCGCCCAGAACTCCTGTGCTGGGCTGTGAGCCGGGGGTGTGGCCATGCACATCCACTGTTCGGGAAGACACTGTGACGTTGCATCCGGTGCCCTTGGCGCAGCACGGATGCAGTCCTCGGCCGTACAGCCCCGACTCGACGTGGAACCATCATGATCACGTCGCCGGGGTCGTAGCCCTGTTACTGGTCACCTGGAACCCGAATGAGTGATCACGAAGCTGAGGAGGTGACGGCTTGGGGTGACCTTGCGGCGTCGGGGCGGGAGGTGCCGGATCAGGATCCGGTGCCCGACAGTCCGAGGAAACCGGCACCAGCCTGCACTCCCTTCCCGGAGTGGCTGTCGGGCGGTGACCCGGACTGTCACACACCGGCCGCATCCACGATCAGCACGATGGTGGCGAAGTAGTGGGCAACTCCACGCGCTACCACGCCCGTCGCATACGCCGTGAGCCTGATGGACGCCCGCGAATCGTTCCTGCGGTGAACGTCTGCGTCCGGGCGGGTGAGAGACGGTCGTTGTGAATGAGCCGGTGACGTGGGGGCCGGTAGAACACGGGAGGATGCCGCCGCGGTCGCCGAGCCGCCGCGTTCCGTGCCCGGGGCCGTGAGATTCCTCAGTAGTTCCGACCGCTGTTCCAAGACGCTGGTGAAGGGGGCTCGTCAATGAGCCGAGGCTTGATCGTCGTAGATGTGCAGAACGATTTCTGTGAAGGAGGCAGCGTTCCCGTCGCCGGCGGCGCGCAGATCGCGACGAAGATCGCCGACCTGGTGGAGCAGAGCGCGGGCCGGGACTACCAGTACGTCGTGGCCACCCGTGACCACCACATCGACCCGGGAAGTCACTTCTCGGAGGACCCGGACTTCAAGGACAGCTTCCCCGTGCACTGCGTGGCCGGGGACGAGGGCGGGGAGTTCCACCCGCACTTCGCGCCCGCCGCCACCGGGGGCAAGGTCGACGCCGTCTTCTTCAAGGGCGCCCACAGCTCCTCCAAGAGCGGCTTCGAAGGCGCCGACGAGCAGGGCACGTCCCTGGCCGACTGGCTGCGCGCCCGCGGAGTGGAGGACGTCGACGTGGTGGGAATCGCCACTGACCACTGCGTGCGCGCCACCGCGCTGGACGCAGTGAAGGCCGGTTTCCGCGCACACGTACGCCTGGACTACTCCGTCGGCGTCGCCCCCGACACGATCGCTTCGACCTTGGACGACTTCCGTGAGGCGGGCATCGTCGTATCCGGAGAGGCGCCAGTACCGCAGTAGCGCTTCACAGCAGACCGGACGGCAGCGGGCCGGATGCGGGTGCGTCGTGTTGCCGAAACCGGCGGCACGACGCACTCTTGTGCGCTGCGCTCCCTACGGCGAGGCGAACGGTCAGCTGTTTCGACTGCGTCCGGGCCGGTCGTGATGCCAGGGCCGCCGAGGACGGGTGGATCGTCCCTGGCGGCCCCGGCGGGCGGCGTCAGGTGTCGCAGTGGCCGCAGCCGTCCCGGCCCGTCCGGTCGTCGTAGTCGTCGTGGTGGCGGACCCAGTTCATGATCCCGGCCCCCTCCTGGCGCCCGAGGGGGGTCAGGTCCAGGTAATTGAAGGTGCCGTTGAGGAGATCGGTGCCGCGCGAGTACGTCGAGTAGGTGTGGAACACTCGGTCGCCCTCGCGGAGGAAGACGCTCAGACCGTGCTGCTCGCCGCTCAGGGCCCAGGAACCGATTCCGGCCTCCCGCAGCTCGTCCTTCGTGCGGAAGTTGAAGAGAACGGGTGCCACGTGTTCATCCATGGTGACGTGGAAATCGTAGTTGAACGACGTTTTGTGGGACGAGAACCAGGGAAATGTCCACCCCATGCGTTCACGGAATTTCGAGATGTTCGCAAGAGGTGCGCGGGAGACCGCGGCGAATGACGTCCGGGCCGCGTGCAGATGTGCCAAGTGACCGATGTTGTCGGCGAGGAGCGAACACCCGGTACAGCCGGCATCCCAGTCGGGTGCCAGCATGAAGTGGTAGACGATGAGTTGACTGCGGCCGTCGAACAGGTCGACGAGGGTGGACGTGCCGTTCGGCCCGTCGAAGACGTACGGCTCAGTGATCTCGACCATCGGCAGGGCTCGGCGCTGTGCGCTGAGCGCGTCCCGTGCCCGGTCGAACTGCTTCTCCCGTTCCAGTAGTTCCTTCCGGGCCGCTAACCATTCTTCTTTCGACACTATCGCCGGACTGTTCAATTCGGGCCTCGCCTTCGTCGTGCTTTCCCAGCAGTGGGAATCCTACCGGAAGAGGGGCGGCCGCAGCGTTCGGCGCCGGTGGTGGCACCCGGTTCATTCGCGCCCGGGCCGAGCGCCGAAACCCGCGCTCCCGCGATCCGGCGGACGGTGCCGGGAATAGGGTGCGCACATTTCGAGTAGCCAGAACCCACGAACCGCCGGGTGCATTCGGCAGGACTTTCCGCACCGCTCGAGGCACCCAAACGAGGAGTACCGCACAGGTGACGAGGGCCTCGAGGGCTCCGACGACGAGTACGACGACGAGGACGGGGAGCCGGCGGAGGACGAGGACGGGGAGTGCGACACCTACGAGGAACTGCCTGATGAAGGCGGAGAGGAACAAGAAAAAGTGATTCCGCGGGGCAGGCGCGCTTAGGCGGCCAGGAGCGGGGCACACGGAGGTGGCACGACAGAAACCCCACAGTCGCCGATGGCATGACAGCCCGGTTTTCACCTGGCACGTGTTGTGCGGGAGGCGTACGAGGGGTGGTGCTTGTCAGTCGTGACGAGGGGCCTGTACCCATCGAATATTCGTAGAGATCGGAACTGAAATGATTCTCCTTGGCGCTATTCTGCTCATCATCGGCCTGCTGGTCGGAGTCTCCCTGCTGACGACGATCGGTGGCGTTCTCGTAGTGGTCGGTGCAGTTCTGTGGCTTCTCGGCGCGAGTGGTCGCAAGGTCGGCGGACGCAGGCATTACTTCTAGCATTACTTGCATCCGGGCGGTTCGTGGACGGAACGTTCTCACCGTCGGCTACGCCCCGGGCGTGCGGGGGAGGCACGCTCTTTGAAGGTCACGCGGTCGCCGGTTCCGCTCGGTGTGAATCCCCGTGCGAAGGGCCGGACCGTACGTCCGCGTGACCGGCCGGTGGCAGTTTGCCGCCAACCGTGGACTCGACTGCGGCAGGCGCCGCCACCTCTGGTGGCAGCGTCCCTGTACGTGCTCCACACCCTTTCTCGCGTAGTCGGCCGGCCGGCGGATGCCGGCTGCAGTCGCCACCCCGGAGAGCCGTCGTGTGACGACGAGACTGCGGAGTTCGTCCTCGGCTCCTTCGAGGTGCGCGAGGCGTGACGGGCCGGTGGGACGAACCGCGGGGTGGACGAGTCGGGCGGGTCCTGTGCCGGCCTCCTCGTCCACCCCGTGCGCGCCCCTCAGCCGAGAGTCAGCAGACGGCCGCCCGAGTGCTCCAGTTCCAGGACCCACACCTCGTTCGCACCTTCACGGAGCAGGGGCCCGGGAACGTACAGGGACTGCTGGGGTCCCACGTTCCAATAGCGTCCCAGGCAGAAACCGTTCACCCACACGAAGCCGCGTTCCCACCCCGGCAGGGCGACCGCGGCGTCACCCGCGCCGCACACGTCGAAGGTTCCCCGGAAGAGACCTGCCGCGCCCGCTTGTGGAGAGCGGAACGGAACCTCTGCCAGCGCGTCCGCGCCCTCGAAGGCGTCCAGGGCCAGCCCCCGCGCCCGTACGCCGTGCAGGTACTGCCGCTCGTGCAGGACACCTCCCGTGATCCCCTTCGGCTCCGCGAAACGCGGCCCGTAGTTGATCCGCCCCAACGACTCCACCCACAGCTCCACGGATGCCGGCCCGGAGACCGGCTCGTCCAGCCCGGTGTACGAACCGGCCTCGGCCGGGCCGCCGCCCAGCACCCCCGCCCGCGCGCCGTCGACGTACACCACCGCCCGGTCCCGCAGCCCGGTCACACCCAGCGGATACGGCTGACGTGGCCCCGGCACGTCCACCCGGTAGCGGACCAGCCCCCGGTCCACCCCCAGCTCCTCGAAGGTCGGCGGCATCACCCACTCGGCTTCCGGACCGCCGAGGTTGTCCATGACGTCACTCAGAGGTGCCCAGTCCACGAGCTCCGCGCACACCGGACCGGTCAGGGCGGCGGGCGCAGCCGGCACGTCGGGAAGTGGGGCACCCTCCTCCTGATGAAGGGCGAGGATGTCCCTGAACAGCCAGAACTTCTCCGTGGGACGGCCGTATTCGTCGATGGGGGCGTCGTAGTCGTACGACGTCACGGTCGCCTCGAGCTCCCCGTCGTGCAGTTCCCCGGAACGGTTCGCCCCCGACCAGCCGCCGAAGTTCGTACCACCGTGTGCCATGTAGATGTTGACGGACGCGCCGCACCGAAGGATCTCCTCCAACGCCGCAGCCGCGTCGGCCGGATCCCGTACCACCGGCTCCGCACCCCAGTGCCCGAACCACCCGCACCAGAACTCCATGCACATCAGCGGCCCGTCCGGACGGTGCCGCCGCAGCGTCCCGAGACCCTCCCGTGCTTCCGAACCGAAATTCGCCGTCGCCAGAATCCCCGGGACCGAGCCGCCGGTCAGCATGTGGTCCTCCGGCCCGTCGGACGTGAACAGCGGCACCGTCACACCGATCTCGCGCAGCATCTCCGCGAGGCGGCTCAGATAGACCTGGTCGGAGCCGTAGCTGCCGTACTCGTTCTCGACCTGCACCATGATCACAGGCCCGCCGCGGTCGATCTGGCGCCGCACCACCTGCGGCAGCAGCCGCCGGAACCACCGTTCCACGTGCCCGAGGTACTCCGGATCGCGGGTCCGCACCCGGGTGCCCAGCGGCCCTGTCAGCCAGTGCGGCAGACCGCCGTTCTCCCACTCGGCACAGATGTACGGCCCCGGCCGCACGATCGCCCACAGCCCCGCCGCTTCCGCGGCGTCCAGGAAACGCCCCAGCGCCTCCACGTCGCGACCGCGCCCCTGCTCCGGCTCGTGCAGGTTCCACGGGACGTACGTCTCCACACAGTTCAGCCCCATGGCACGCAGCATCGCCAGCCGGTGCCCCCATTGACCCTCGTGCACCCGGAAATAGTGCAGAGCGCCCGACAACAGCCTTACGGGCCGCCCGTCCAGCTCGAAATCCTTCTGACCCACCGTGAACTCGGCCATGGTTGCCCGCCTTTCGTTCCGCCACCACCCCACCTCACCCCCTGGCGGCCACCCCGTCCATGGACAAAGATCAGTACTGCTTGGACGCAACGGGACGCCGACGGATGGGGCAGGGAGGAAACGGAAGCGGATGCACCACACCTGGATGCGCTATTTCACACCCGGCCCCACCCACCGGAAGCTGGGTCTGGTCTGCCTCGGAGTCGGCCTCCAGCACGGCACCCTGCCCGCCGTGGGACCCCGTACCCTCGACCACCACGTCGCCGTCGTCATCAGCGCGGGCAGCGGCTGGTACCGCTGCCCCGACGGCGCACGCACCCCCGTGACCGCCCCCGCTCTGATCTGGCTCGTGCCGGGCATTCCGCATCACTACGGTCCCGACCCCGCCACCGGTTGGGACGAGAGCTTCGTCGACTTCACCGGCCCCGCCACCGCCGCGTACACCGAACTCGGTTACATCGAACCCGAGCGCCCGGTCGTCCCCCTCGCCGACACCGTGTCCGTCCGCGCCGCCGTGGGCCGCATCACCCGTGCCGCCCGACTCGGCAATTCCCTCCTGGAGGTCGAGACGGGGGCCGCCGTACACGAACTGCTGGTCGCCCTGCGCCGTGCCCGGGCCGACGTAGGAGCCGACGGAGACCCAGTGCTCAGCGCACTCGCCCGGGACGCCTTCCAGCCACTGTCCGTCGCCGAACACGCCTCCCGCCACGGCATGACCCCGGCCGAGCTGCGCACCGCCGTACGCCGCGGAGCCGGATGCAGCCCCAAGGACTACCTCCTCGGTATCCGCCTCGGCCGCGCCAAGGAACTCCTCGCCGCCACCGAGCTCCCCGTCGCCGCCGTGGCCCGCCGCGTGGGTTACGACGACCCCGCGTACTTCTCCCGCCTCTTCACCCGGCGCGTCGGCATGGCCCCGGTCCGCTTCCGGGACCAGCAGGGCCGGGCGGTCCCCGGCGGCCGGAGCCGTCAGATCCCGTATGCCGAACCCCCGCCGGCCATCGCCGCACCGCCGACCCGAGCCCCCTGAACCCGCGTTCACGGAGTCCGGCCGGTGCGGTGGTGCTCACCAGGTGACGGGCAGGGCGTGCAGGCCGTAGATGACGGCGTCGTACTTGAAGGGAATCGCGTCGAGGCCCTCGACGGCCCGGAGGGTGGGGATGCGGCGGAAGAGGGTCGGATAGATGACCTGGAGTTCCATGCGGGCCAGGGGCTGGCCGACGCAGTGGTGGCTGCCGGCGCCGAACGCCTGGTGCTGACGGGCGTCGCGGGTGATGTCGAGGCGGTCCGGCTCGGGGAAGACCGAGGGGTCGCGGTTGGCGAGTTCACCGAGGAGGATGACGCCGTCCCCGGCACGGATGGTGTGCCCGGCGATCTCGATGTCCTCCAGGGCGGTACGGCGTCGGCCGAGGTGGACGATGGAGAGGTAGCGCAGGAGTTCCTCGACGGCGTCGCGGACGACGGCGGGGTCGTCCGTGTCGCGGATCAGGGCGAGTTGCCCGGGGTGCTGCAGGAGCAGGAGTGTGCCCAGGCTGATCATGTTCGCGGTCGTCTCGTGTCCGCCCAGGAGGAGGAGCACGCCCATGGTGGCGGCCTGGCGGCGGGTGAGCTCGCCGCTCTCGATCCGTACGCAGAGGCTGGAGAGGAGATCGTCGCCGGGCTCCACGAGCTTGCGGCCGACGAGCTCGTCGAGGTAGGCGGCGAGGTTGGTGTGGGCCGCCTGGCGTTCCTGGGGGGTGGCGACGGCGGAGACGATGGCCTTGCTGTTGGTCTGGAAGAACTCGTGGTCCTCGTAGGGGACTCCGAGCATTTCGGAGATGACCAGGGAGGGGATCGGCAGGGCGAGCGACTGGACGAGGTCGGCCGGTTTGGGGCCATCGAGCAGGGCGTCGACGAAGTCGTCGGCCATCTTCTGCACGCGGGGGCGCATCGCCTCGACCCTCTTGATGGTGAAGGCGCCGCTGACCATGCGGCGCAGCCGGGCGTGCTCGGGGTCGTCCATGCCGACGAAGCTCAGGTCGGTGCTGCCGGCATGGGCGTGCGCCGGGTCCACGGGGCTGGGGAAGCCCGGCCTGGTGAACTCCACGCTGAGACGGGCGTCGGACAGCAGTGCCTTCTGTTCGGCGTGCCCGGTCACGGCCCAGGGAGTGCTGCCGCCCCACGAGCGGACCGGGGTCAGCGGACCGTGTGCGGACAGCGCCCGCATTTCGGGTGAGGGGGCGAAAGGGCACTCGGAGGAGCGCGGCGGGGGGAAGTCGGGGATCTCGGGGGAGACTGCTT
>NZ_MAPV01000249.1 GCF_001700505.1 Streptomyces mutomycini
CCCCCGCACCGCTCCCCCGCAGCGCAGACCCGCACGGCAGCCCGGATCCGACGGCCCGCGACGGAACCGGGCCGGCGGGCGGAAGCCGCCGCCCCGGTGGGGCATGCGGATCGTCACCGGGCTGTCCGTGCTGGTGCTCGGCGCCGGCGGGATCGGCCACGCGGTCGTGAGCGGTCTGGAGACGGGGATCGACCGGGTCGACCCGTTCAAGGACATGAAGAACCGTCCCCAGGGCGGTCACGGCATGAACTTCCTGCTCGTCGGCACCGACGGCCGCGACAGGATCAGCCCGGCGGAGAGGAAGAAGTACAGGCTGGGCGGCGCCCCCTGCCACTGCACCGACACCCTGATGCTCGTCCATCTCTCGGCCGACAAGCAGCGGGCCAGTGTCATCAGCCTGCCGCGCGACAGCTACGCCGAGCTCCCGGCCCACACCGACGGCACCACCGGCAAGGAGCACGCCCCGCACCCGGTGAAGCTGAACGCCGCCTATGCCGAGGGCGGGCCCCAGCTCACGGTGCGGACCGTCGAGCAGATGACGGGCGTGAAGATCGACCACTACCTGGAGGTCGACTTCACCAGCTTCATGAAGACGGTCGACACCCTGGGCGGGGTCGAGATCTGCACCGCGAAGCCGCTCAAGGACTCCTACACGGGACTGGACATGCCCGCCGGCACCCACAGGCTCGACGGCGGGCAGGCCCTTCAGTACGTACGGTCCCGGCACCTCGACGGGGCGGCCGACCTGGGCAGGATGCAGCGCCAGCAGAGGTTCATGGCCGCGCTGATCAAGCAGACGACCAGCAGCGGTGTGCTGATGAACCCGATGAAGTTCCAGCAGGTCGCCGCGTCGATGCTCGAGTCGGTCCGCGCCGACAAGGGCTTCGGCACGGAACAGATGCTGGTGCTCGGCAAGGCCATGCGCGGCTTCACCCCGGCCTCGTCCGAATTCGCCTCCGTACCCCTGGAGGAGAAGGGCTACCCGGTCAAGGGCATCGGCTCCACGGTGAAGTGGGACGCCGCGAAGTCGAAGAAGATGTTCCAGGCACTGCGCGAGGACAAGCCGCTCGCCCCGCACCGGCCGAAGCAGCCCAGGGCGACGCTCGTCGATGTGGCCCCGGAACAGATCCGGGTGCAGGTCTACAACGGGACGCCCAGGGACGGGCTCGGCCAGGACGTCGACTCCGCCCTGCGCGGCACCGGATTCAACACCACCCGCGCCCCGCTGAACGGCGGACCGCACGATCTGCGGCGGACGCTGGTCACCTACGACCCGCGCTGGGACCGGTCGGCGAAGTCCCTGGCCACCGCGCTGCCCGGATGCGAGCTCAGAGCGGTGAAGGGGCAGGGCGCGACGATGAAGGTCACGGCGGGCTCGGACTTCACGAAGGTGCGGCGGGTGAAGGCCGAGGACCCGCAGCGCGGTGAATTCGGCACGGTGACGGGCGACCAGGTGACCTGCCCGTGACAGTCCGTGGGCCGGCGTCGTCGGTGGGAGGTTACAGACATCATTGCGCCCGATATGCCCAGTTTTAGCCGTCCGTAACTTCCCACCGGCCGAATCGATCGGCGGCCGGCTGCCCCGCCGGGGATTACGGGACGGCCCTCAGTCGTCGATGCCTTCGGCGGCGCGCTGTTCGCGTAGTTCCTTGATCGCGCGCCGCCTGGCGAGGCGGTGCGTGCGGCGGATCTGGGCCTCCTGGTAGCGCCGCTTGTCGCGCTCCGTCTCCGGAGCGACCTGCGGTACGCGGCGCGGCTTGCCGTCCTCGTCGACCGCGGCGAACACCAGGTAGGCGCTGCCGACCTGCTGGGCAGGGGTGGACTCGTTCCACCGCTCGGCCATGACCCGGACGCCGACCTCCATCGAGGAGCGGCCGGTCCAGTTCACCTGGGCTCGGACGTGAACGAGGTCACCGACGCGGACCGGCTCCAGGAAGACCATCTCGTCCATCGAGGCCGTCACGGCCGGGCCGCCCGAGTGGCGGCCCGCGACCGCCCCCGCCGCGTCGTCGACCAGCTTCATGATCACGCCGCCGTGCACCGTACCCAGGAGGTTGGTGTCGTTGCCGGTCATGATGTGGCTGAGGGTGGTCCGGGAGGCCGAGGTCGGCTTGACCGGAATTTCGCCCTCCGGTATCTGGGGCTGATCTGTCATACCGTCCACCTTATGCGGGGGCTTGCACCCGGTTGCATTGCATCAGCTTCGCAACAGCCATGCCCCGATCCCCCGTACACCCTGTAAGAGGCACAGGGCGAGACGGCACACTGTTCGGCATGAGCGATTGGCCCGAAGGACGGAACGGCGGACCTGACGAGCGCTACGGGCGGGGCAGCGCGAGCCCGCGGCCCGAGAGCGCCCGCGCGATGCCGCACGTCCGGCGGCGCCCCGCGCCGCCGCAGTCCCCGCCCCGGATCCCGCCGCAGCAGGGCCAGGGCTACGACGGTTACGGCGAGGCCCCCGGCTACGACAGCGGCTACAACACGGGCCAGGTCTACGGCGGCGGTCAGGGCGGTGGCGGCCGCGGCGGTGACAGCGGTTACGTCCAGCCCCAGTACGCCCCCGACTGGGGCCGGCGGATCAAGGTCGGAGCGCTGACCCTGGTCGTGGTGCTGCTCGCCGTATCCATCGGCACGTATTTCTGGGCCGACGGCAAGCTCAAGCGCGAGGTCGACCTGTCCAAGGTCATCGACCGCCCGGGCGAGGGCGACGGCACGAACTACCTGATCGTCGGCTCCGACAGCCGCGAGGGCATGACGGCCGAGGACAAGAAGAAGCTGCACACCGGCTCCGCCGAGGGCAAGCGGACCGACTCGATGATGATCCTGCACGACGGATCCAACGGCCCGACGATGATCTCCCTGCCCCGCGACTCCAACGTCGAGATCCCCAGCTTCGTCGGCTCCGAGTCCGGCAAGAAGTTCGAGGGGACGGGCCGCACGACGAAGCTGAACGCCGCGTACGCCGAGGACGGCCCGGAGCTGCTGGTCCGCACGGTCGAGTTCAACACCGGACTGCGCATCGACCACTACGTCGAGATCGGCTTCGGCGGCTTCGCCAACATCGTGGACGCCATCGGCGGCGTCGAGATGGACATCCCCAAGGCATTCAAGGACAAGAAGTCCGGTGCCGACTTCCAGGCCGGCAAGCAGACGCTGAACGGCGAGCAGTCCCTCGCCTTCGTCCGCACCCGGTACGCCTTCGCGGGCAGCGACCTGGACCGCACGAAGAACCAGCAGAAGTTCCTCGCGGCCCTGGCCTCCCAGACGGCGACCCCGTCGACGATCCTCAACCCGTTCAAGCTCTACCCGACGATGGGCGCGGGCCTGGACACGGTGGTCGTGGACAAGGACATGTCGCTCTGGTCGCTCGGCAACATGTTCTTCGCGATGAAGGGCGTCACGGGCGGCGAGGGCACGTCGATGAACATCCCGCTCTCCGGCCAGAGCGTGAACGGCAACCTGGTCTGGGACAAGGACAAGGTCAAGCAGCTCGTGGAGCAGCTGAAGAACGACGAGAAGGTCACGGTCAAGGGCAGCTGACCGGTGCTACCCAGAAGGTCCGGACGGTCCACCGTCCGGACCTTTCTGTTTCTCCGCCCCCCGGGCCGCCGCAGCCCTCGGAGGCGTACGTCACAGAGGCGTCCCGGCTGACCGGCGTGAAGCCGGGGCGGGGGCCCGGCACGTGTTTGGAGTCGCGCGCCTGCACCACGCCGGGAGTGGACGCCGCCTCGACGCCGTCGTCGCCGTTACTGGTGTCGCTGCAGCTGTTCCGGACGAGCGAGGCGGGACCGGCCCCGGGCAACTCGCCGGACCAGGTGCGGCCGGGTCGCGGCGTCCCGCTGCCGGACTCGAACTCGGCTCGGGGCGCGAGTTGCTCAACTCCCGGCTGCGTACGCCACGAAGTCTGCCCACGCAATCGACCCGAAACCGACGTGCGGACCCGGCACGCTCTTGGAGTCGCGCACGTGCACCACACCCGGAGTGGACGCGACCTCGATGCAGTCGTTCCCGCTACTGCTGTCGCTGTAGCTGCTCTTGTACCACTCCAGCTCGGAAGCGTCTCCGACTGAGGGGCTGCGCATCATGTCTCTCCCAGAACTTGCTCGATGAAGGTCAGTGACTCCCCTGGGGCAAGGGCCTGGGCCCGGATCATGCCATACCGCAGGTCCAGGACCTGGAGACGTTTCGGATCAGAGACCGGGCGACCGTTGAACGCACCCCCTGACCGTCCTACGGCCGTGCCATCACCGAATTTCAGGACCTCGATCCCACCGCCCAGCCCAGGGTGAGACTCGCAACTGAGAGGCATGACCTGCAGGGAGACATTCCGCAACTTGGCTACCTCCAGGAGTCGTTCAAGCTGTCGACGGTGTTCCATTCTGCCTCCGATAGGCCGCCTCAACGCAGCCTCTTCCTGGACAAAACTGAGTGCTGGGGCCGGTGAGCGGTCGAAGATTGAACGGCGCGCCATACGGCCTGCCACTCCGCGCTCCACTTCATCCTGCGGGTACGACGGTTGCCGCGTCTCCAACAGCACCCGCGCATGGCCCTCAGTCTGCAACAGGCCATGGATGCCGTGGTCGGCGTACACCGCAACCTCGATTGCCCGCGCCTCCAACTTCGCCAGATCCCGCACCTTCTTCGGGTACCGGACCTCCGCCACGTCCCCCTTCATCATGGCCAGCTTCCCGCCCGCGCCCAGCACTTCATCCGCCCGGTCCAGGAACTCCGGCCGTGGAATGCGGCGTCCGCCCTCGACCTTGTAGACCAGGTCCTCCCCGTACCCGATCGCGGCTCCGAACTCGCCGGCCCGCATGCCCGCCGACTCCCGCCACGCCTTGATCTGGCGGCCCACCGCGGCGACCACCGCCACCCCCGACTCGTCGTCCGGGTCGACGTCCCAGCCGGGTTCGTCCGCTCCGCCGTCTCCGTGCTCCGCACCGACCCCGTCCACGCTCATCCGTACCCCACTTCCGACGCGCATGCCGTTCCCGCTCAACCCGGTACGTCCCCAGCACGTCACCCCGGACAGCCGGGACAGCACTGGACGAGCACGGGACAATCACCGTACGTAATGAGTCCGTCACTATTTACGGTACGCAAATACGGCCACGCTGAGTGACGTGACCCAAGAAATCACCCGAACCGAACATTCCGCTCCCACTCGGCAGTTCACCGTGCTGCTCTCTCCCACCCGCCGGGGTGCCAGGCTCGCCCGCCTGCTCACCACGGCGCACCTGGGCGACTGGGGCCTCCCCACGGAGTCGGCCGCGCACATCGTCGCGGAGCTGGCCACGAACGCCATGCTCCATGGCCGCGTGCCCGGCCGGGACTTCCAACTGAGCCTCACGGTCCACCGCGACGCGCTCCTGCGCATCGAGGTGACCGACACCCGGGGCGATCGGCTCCCTCCCGCACCCGGCACCACGACCGCNNGCGGTCTGCTGATCGTCGAGGCACTCGCCGACCGTTGGGGCACCGGCATCGGGCCCGCCCCCCGCAAGACGGTCTGGGCGGAACTCGACCTCGTACCGTGACCGTCGCCACCGGGTCGCGGG
>NZ_MAPV01000025.1 GCF_001700505.1 Streptomyces mutomycini
TCTGCTGAGGCGGTACTCGTCAGGCCGGCGGGCCCGACGAGTACCGCCTCAGCAGAGGGGAGAGCACGAGGACCGACTTCGTCCGCTCGACGTACGGCTCACCGGCGATCCGCTCCAGGACCTGCTCGAAGTGGCGCATGTCGGCGGCGAAGACCTGGACGATCGCGTCGGCGTCGCCCGTCACCGTGGACGCGGACGCGACCTCCGGGTACACGGACAGGCCCCTCTTGATCGCTTCGGGGGCGGTGTTGCGGCTGCAGTAGATCTCGATGAACCCCTCGGTCTCCCAGCCGAGCGCCGCCGGGTCGACCCGCACGGTGAAGCCTGTGATGGCGCCTTCGGAGCGAAGCCTGTCCACCCGGCGTTTGACCGCGGGCGCGGAGAGGCCGATGAGGGCGCCGATGTCCGCGTAGGAGCGACGGGCGTCTTCGGCGAGGGCGTGGACGATGCGTTCGTCGAGGTCGTTAAGGCGCACGTCGGGCGGTTCACTTTTCTGCGGCGGAGGGCTTCGGGGGCGGCGTCGAGCCGCCCCCGAAGTAGACCACGCGCGCCCCGCGCGGGGCGCGCTCACCGCGGGGGAACCGACCGGTCGGAGGAGTCAGAAGGGGAACTGCGAGCGGCCGTGCTGGACCGAGATCCACTTCTGCGTGGTGAAGGCCTCGAGCATCGACTCGCCGTTCAGCCGCCCGAGGCCCGAGTTCTTCTCCCCGCCGAAGGGGACGATGGGCTCGTCGTGCACCGTGCCGTCGTTGATGTGGATCATGCCGGTGCGGATGCGCTGCCCCACCCGCACGCCGCGCTCGATGTTGCCGGTGTGAACCGCTCCGCTCAGTCCGTACGGCGTGTCGTTGGCGATCCGCACGGCTTCGTCCTCTCCGTCGAAGGGGACGAGCAGTGCCACCGGACCGAATATCTCCTGCTGCAGTACGGGGGAATCCGCGGCCAGGCCGGTCAGCACGGACGGGCTCACCACGTTGCCTTCGGCCCGGCCGTGCAGCAGTGCCGTGGCTCCCGCCTCCACGGTCTCGTCGACGAGCCTGGACACCGCGTCGGCCTGCGAGGAGCTGATCAGCGGGCCGATGTGGGTGGTGGGGTCGGCCGGATCGCCGACGCGCAGGGAGGCGACCTTGGCGACGAACTTCTCCGTGAACTCCTCCTCCACCGAGCGGTCCACCAGGATGCGGTTGGCGGCCATGCAGACCTGGCCCTGGTGGATGTAGCGGCTGAAGACGGCCGCGTCGACGGCGTAGTCCACATCGGCGTCGTCCAGGACGATCAGCGCGCTGTTGCCGCCCAGTTCGAGCACCGCGCGCTTGAAGTTGCCCGCGCAGACCGTCGCGACGTGGCGGCCGATCCTGTCCGAGCCGGTGAAGGAGATGACCTGCGGCACGGGGTGCTCCAGCAGGCTGTCGCCGATTTCGGCGATGTCGGTGACCACGACGTTCAGCAGCCCGGCGGGCAGCTCCGCCTCCTCGAACACCTTGGCGATCAGCGTGCCGCCGCAGACCGGGGTGTTCTGGTGGGGCTTGAGGACCACGGCGTTGCCGAGGGCCAGCGCGGGCGCGACCGACTTGAGGGAGAGCAGGAAGGGGAAGTTGAAGGGGCTGATGACTCCCACGACGCCGACGGGCAGCCGGTAGACACGGTTCTCCTTGCCCTCGGTCGGTGACGGAAGGATCTGTCCGGTGGACCGAAGCGTGAGCTGGGCCGCCTCGCGGAGGAACTCCTTGGCCAGGTGCAGCTCGAAGCCCGCCTTCAGCCGGGTGCCGCCGAGCTCCGCGACGATCGCCTCGCTGATCTCGGCCTCGTGCTCCTCGACGAAGCGCAGCGCCTTCTCCAGCACCGTCCGCCTGGCGTACGGGTTCGTGTCCGCCCACTCCGGCTGGGCCCGCTCGGCGGCCCGGTACGCCTGGTCGACCTCGCCGGCGGTCGCGACGGTGATCGAGGCGAGCTTCTCCCCGCTGTACGGGTTGAAGTCGATGATGTCCCAGGACCCCTTCCCCGGCCGCCACTCGCCGTCGATGTACTGCTGGGCCAGGTCGGTGAAGTAGGAAGTCATGAAATCCCTTACCGCAGAGGGGCGGGCAGCTGATTGCGGCTCATATTACTTATGCTTCAACCAAGTTGAGGGCAGTACGGAGTGCTCGTATCCGGGAGCGCCCGGGGACGCCTCCGGGAGGGCCTCAGGGCGCGCGCCCGGGAGCGGGCGGCCGCGCATGACCCCGGCCGCACATGCGAAAAGGTGTCCCTCCCGGGCGTGAACGCCGGGGAGGGACACCCGTGCCGCAGGACCGCCCGGCCCCGCGGCCTCAGTTCCAGCTGGCGTGCAGCGGCTTGCCCTCCGCGTAGCCGGCGGCGCTCTGCACGCCCACGATCGCCTTCTCGGCGAACTCCTCGAGGGAGGACGCTCCCGCGTAGGTGCAGGAGGAACGGACTCCGGCGATGATCGAGTCGATCAGGTCCTCCACACCGGGGCGGGTGGGGTCGAGGAACATCCGCGACGTGGAGATGCCCTCCTCGAACAGGCCCTTGCGGGCGCGGTCGTAGGCGGACTCCTCCGACGTACGGTTCTTGACCGCGCGCGCCGAGGCCATCCCGAACGACTCCTTGTAGTACCGCCCGTCGGCGGACTGCTGGAGATCACCCGGCGACTCGTACGTGCCGGCGAACCAGGAGCCGATCATGACGTTGGACGCACCCGCGGCCAGTGCCATCGCCACATCGCGCGGGTGGCGGACACCCCCGTCCGCCCATACGTGCTTCCCGTGCTTCTTAGCCTCTGCGGCGCACTCCAGTACGGCGGAGAACTGCGGCCTGCCGACGCCGGTCATCATCCGGGTGGTGCACATCGCACCGGGGCCCACACCGACCTTGATGATGTCGGCGCCCGCTTCGATCAGATCACGCACGCCCTCGGCGGCCACGACGTTGCCCGCGACGATCGGCACGCCCGGGTCGAGCGCCCGGACCGCGGCGACGGCGCTGATCATGGATTCCTGGTGGCCGTGCGCTGTGTCCACGACGAGGGTGTCGACGCCCGCCTCGAGGAGCTGCTTGGCCTTGCCCGCCACATCGCCGTTGATGCCGACGGCCGCCGCGATCCGAAGCTTGCCGTCCGCGTCCGTGGCGGGGGTGTAGAGCGTCGCCCGCAGCGCCGCCTTGCGGGTGAGGATGCCGACGAGCCGGCCCTCCGCGTCGACCGCGGGTGCGAGCTTCCGGTTGGCGCCGTCGAGCTTGGAGAACGCCTCGCGCGGGTCGATGCCGGCGTCCAGCACGACCAGGTCCTTGGACATGACCTCGGACAGCTGGGTGAAACGGTCCACACCGGTCAGGTCGTGGTCGGTGACGACTCCGACGGGCCGGTGCTCCGCGTCCACGACGACGCCGGCTCCGTGCGCCCGCTTGTGCAGGAGGGACAGGGCGTCGGCGACGGTCTGGCCGGGGGCCAGCACGATCGGTGTGTCGAGCACGAGGTGACGCGTCTTGACCCAGCCGATGACCTCGGTGACGACCTCGATCGGGATGTCCTGGGGGATCACGACCAGCCCGCCGCGGCGGGCGATGGTTTCAGCCATCCGGCGGCCCGCGATGGCGGTCATGTTGGCGACGACGAGCGGGATGGTGGTGCCGCTGCCGTCCGGGGAGGAGAGATCCACGGCCTGCCGGGACCCGACCGCGGAACGGCCGGGGACCATGAAGACATCGTCGTACGTGAGGTCGTAGGGGACCGAGGGAGAGGTCGTGTAGCGACCGGTGCCGGGTTCAAGAAAACGCATAACACCCATTTTTTCATACGAAACGGTGCAGGTCGTTTCCACGAAGACACAGCAATGAGCCCCCGCGTTCGTCAGTTCCTCCAAGGAGGCTGCCCGGGGGCCGGGCAAGTGCAACCTGCCTTACCCATGGACCCTACCCGAACAGGATTCGCTCCTTCGCGATCACGATCCCTGGACCGGGTGACGAGGGGTCAGGTAGCTTCAAAGTCGCAGGTCCCTGCGGTAGGCGCGACGCCGCCCACGAGCCCGTACCACCTGTCACGCGTTTGGCCGGAGAGGATGGGGATCCGCCCGTGGAGAGCGAACTGCCCGACATCTACTGCCCGTTCCCCCAGCGGAGCAATCCGCACGTGGAGCACACCCGTGAGCACCTCGGCGCCTGGACACGCCGCACCGGCCTGATCCATCGGGAATCAGCCAGGGGGCGCTTCGAGCAGGCAGACTTCGGTGCCTTCGTGGGCATGGTGCACCCGACGGCGAGCAGCGAGCATCTGGACCTGGTCGCCGACTGGTTCGTCTGGCTCTTCCTCGTCGACGACCAGCTGGACGACGGGCACCTCGGCCGCAGTCCCGACCGTGTGCGCGGCGTGGTGGAGCGGATGCGGTCCGTGGTCGGGAGCGCGGCTCCCGGGCCCCGGCCGGAGGCAGACGCCCCCGCCGCGCTCGTCGCCCTGGCGGATCTGTGGGAACGTACGATTCCGCGGGCCTCCCCCCACTGGCGCACCCGTTTCACCTGGCACCTCATGACGTATCTGACGACCGCGACCAGCTGGGAGGCGGGGAACCGCGCCGAGGGGGTCGTTCCGTCCGAGGCGACGTACATCGCGAAGCGCCGGCACACCGGGGCGATCCACGTGTGCATGGACCTGATAGAGATCGTGACCGGGGTGGAGGCGCCCGAATCGGTCCACAACGACGCCCGGTTCATCACGGCGCTCGAGGCGTCCTGCAACGTCGTCTGCTGGGCGAACGACGTCTACTCCTACGAGAAGGAGCAGGTTCTGGGCGAGATCCACAATCTCGTCCATCTGGTCCGTCACCACCGCGGCTACGGGAAGCGTGAGGCGCTCGAACACGTCTGCGCGGAGATAGCCGGCGAGACGAAGCGCTTCCTCGCTGCCGAGGCCGAGCTGCTCGACCGGTACCCGGAGCTTGCGGGGCTGCTCGTGCCCTATCTCGACGGTATGCGGAGCTGGATGCGCGGAAATCTGGACTGGTCGCGGCAGACGCCCCGCTACAACCCGGCGGACGTCAGCCAGTACATGGAGCCCGGGGCGTATCTGGAGGAGTCCGTCTTCGGCGCGGCCGCGGACCACGCCGGGCTGCGCGCGGGCGACAGCGGCTGAGACCGGGCACGGGGGAGGCCGGGCACCTGTCCGGTGCCCGGCCTCCCTCTTCATCGTGAACAGCCATGAGCGGCAACGGTCCTGACCGGCGTCACTCGTCCGGGTCGGCCCGCTCCAGCGCGGGCCGCTGTCCCGCCGCGGACTCCGTCAGGAGGTAGTCGGCCGCGGCCGTGTCCGTGACGAGGCTGGTGACCAGCCCCGAGCGCAGCACCGCACCGATCGCCGCCGCCTTGCGCTGTCCTCCGGCGATGGCCACGACCTCGGGGATCCGGCGCAGTCGGTCGGCCTCCACCGTGATGCACCGCTCGCCGAGATCGCGGCCGACCCGGCGTCCGTTGGTGTCGAACAGGTGGGCGGACATCTCCGCGGCGACGCCGAGCGAGGCGTAGTGTGCGCGCTCCTCGTCCGACAGCATGTCGTGGACGGTGGAGATGCCCGGCTCCCAGGACCCGATGGAGACCGCTGCGACCGTCACCTTGTCGAAGTACTCGAAGGCGCGGGCGATCCCCGTCTGGTGACGCAGCGCGGCCGCCGTCGCCGGATCGGGGAGCAGCATCGGAGCGTAGATCGGGTGCGCCTCGCCGCCGGACACCTGCGCGGCACGACGGACCGCCTCGACCGACCCGCGCTCGGCCGTCCCCGCGTCGTAGACGCCGGTCAGCTGCACGACCGTGCACGGGGGCAGCCGGTCGAGGGCCGCCGCCATGTGGATGGTGGAGCGGCCCCAGGCCAGCCCCAGCACATCTCCCTCGTTCACCAGCTCGCCGAGCAGCTCGGCCGCCACCTCGCCCAGGTTCTCCGGGTCGGGGGCGTCATCCTGCTCCTCCGCCGGGGATTCGACCACGACGGCGTGCCGCAGGCCGTAGCGGGCCCGGAGCGCGTCCGAGCGCTCGGCGTCCAGCTCCGCCGGTACCCGGATCTCGATCCTCACGAGATCACGCTCGAGGGCCGTCTCCAGAACCCGGGCCACCTTGAAGCGGCTGACGCCGAACTCCTCGGCGATCTGGATCTTCGATTTTCCCTCAAGGTAGAACCGGCGGGCCATGGCCGCCGCCTGGACCAGCTCCGCGGGTCCCATCCGCATGGCTGACCGACCCGCCGAGATGCCAGACACCGCGATCTCCTCACTGCTGTTCACATTCTCGATACGCCGTTCATCCTGTCAGATCCGGCGATCCTTGATCCGGCCTGTCGGGCCGCGTTCATCAGGACTTGGTTCAGTGGCCGCACGCCCAGGGCGCGGAAGCGGTCACCGCGTCCGCCTGAGCGCGCAGTGCCCGCACCGCCTCGGCCGGGTCGTCGGCCCCGTACACCGCGGAGCCGGCGACGAACACGTCCGCCCCGGCCTCGGCACATCGCTCGATGGTGGTGGCGGAGACCCCGCCGTCGACCTGCAGCCACAGCTCGAGACCGTGCTTCGAGATCAGTTCACGGGTGCGGCGGATCTTCGGCAGCATGATGTCCAGGAACGCCTGGCCCCCGAAGCCCGGTTCCACGGTCATGATCAGCAGCATGTCGAGCTCGGGGAGGAGGTCCTCGTACGGCTCGATGGGAGTCGCCGGCTTGAGGGCCATGGAGGCGCGGGCGCCCTTCGCCCTGATCTCCCTCGCCAGCCGGACGGGCGCGGCCGCGGCCTCCGCGTGGAAGGTGACCGAGCCCGCACCGGCCTCGACGTACTGCGGCGCCCAGCGGTCCGCGTCCTCGATCATGAGGTGGCAGTCCAGCGGCGTGCCCGTCGCCTTGCTCAGCGCCTCCACGATGGGCACGCCGAGCGTCAGGTTCGGCACGAAATGGTTGTCCATGACATCGACATGGAGCCAGTCGGCGCCTTCGACGGCCTTCGCCTCCTCGGCGAGACGGGCGAAGTCGGCGGACAGGATGCTGGGGTTGATCTGGGCCATGCACCCAAGACTGCCATGCTCAGCGCCGCTTCCCCGCCCCGGTGCGCCTCAAAGCCTCACGGGATCATCACGGTTCGTGCGTTCCCGGCCCTCGGCCACGTGATTCCGTCCCCGCGCACGGGCTCCGGCGGACGCCGTCCCGGCGCCGGGCCCGCTCCGGTCCGTACCAGGGCGCGGACAGCCCCTGGTGCCCGCCATCAGGCTGTGTTAGAAAAACCCCGTGATCAGCGACCAGTTCCTGAAGGAGCGCCTCAGCATCGATCTCTGCCGTGTGACCAGCTGCTCCTGTTGAGCCTGGCCCGGCAGCGCTGAGCGCTTCCAGAACTGCGCGGCGTCGTCCGCCCGCCTCCGGCCGCCCCTCGGGTGAGCCGGCGGTCTCCCTCCAGAACTCCGTCCGCGAGCCGGACCGGACCATGGCCCGTCCGCGTACGGCGGACCGGCCGCACCCGTTCTGCAGGGCCCTCCCCCGTTGCCCGCGGGCGCCTTCGTACGCGCCCCGCATCCCCCTGCCCGGCCCTGTCCGTCCTTCCGGCGGCCCGGTGTCCTCGGCACCTCTCGACGGAGCCCGCCATGACCACACCCACCACCACTGAGAAGCAGCCGTCCGGCCCCGCGCTCCCCGGTGAACCCGCTGCCGTGCCCGCTCCGCGCCGGCGCTCCCCGGAGAGGGCCGCGCGGCTGCGCCGGGCGGGGCTGCGGCTCCTCGCACTGGTCGTGCTGCTCGCACTCTGGCAGCTCGTCACCGCCCTGCGGTTGTGGTCGCCGTTGCTGGTACCGCCGCCATCGGCGGTGTGGGACGCGCTCGTCGAGACGTCCGGCACCCATGACGGGGTACGCGGCTACCAGGGCCACACCCTGATCGAGCACCTGGGCATCAGCCTGCGCCGGATCGCGATCGGTGCGGGCGCCGGTGTCCTGGCCGGGCTCGTGGCCGGGGTGCTGATGGGCACGCTGCCGTGGGTGCGAGTGGTTTTCGAACCGGCGGTGGCCTTCCTCCGGACCCTGCCGCCGCTCGCCTACTTCAGTCTGCTGATCATCTGGTTCGGCATCGACGAGGCGCCCAAGCTGTGGCTGCTGGCGATCGCCGCCATGCCGCCCGTGGCCGTGGCCACCGCGTCCGCCGTGGCCTCCGCGCCCGCCTCGCTGGTTGAGGCCGCGCAAGCCATCGGGGCACGCCGCTCGCAGGTGGTGGCCTCCGTCGTCCTGCCGTCCGCACTGCCGGAGATCCTGGTCGGCGTAAGGCTGGCGTTCGGGATCGCCTACTCCTCGGTGGTCGCCGCCGAGACCGTCAACGGACTGCCCGGCATCGGCGGCATGATCCGTGACGCCCAGCGCTACAACCAGTCGGACGTGGTCGTCCTCGGACTCTTCGCGATCGGCGTCTCCGGCCTGCTGATCGACGCCCTGCTGCGGGGTGCCGAGAACCGGCTCGCGCCCTGGCGCCGGCTCTCGTGAGCGCGCACCCACCTCTCCGGCTCCCTCCCGGTACCGACCCCTCCGATCAACGAACGAAGGACTACGCCATGCCCGGAACACGCGGTCCGCACCGCACCTCCATGCTCGTCGCGGCGCTGGGAGCGCTCGTCGTTGTCACTGCCTGCGGCACCGGCGGTGACGGCGCCGGTGACGACCAGGGCGGCGGCAGGACGATCCGTATCGGCTACCAGGCCTTTCCCAGCGGCGACTTGATCGTGAAGGAGAAGGGCCTCCTGGAGAAGGCCCTGCCGGACCACACCGTCAAGTGGATCGAATTCGACTCCGGGGCGAGCATCAACACCGCGTTCGTCGCGGGCTCGGTCGACCTGGCCGCGATCGGCTCCAGCCCGGTGGCGCGTGGTCTGTCCGAGCCGCTGAACATCCCGTACCAGGTCACCTGGGTGCTGGATGTCGCCGGTGACAACGAGGCGTTGGTGGCCCGTGACGGCTCAGGCGTCAAGGACGTCGAGGATCTGGCCGGCCGCAAGGTGGCCACACCCTTCAGTTCCACCTCGCACTACAGCCTGCTCGCCGCGCTCGACAGGTCGGGCGTGGACGCGTCGGAGGTGGATCTGCTCGACCTCGAACCGCAGGACATCGTCGCGGCCTGGTCGCGTGGGGACATCGACGCGGCCTACGTCTGGCTGCCCACGCTCGACGAACTCGGCAAGACGGGCGAGACCCTGCTCTCCAGCCGCGAACTGGCAGCGTCGGGCAAGCCCACGCTCGACCTGGGGGTGGCGTCCACCGCCTTCATCGAGAAGCAGCCCGAGGTCATCACCGCCTGGCGCAAGGCCCAGGCACAGGCACTGGACCTGATCCATGACGACCCGTCGGCCGCCGCCGAGGCCGTCGGCAAGCAGCTCGGGATCAACACCCAGGACGCCGCGGCCCAGTTGAAGCAGGGCATCTTCCTCAAGCCGGCCGAACAGGCCGACGACAAGTGGCTGGGCCGCCCCGGCCGGGTAGGCGGCCTGGCGCAGAACCTGCACAGTGCGGCAGAGTTCCTGGTGGGACAGAAGCAGATCCCGGCCGCACCGGAGCTCTCGGAGCTGGAGAAGGCCGTGTACGTGGAAGGACTGAGCGATGCCGTCTCCGGATGACCGCCGGGCTGATGCCCGGGACGGCGCCCGGGAGGCCGGTACGGCAACCGCCGTTCCCGCGGTGTCCGTGCGTGAGGTGACCCACCGCTACGGTCGCGGCGCGGACGCCGTGACAGCCCTCGGCCCGC
Organism: Streptomyces mutomycini; assembly: GCF_001700505.1. Taxonomy (GTDB): domain Bacteria; phylum Actinomycetota; class Actinomycetes; order Streptomycetales; family Streptomycetaceae; genus Streptomyces; species Streptomyces mutomycini. The sequence goes on from NZ_MAPV01000025.1 coordinate 9,731, forward strand.
TGTCGCTCGACGTCCCGGCCGGCGAGTTCCTGGTGCTCGTGGGCCCGTCCGGGAGCGGGAAGAGCACGCTGCTGCGGCTGATCGCCGGCTTCGAGCACGCCTCCTCCGGCGACGTCACCGTGCACGGCGGGACGCCGGAGCCGGGGCGTCAGGCGGGAGTCGTCTTCCAGCAGCCACGGCTGTTCCCCTGGTACACGGTCGGGGAGAACATCTCGCTGGCGCTGCGCTACGCGGGAGTCCCCCGGGCCGAACGCCCCGCGCGCGTCGGGGAACTGCTGGACCGGGTCGGGCTGGCCGGCACCGCACGGCGCAGGACCTGGCAGATCTCCGGGGGCCAGCAGCAGCGGGTGGCCATCGCCCGGGCCCTGGCCGGAGGCAAGGACCTGCTGCTGCTCGACGAGCCGTTCGCCGCCCTGGACGCGCTCACCCGTGAGCGGCTCCAGGAGGATCTGCGCACGGTCAGCTCCCTGACCGGGATCACGTCCGTCTTCGTCACGCACAGCGTGGACGAGGCCGTCTTCCTCGGAACCCGCGCGGTCGTGCTGAGCGCCGGTCCGGGCACCGTAGCGCTGGACGTCCCCATCCCGCTGCCCCGGACCGGGAGCGACGACCCGGACGGACTGCGGGGCCTGCCCGAGTACGCCGCGCTGCGCGCCGAGATCGGCGCGGCGGTGCGCGACGCGGCCCGCTGAGACGGGGCCGCCCGTCCCGGACGGGCGGGCGGCCCCGCACACCCACGCAGACAGGAGTCCCCATGTCCCTCACCGCGTCCATCGGTTCCGTCCCCGCCCTGCGCGCCTCCCGGCTGCCTCCGGACGGGCTGTACGAAGGCCCCCGCGAGCTGCGCAGGCTGGCGCCCGGGCAGCCCGACCTGCCCTACTCACTGTTCGACGTCGTCCCGCTCGGTCCGGTCATCGGCGCCGAGATCGGCGGCGTCGGCCTGACCCGTCCGCTCACGCCCGCCTTGCGCGGGGAGCTCGACCGGGCGCTGCTGGAGTGGAAGGTGCTCTTCTTCCGTGGGCAGCACCCCAGCTCGGCCGAGCAGCGTGCCTTCGCCCGCAACTGGGGCGAGCTGGAGACCAACCCCCTGCTGGCGGCCGGGGACGATCCCGAGGTCGCGCGCTTCGACCGCTCGTCCGCGCCGAGCTTCGAGAACGTCTGGCACACCGATGTGACGTTCCGCGAGAGGCCCGCGCTCGGTGCGGTGCTCCACCTGCGTGAGGTGCCTCCGTACGGAGGGGACACGATGTGGGCGGACATGGCAGCGGCGTACGACAACCTTCCGCCGGAGGTGAGGGCGCGTCTGGAGGGCGCGCGTGCGGTGCACGACTTCGTACCGGGTTTCGCGCGGTTCACCCCGCAGGAGCGGCTGGTCCCCTTCCAGGACCGCTTCCCGCCGGTCGAGCACCCCGTGGTGCGGACGCACCCCGCCACCGGACGCCGGATGCTCTTCGTCAACACCTCGTTCACCACCCGGATCGTGGGCTGGGACCGGGAGGAGAGCGACCGGATGCTGCGGCTGCTGTTCCAGCAGGCGCATGTGCCCGAGTACCAGGTGCGCTTCAGCTGGCGCGCGGGGGATGTCGCGTTCTGGGACAACCGGGCGACGCAGCACTACGCGGTGAACGACTACGCCCCGCACCGCAGGGTGGCCGAGCGGGTCGCCGTCGCGGGCGACCGTCCGCACTGACGGACGGCCCAGCCCCGTCGTGGCGGCGCCGCCGGGTCAGCCCGTGCGGCGCAGCAGGGCCAGGTACATCGCGTCCGTACCGTGCAGATGGGGCCACAGCTGGATGTCGGGCCCGTCGCCCAGCGCAGGCACCCCGGGCAGCAGCGGACGGGCATCGACCCACTCCGCCTCGACCGGTGCGCCGCCGCGTCCCTTGAGTACGTCCTCGACGACGACCCTGGTCTCCGCGAGGTGCGGCGAGCAGGTCGCGTAACCGACGACCCCGCCGATCCGTACGGCCTTCAACGCCTCGCGCAGCAGACCGCGTTGCAGGGGGGCGAAGCTCTCCAGGTCCTCCGCGCGGCGCCGCCAGCGGGACTCCGGACGCCTGCGCAGCGCGCCGAGGCCGGAGCAGGGTACGTCCATGAGCACCCGGTCGAAGGAGCCGGGCCGCCACGGCGGCCGGGTCCCGTCGGCGGTGATCACCTGGTAAGGCCCCGGGTTGCCGGCCAGGGAGCGCTCGACGAGCCGGGCACGGTGCGGCTGCTTCTCGGCGGCGAGCAGCGCCGCGCCACGTCCGGCGGCGAGCGCGGCGAGCAGCGCGGCCTTGCCGCCCGGCCCCGCACAGCCGTCCAGCCACCGGGTGTCCTCGCCCTCCACCGGCGCGGCGGCCAGGGCGGCGGCGACGAGCTGGCTGCCCTCGTCCTGCACACCGGCGCTGCCGTCCCGCACGGCGGCCAGGGCACCGGGCTCACCGCCCTCGGCCATCCGCACGGCGTACGGCGACCAGCGGCCGGGAAGGCCGCTCTCCTCGCCGAGGGCGTCCAGCAGCTCATCGGTGGTCGAACGGCCGGGGCGGGCGACCAGCGTCACCTCGGGGCGCTCGTTGTCCGCCTCCAGCAGGTCCTCGATCCCCGCGCGTCCGCCGCCCAGGGCGTCCCAGAGCGCCGAGACGATCCAGCGGGGGTGGGAGTGGACGACGGAGAGGTGCTGCTCGGCGTCCTCCTCGTACGACGGTGCGACGCGCTCCACCCATGTGTCGAGGTCGTGCGCGGTGACCTTGCGCAGCACCGCGTTGACGAACTTCGCGCGGCCCTCGCCCAGCACCACCCGCGCCAGCTCCACGCTGGCCGAGACGGCCGCGTGGGTCGGGATGCGGGTGCCGAGCAGCTGGTGGACACCCATGTTGAGCACGTCGAGCACCGGCGGGTCGACCTCGCGCAGCGGCCGGTCGATGCAGGCGGCGACGATCGCGTCGTAGGTGCCCTGGCGGCGCAGGGTCCCGTAGACCAGCTCGGTCGCCAGCGCCGCGTCCCTGCCGTCGAAGTCGCCCTTGGCGCGTGCCTTCTTCAGCAGTGGCGGCAGGACGAGGTTGGCGTAGGCGTCGCGCTCGTCGACGGCCCTGAGCACCTCGAAGGCGAGGAAGCGGACCGGGTCCTTCTGGGGACGGCGGTGCGGCTTGGCGGGACGGCGACGCTGCTGGTCGTTCACGTGAAAGGTGCTCCGCTGATGGTGAGGTGGCGAACCCCTCCAGCGTACGACGCCGGGGCCGGGCGTCCCCTCCCCGGTCTCAGAGGCCCAGCAGCTCCCCGTGGGCGATGCGTACGCCGCGGGCCCAGTCGGCGGCCCTCATCGGCTTCTTGCCCTGGGGCTGGACCCAGAGGAGCTCGACGGCGTGCGACCCGGTGCCCGCGTAGACGTTGTTCTTGCCCACGGACAGCTCGCCCGGGGCCAGATCGGTGCGGTCCAGGACGGGCACGGCCTGGACCAGCTTGAGGCGCTCGCCGCGGAAGAGGGTCCACGCCCCCGGGGCGGGGGTGCAGCCGCGCACCACGCGGTCGACCCGGAGCGCGGGCGCGGACCACTGCACTTGGGCGTCCTCGACGCTGATCTTGGGCGCGAGGGTGACGCCCTCGACGGGCTGCGGGACCGCGTGCAGGGTGCCGTCCTCGATGCCGTCCATGGTCGCCGCGAGCAGTCCGGCCCCGGCGAAGGCGAGCCGGGTGAGCAGGTCGCCACTGGTGTCGGTGGGCCGGACCTCCTCGGTCAGGACGCCGTACACCGGTCCCGAATCCAGTCCCTCCTCGATCAGGAAGGTCGACGCTCCGGTGACCTCGTCCCCGGCCATCACCGCGTGCTGCACGGGCGCGGCCCCGCGCCAGGCGGGCAGCAGCGAGAAGTGCAGGTTGACCCAGCCGCGTGCGGGAACGTCGAGCGCCACCTTGGGCAGCAGCGCGCCGTACGCGACGACGGGGCAGCAGTCCGGCGCGATCTCCCGCAGCCGCGCCAGGAAGTCCTCGTCGCGCGGCCTGACGGGCTTGAGCACCTCGATGCCCGCTTCCTCGGCGCGCTCGGCCACGGGACTGGCGACCAGCCGCCGTCCGCGCCCGGCCGGGGCGTCGGGGCGTGTCACCACGGCGGCCACCTCGTGGCGGTCGGAGGCGATCAGGGCGTCCAGAGCGGGAACGGCGACCTCGGGGGTGCCTGCGAAGACGAGCTTCATGGGTGGCGGACTGCCTCTCGGGCCGGAACGTACGTGGCGAGCAGCACACCAGTCTAGGGGGTGCCCGCAGAGTCCCGCCCGGTGGTGACCCGGGTGGCCGGGGCCCTGCGGATCGGGGGCGCACGCAGGCCCGTGCGCCCCCACGCACGTGCGCATACGCCCCTGTTGCGTGACCAGATGGCCGGTTGACGCGTTGGTCAAGTGAGATTGACCGAAGTGGACCGCCCCGCGCGGTCCGGATCCTTGTCAACGCCGGTTCGAGAGGCTTGTTCATGGCCGACCACGCAACCCACGACGCTCAAGCGCGCGCCAGTCTGCACCTGTTGGTGCGGGACATCGAGCGGGTCCGGCGGCAGGTGGACGCGCTGCGTACCCTCACTGCGCAGCTGGGCAACGTCTACCGTCCACGCCGCTCAGGCCCTTCCGCGGGCTTCGTCGTCTACGGCAGGGCGCCGGCCCCGACGGTCCGGCTCGCCCAGGAACTGCGGGACAGTGTGGAGACGCTGGTGACCGCGGCGGTGGACTTCGACCGCTCGCTGGGCTTCTCGTGGGACGCGGTGGGCTCCGCCCTCGGGGTCACCAAGCAGGCGGTGCACCGCCGTTACGGCGCACGTCGCTCCAGCCCGCAGCAGGGGGCTGCGGAGGCCGCCGCTCCGGAGAACGCGAACCGTTCGGTGCCCGCCGTGCCGAGCCCCTCCCCCTCGCTGCCCGCCGTGCCGGCGGCCCGGTCGATGCCACCGCAGTCTTCGGAGCGCCCGGCCGCCTTCCCCGGTCCGCGCAACGGCTGACGCCGATGGCGGGGGCTGTCCGACGAGCCCGTCGGACAGCCGAGGATGGACAGCCGAGGACGGACAGCTGGGGACGGACGGGACTGACGGCCGCCGGGCGGCGTGGGCCTCCGGTGACACCCGGCGCCCTCCCCGGGGCACGTCAGCCGATGTCCGGCGGATCGATCCTGATCCGTACGGGATCTCCCGTGCCCCGGGCCGTCCGCGCGGCCTGCGCCGCCTTCAGCGCGGAGGCCAGGGCCGCTCCCCGCCCCGGCGGGACCCTGACCAGCGCCCGCTCCCAGGTCTCCCCGGACGGTGCGTCCCCCTGTCTGCGGGGCCGTCCGGGAGTGGCTCCCGGCACCGGCACCGGGCCGAGCACCTCCGCCTCGGGCGGCAGCTCCGCACCGGCGAGGAAGGCGGCCACCGCCTCCGGCGGTCCGGTCACCGAAGCCATCCGGGACACGGGCGGGAAGCCGAGCTCCGCGCGTTCCGCGAGCTCACGGCGGGCGTGGCCGACCGGGTCCCAGCGGACCAGGGCCTGCACGGGCCGCAGGGTCGGCTCGGCCATGATCACCACGATGCCCCCCTCCGGCTGCCCCCGCACCAGCGCCGCGGCGGCCGTCCAGCGCCGCAGCGCCTCCTCGCCCGCCCTCAGATCGGGCCGGCCGACCATCGCCCAGCCGTCCAGCAGCAGCGCCGCCGCGTAACCGCCTTCGGCCACGGGCTCGGCCCCGGGAGTGCTGACGACGAGCGCGGGCTGGTCCGGCACGGAGTCCAGCACATGGTCCCGGCCCGACGTCCGCACCGGCACGGCGGGAAACGCTCGCCCCAGCTCCTCCGCGGTCCGGCGGGCACCGACGATCTGGGCCCGCAGCCGCACCCCGCCGCAGGCGGCGCAGCTCCAGGCCGTCTCTGCCCTCCCGCACCAGGCGCAGTCGAGGTCCTGCTGGTCCGGTGCCTCCAGCGGCCCCGCGCAGTGCCGGCAGCGCGCGGGCTCCCGGCAGCGCTCGCAGGCCAGCCTAGGCGCGTAACCCCGGCGCGGCACCTGGACCAGCACGGGGCCGCTGCGCAGGCCGTCCCGGACGGTCTGCCAGGCGAGGCTGGGCAGGCGCGCCGAGCGGGCCGCGCCGTCCCGCGCGAGCTCCCCGTCGCCGACGGTACGCACGAGGGGCGCCGCTGTCCGCAGCTGCTCCCGGTCCGCGCGCAGGGGCAGGGCCCAGCCGCTCTCGACCAGCTGGGCTGCTTCCACCGTGCAGTTCGTCCCGCCCAGCAGGAACGCGCAGCGGCCGTGCGCGGCGCGCAGCTCCAGGACCTCCCTGACGTGCGGGAAGGGGGCGTTGTCGTCGCTGTGGCTGGAGTCCCCGTCGTCCCAGAGGGCCACCAGGCCCAGGTCGGCGACCGGGGCGAACATCGCGGCCCTGGTCCCGACCACCGCGCGCACGGAACCGCGCCGGACGGCCAGCCACTGCCGGTAGCGCTTCTCCGGTCCTGAGTCGGCGGTCAGCAGCGCGTGGCGCCCCTCCCCCAGCACCGCGGTGAGCGCGGCGTCGACCCGCCCGGCGCTGCGCCCGTCCGGTACGACCACGAGCGCGCCCCGTCCGGAGGCCAGGGTCGCGGCCATGGCGCGGGCGATCTCCTCGGGCCAGTGCGGTCCGGGCAGCGCGGTCCACACGGCCCGGGGAGCGCCGCCCTCGGCCAGCGCCCGCAGGAATCCGGGGCCCTGGGCATACCGCTCCCAGGTCCCGGGCGACGGGGCGGGAGGCGGCGGCAGGGGCGCGGGTGACGGCTTGCCCTCGGCACGGCCGTTCCTCGGCGGCACGGCGAGCTGCAGCACGTCCGCGAGGCTGCCGGCGTAACGGTCGGCCACGGCCCGCGAGAGCTCGAGCAGCTCCGGGCCGAGCACCGGCTCGGGTGACACGACGTAGGCGAGGGCAGCCAGGGCTCCCTGGTAGTCCGACGACGCCCGCCGCTCGATCAGGAAGCCGTCGATCAGCCCGCCGCCCTCCCGCCTCCCGCCGCGGACCTGGCGCCCTCCGGCACCGAACCGCACCCTGACGCGGACGCCGGGCTGCGCGTCCGCGGCGAGCTCCTCGGGGACGGCGTAGTCGAAGTACTGATCGAGGTGGAGCGCGCCCTTGTTCACCAGGACGCGTGCCACCGGCAGCTCGTCGGCGAGCGCGGCGCCCCGCCAGGTCCGCGGTTTGGCGCGCGGCACCTTGGCCCGGCGCACCGTCTCCCGGATGAGCGCAAGCTGCTCCGGCGCCCCGGACCCGGGCTCCTCGGACCGCTCGTCGTCGCTGCTCACAGCCACATTCCTACCAGACACCACTGACACGTCCGGGCCGTGCGGAACGGGCGCACATGCCGGGGCCCGGACACCTCGTACGGTGTCCGGGCCCCGGTGTGAGGACTGCCCGCGTGCTACAGCCCCGCCGCCTCGCGCAGCGCGTCCACGCGGTCGGTGCGCTCCCAGGTGAAGTCGGGGAGCTCGCGGCCGAAGTGTCCGTACGCCGCGGTCTGGGCGTAGATCGGGCGGAGCAGGTCCAGATCGCGGATGATCGCGGCCGGGCGGAGGTCGAAGACCTCGCCGATGGCGTGCTCGATCTTCTCCGTGTCGACCGCGGCGGTGCCGAAGGTCTCGACGAACAGGCCCACCGGCTCGGCCTTGCCGATCGCGTAGGCGACCTGGACCTCGCAGCGGGCGGCGAGCCCCGCCGCGACGACGTTCTTCGCGACCCAGCGCATCGCGTAGGCCGCCGAGCGGTCGACCTTCGACGGGTCCTTGCCGGAGAACGCGCCGCCACCGTGGCGGGCCATGCCGCCGTAGGTGTCGATGATGATCTTGCGGCCGGTGAGGCCGGCGTCGCCCATCGGGCCGCCGATCTCGAAGCGGCCGGTCGGGTTCACCAGCAGACGGTAGCCCTCGGTGTCCAGCTTGATGCCGTCCTCGATGAGTTGGTTCAGGACGTGCTCGACGACGAACTCACGGATGTCGGGCGCGAGCAGCGAGTCCAGGTCGATGTCGGAGGCGTGCTGCGAGGAGACGACGACCGTGTCGAGGCGGACGGCCTTGTCGCCGTCGTACTCGATGGTGACCTGGGTCTTACCGTCCGGGCGCAGGTACGGGATGGTCCCGTTCTTGCGGACGTCGGACAGCCGGCGGGAGAGCCGGTGCGCCAGGTAGATCGGCAGAGGCATCAGCTCGGGCGTCTCGTCGCAGGCGTAGCCGAACATCAGCCCCTGGTCGCCCGCGCCCTGCTTGTCGAGCTCGTCCTCATCGCCCTCGACCCGCTTCTCGTACGCGGTGTCGACACCCTGGGCGATGTCCGGGGACTGCGCCCCGATGGACACCGAGACGCCGCAGGAGGCTCCGTCGAAGCCCTTCTTGGAGGAGTCGTAGCCGATCTCCAGCACCTTGTTGCGCACGAGGTTCGGGATGTCGGCGTAGGCCTTGGTCGTGACCTCACCCGCGACATGCACCAGACCAGTGGTGATCAAGGTCTCTACGGCGACGCGCGAGGAGGGGTCCTCACGCAGGAGCGCGTCGAGAATCGTGTCGCTGATCTGGTCAGCGATCTTGTCGGGGTGGCCCTCGGTAACGGACTCCGAGGTGAAGAGACGGCGGGACACATCGCTCCCTGGGGTTGCAGCGGCTGCTGGCTGATCATTTATGGAACTCCGGGAGCTGCGCCCGGCACATTCCGTCGACCAGTTTATCGGTCGCTTCCGGTGAATGGGTCACGTGTCTCGCTCCTTGGGAGGTCTGTGACCTGCGGCACTGTTGACGGCAGTACGACAATCCCCCCTTTTACGGATGCGAGACATGGCCCCCTCGTCGGAGCGGCGCCTGTGCAATCTAACGGAAACGTGCCGCCACCAAGTCCCATACCGTGTCGGCGAGTGCTTCCTTCGGTCCGTACGGCACAGCGGTCTCGCCGCCGTCGGCCGCGAGCACGACGGCCTCGTTCTCCTCGGACCCGAAGGTCTTGCGCTCCCCCACCTCGTTCACGACGAGAAGATCACAGCCCTTGCGGCGCAGCTTCTCCCGGCCATTGGCCAGGACGTCGTCGGTCTCGGCCGCGAATCCGACGACGAGCTGCCCCGGCCGGACCCGGCCCGCGGCGACCTCGGCGAGGATGTCGGGATTGCGGACGAGCTCGATCGGGGCGGGTTCCTGGCCGTCCTTCTTCTTGATCTTTCCCGTCGCGTAGGCGGCGGGCCGGAAGTCGGCGACCGCCGCCGCCATCACCACCACATCGGCGCCGGCCGCCGCCTCCAGCACGGCCTCGCGCAGCTGGACGGCGGTCCCGGCGCGCACGATGTCGGCGCCCGCGGGATCCGGGAGCCCCGTGTTGGCCTCGATCAGCGTCACCCGGGCGCCGCGCGCGACGGCGGTGCGGGCGAGGGCGTAGCCCTGCTTGCCCGAGGACCGGTTGCCCAGATAGCGCACCGGATCGAGCGGCTCACGGGTGCCGCCCGCGCTGATGACCACATGACGGCCCGCGAGGTCGGGGACGCCGGGGCCGCGGGTCAGTACGCGCCGGCAGACCTCGAAGATCTCCCCCGGGTCCGGCAGCCTGCCCTTGCCCGTGTCCACCCCGGTGAGCCTGCCGACGGCGGGCTCGATGACGACGGCGCCGCGGCGGCGCAGGGTGGCGACGTTCTCCTGGGTGGCCGGGTGCTCCCACATCTCGGTGTGCATCGCGGGCGCGAAGACGACCGGACAGCGTGCGGTGAGCAGAGTGTTGGTGAGGAGGTCGTCGGCGAGGCCGTGGGCCGCCTTGGCGAGCATGTCGGCCGTGGCGGGGGCGACGACGACGAGATCGGCCGCCTGGCCGATCCGGACGTGCGGCACCTCGTGCACGCCGTCCCAGACCTCTGTCGACACGGGGTTCCCCGAGAGGGCCGACCAGGTGGCCGCACCGACGAAGTTCAGCGACGCCCCGGTCGGTACGACCCGAACGTCATGGCCGGACTCGGTCAGCCTGCGCAGCAGCTCGCACGCCTTGTACGCGGCGATGCCCCCGCTGACCCCCAGGACGACCCTCGGCTTCTCCACTGCGTCTCCCCGCACTCGTGTCCCTGCGCACTCGCGTGCGGCCTCATGACGTACGCACCCCATGCTGCCTCACCGCCCCCGATGCGCTCCGGCGGGTCCCTGGGGCCGGACACACCACAGGCCCGGCGGAAGTGGAACCGCCGGGCCTGTGGTGAAGGTGCATCTCCTGCTTACTGCGCGGGGCCCTCGATGGCCTCGGAGGTCAGCAGGCCCGCGTTGATCTCGCGGAGCGCGATCGAGAGCGGCTTCTCGTGCACGTGGGTGTCGACGAGCGGACCGACGTACTCGAGGAGGCCTTCACCGAGCTGCGAGTAGTACGCGTTGATCTGGCGCGCGCGCTTGGCGGCGTAGATCACAAGGCTGTACTTCGAGTCGGTGGCCTCGAGGAGCTCATCAATCGGCGGGTTGATGATGCCCTCGGGCGTGGTGATGGAAGAGGACACTCTCTGCCTTCCGAAGGGGATAGTGATCAAAGAGATCTCTGATCATGCTGGTTCCGCAGTGATGCTCTGCGTCCGCGGACACGTGGGGGACCGTGAGGTCAGCCGTCGGTGCCGCGGAGGCCGGAAGCCTGCAGCATCAACGTTAGCAGCTCGCGTGCCACGTCCTCGACGGAGGTGTTGACGAGGGTCGTGTCGAACTCCGCCTCGGCGGCCAGTTCGGTCTTCGCCGCCGTGAGCCGGCGCTCGATCACGTCGGGCGACTCCGTCCCGCGGCCGGTGAGCCGGCGGACCAGCTCGTCCCAGCTCGGCGGCGCCAGGAAGACGAGCTGCGCCTCCGGCATCGACTGGCGGACCAGCCGGGCGCCCTGCAGGTCGATCTCCAGAAGCACCGGCTCGCCCGACTCCAGGCGGTCCAGCACGGCCCGGCGCGGGGTGCCGTAGCGGTTGCCCGCGAACTCGGCCCACTCCAGCAGCTCGCCGTTGGCGATGAGCTTGTCGAACTCCTCGTCGTCCACGAAGAAGTAGTGGATTCCGTTGCGTTCTCCGGGGCGCGGCTTGCGTGTCGTCGCCGACACGGAGAGCCAGACCTCCGGGTGAACCTTGCGCATATGAGCGACGACCGTGCTCTTGCCGACCCCGGAGGGGCCGGAGAGCACGGTCAGCCGCGGACGTACGTCCGGGGGTACGGGGGACGTCCCCCGGGATGTTGCAGCCATGGAGCGATTATCCAGCTTCTCAGGAGTGCCTGAGAACGTCAGGCGGGACTGCCGCCGAACTCACGCTCCAAAGATGCGATCTGGTTGGAGCCGAGACCCCGGACCCGGCGGCTCTCGGAGATGCCGAGCCGCTCCATGATCTGCTTGGCGCGGACCTTGCCCACGCCCGGCAGGGACTCCAGGAGGGCGGAGACCTTCATCTTGCCGATGACGTCGTTCTCCTGGCCCGTCTTGATGACCTCATGGAGGGAGGCGCCGGAGTGCTTGAGTCGATTCTTGACCTCGGCCCGCTCCCGGCGAGCCGCGGCGGCCTTTTCGAGCGCGGCTGCGCGCTGTTCAGGGGTAAGGGGCGGAAGAGCCACGCCTACGTCACCTCGGATGTCGATCTGTCGGATACGGACCGGTGAGGAACCTGGTGGCTCCACACCTGGTGAGCAACGAACAACCTGTGGTCGTTGCTCTCGACGGAGACTAGCGGCCAAGGCCGCCTGAGTCAGCGAGAACAGCGGAAAAGTCCTGGTCAGCCTCAACCGACCCGGACATTTCGTCCATAACAACCCGGAATCTTGGTCAGGATTCCGTCAACAGGCTGTCACGTGGCATGGTCAGCCTTCCGAGACGGCCGCACGGACCTCGTCCGCGAACCGCCCGGCGGCTTCGCGCAGCCCTGACGCGTCCGGCCCGTGCCGGAGCACGCCCCGGCTCACGCTCGGCACGACGTTGCCCACCGCGGCACCGAAGACGCGGGGCAGATCCGCAGGGGTGGCGCCCTGGGCACCGATGCCGGGAGCGAGCAGCGGACCGTTGACCGCCAGGTCGACGCCGGCGTCCCCGAGGGTGGCGCCGACCACCGCGCCGACGGAGCCGAGCGGTGTCGCACCGGCGTTCTCGGCGGCCATGTGGTCGAGCATCACCTGGGCCAGCGAGCGTCCGTCCGCGGCGGTGGCCCGCTGGACCTCCGCGCCCTCCGGGTTGGAGGTGAGGGCGAGCACGAAGACACCCGCGCCGGAGACCGCGGCGGCATCGAGCGCCGGGCGCAGCGAGCCGAAGCCGAGGTAGGGCGAGACGGTGACCGCGTCGGAGAAGAGCGGCGAGTCCTTGTCGAGGTAGGTGGCGGCGTAGGCGCCCATCGTGGACCCGATGTCGCCGCGCTTGGCGTCCATCAGCACGAGGGCGCCCGCCGCACGGGCCTCCGCGACGGCCTTCTCCAGGACGGCGATGCCGCGGGACCCGAAGCGCTCGAAGAAGGCGGACTGGGGTTTGAGCACGGCGACCCGGTCGGCCAGCGCCTCCACGACCGTACGCGTGAAGCGCTCGAGACCGGCGATGTCGTCGTTCAGGCCCCAGGAGGTGAGCAGGGAGGCGTGCGGGTCGATGCCGACGCAGAGCGGCCCGCGGGTGTCCATGGCATGGCGCAGGCGCGCACCGAAGGGTTCAGGGGTCACTGCATGACCTTCCGTGTTTCGGCGCCGACGGCTTCGGCGAGGGTCGGGTACGGGGAGGCGGCCAGGCGGGCGGCCAGGCCCTTGTGGATCGCCCGGGCGTAGAACGGGCCCTCGTAGATGAAGGCGCTGTAGCCCTGTACGAGCGTGGCACCGGCGAGGATGCGCTGCCAGGCGTCCTCGGCGTTCTCGATGCCCCCGACGCCCACCAGGGTGATCCTGGTCCCCACGCGGGCGTACAGGCGGCTCAGGACCTCCAGGGAGCGCTCCTTGAGGGGTGCGCCGGAGAGCCCGCCGGTCTCCTCGACCAGCGAGGCCGCGGACTTCAGGCCGAGGCCGTCGCGGGCGATCGTGGTGTTGGTGGCGATGATGCCGTCCAGGCCGAGCTCGACGGCCAGGTCGGCGACCGCGTCGACGTCCTCGTCCGCGAGGTCCGGGGCGATCTTGACGAGCAGCGGGACGCGCCTTTCGGTGACCGTGCGGTCGGCGGCCGCGCGCACCGCGGTGAGCAGCGGGCGGAGTGCCTCGGTCGCCTGGAGGTCGCGCAGGCCGGGCGTGTTGGGCGAGGACACGTTCACGACGAGGTAGTCGGCGTGGGCGGCGAGCCGCTCGGTGGACTTCACGTAGTCGCCCACGGCCTGGTCCTCGGGGACGACCTTGGTCTTGCCGATGTTGACGCCGACGGTCGTACGGAAGACGGGCGTGCGGGCCGCGAGGCGCTCCGCCACAGCTGCGGAGCCCTCGTTGTTGAAGCCCATGCGGTTGATCAGCGCCCGGTCCGCGACGAGGCGGAACAGCCGCTTCTTCGGGTTCCCGGGCTGCGGCTCGCCGGTGACCGTGCCGATCTCGATGTGGTCGAAGCCGAGCATGGACATGCCGTCGATCGCGATGGCGTTCTTGTCGAAACCGGCGGCGAGCCCGAAGGGCCCGTGCATCCGCAGGCCGAGGGCCTCGGTGCGCAGTTCCTCGTGGCGGGGGGCGAGCGCGGCGGCGACGAAGGTGCGCAGTACGGGGGTGCGGGCCGCGAGGCGGATCCATCGGAACGCCGTGTAGTGGGCCTGCTCCGGGTCCATCCGCTTGAAGACCAGCTTGAAGAAGAGTTTGTACATCACAGTGTCCTGGTGTCCTCATGAAGAGGGGGACACCGTTTCCGGTGTCCCCCTGCTGGGCGGCTGGGTCTTACGTTCGAGCCCGGCGTGACCCGAACGAGAGGCCCCTAGTCGCGGGCCGCGGTCAGGTGTTCCGCGTGTTCCTGGAGGGAACGTACGCCGACGTCACCGTGGTTGAGCGCGTCGATGCCCTGGACGGCGGCGGCGAGTGCCTGAACCGTCGTCAGACACGGCACGGACCTGGCCACGGCGGCGGTGCGGATCTCGTAGCCGTCGAGCCGGCCGCCCGTGCCGTACGGGGTGTTGACGATGAGGTCGACCTCGCCGTCGTGGATCAGCTGGACGATGGTCTTCTCACCGGCCGGGCCCTCGCCCTCGGACAGCTTGCGCACGACCGTGGCGTTGATGCCGTTGCGCTTGAGCACCTCGGCGGTGCCGGAGGTGGCCATCAGCTCGAAGCCGTGGGCGACGAGTTCGCGCGCGGGGAAGATCATCGAGCGCTTGTCGCGGTTGGCGACGGAGATGAAGGCACGGCCCTTGGTGGGCAGCGGACCGTAGGCGCCCGCCTGCGACTTGGCGTACGCGGTTCCGAACACCGAGTCGATGCCCATCACTTCACCGGTGGAGCGCATCTCCGGGCCGAGGACGGTGTCGACGCCGCGGCCGTGGATGTCGCGGAAGCGCGACCACGGCATGACGGCCTCCTTGACGGAGATCGGCGCGTCGAGCGGCAGCGTGCCGCCGTCGCCACGCTTCGGCAGCAGGCCCTCCGCGCGGAGTTCGGCGATGGTCGCGCCCAGCGAGATGCGGGCGGCGGCCTTGGCGAGCGGCACCGCGGTCGCCTTGGAGGTGAAGGGGACGGTCCGCGAGGCGCGGGGGTTGGCCTCGAGGACGTACAGGATGTCGCCGGAGAGCGCGAACTGGATGTTGATGAGCCCGCGTACCCCGACGCCCTTGGCGATGCCCTCGGTGGAGGCCCGCAGCCGCTTGATGTCGAAGCCGCCGAGGGTGATCGGGGGCAGGGCGCAGGCGGAGTCGCCGGAGTGGATGCCGGCCTCCTCGATGTGCTCCATGACGCCGCCGAGGTAGAGCTCGGTGCCGTCGTAGAGCGCGTCCACGTCGATCTCGATGGCGTCGTCGAGGAAGCGGTCCACCAGGACCGGCCGGGTGGGGCTGATCTCGGTGGACTCGGCGATGTACGAGGAGAGGCGGGTCTCGTCGTAGACGATCTCCATGCCGCGTCCGCCGAGCACGTACGACGGGCGCACCAGGACGGGGTAGCCGATCTCGTCGGCGATGGCCTTGGCCTCGTCGAACGTGGTCGCGGTGCCGTGCTTGGGGGCCGGGAGTCCGGCCTCGGCGAGCACCCGGCCGAAGGCGCCGCGGTCCTCGGCGGCGTGGATCGCCTCCGGAGAGGTGCCGACGACCGTCACGCCGTTGTCCTTGAGCGCCTGGGAGAGGCCGAGCGGGGTCTGGCCGCCGAGCTGGACGATGACGCCGGCGACCGGGCCGGCGAGGGTCTCGGCGTGCACGATCTCCAGCACGTCCTCGAGCGTGAGCGGCTCGAAGTACAGGCGGTCGGAGGTGTCGTAGTCGGTGGAGACGGTCTCCGGGTTGCAGTTGACCATCACGGTCTCGTAGCCGGCGTCGCTGAGAGCGAAGGAGGCGTGGACACAGGAGTAGTCGAACTCGATGCCCTGGCCGATGCGGTTCGGTCCGGAGCCGAGGATTATCACCGCGGGCCTGGTACGGGGCGCGACCTCGCTCTCCTCGTCGTAGGAGGAGTAGAAGTACGGCGTCCTCGCGGCGAACTCGGCGGCGCAGGTGTCGACCGTCTTGTACACCGGGCGGATACCGAGGGCGTGCCGGACCTCGCGCACGACGTCCTCACGCAGGCCGCGGATCTCGCCGATCTGGGCGTCGGAGAACCCGTGCCGCTTGGCCTCGGCGAGCAGGTCGGTGTCCAGCCGGTCGGCGGCGGCCAGCTCGTCGGCGATCTCCTTGATCAGGAAGAGCTGGTCGACGAACCACGGGTCGATCTTCGTGGAGTCGAAGACCTCTTCCTGCGTGGCGCCGGCGCGGATCGCCTGCATCACCGTGTTGATGCGTCCGTCCGTCGGACGGGCCGCCTCCGCGAGCAGCTCGGCCTTGTCGCCCGTCTCACCGGTGAAGGCGAACTGCGAGCCCTTCTTCTCCAGGGAGCGCAGGGCCTTCTGCAGCGCCTCGGTGAAGTTCCGGCCGATCGCCATGGCCTCGCCCACCGACTTCATGGTGGTGGTGAGGGTGGAGTCGGCGGACGGGAACTTCTCGAAGGCGAAGCGCGGGGCCTTGACCACGACGTAGTCGAGGGTCGGCTCGAAGGAGGCCGGCGTCTTCTCGGTGATGTCGTTCGGGATCTCGTCCAGCGTGTAGCCGACGGCCAGCTTGGCGGCGATCTTGGCGATCGGGAAGCCGGTGGCCTTGGAGGCGAGCGCGGAGGAGCGGGAGACACGCGGGTTCATCTCGATGACGATGACCCGGCCGTCGGTGGGGTCGATGGCGAACTGGATGTTGCAGCCGCCGGTGTCGACGCCGACCTCGCGGATGATCGCGATGCCGATGTCGCGCAGCCGCTGGTACTCACGGTCGGTGAGCGTCATCGCCGGGGCGACCGTGATGGAGTCACCGGTGTGGACGCCCATCGGGTCGAAGTTCTCGATGGAGCAGACGACCACGACGTTGTCGTGTTTGTCGCGCATCAGTTCCAGCTCGTACTCCTTCCAGCCGAGGATGGACTCCTCCAGGAGCACCTCGGTGGTCGGCGAGAGGGTGAGGCCCTGTCCGGCGATGCGGCGCAGCTCCTCCTCGTCGTGGGCGAAGCCGGAGCCGGCGCCGCCCATGGTGAAGGAGGGCCGGACGACGACGGGGTAACCGCCGAGGGTGTCGACGCCCGCGATGACGTCGTCCATGGTGTGGCAGATGACGGAGCGGGCGGACTCGCCGTAACCGATCTTCGCCTTGACGGCCTCGACGACTCCCTTGAAGAGGTCGCGGTCCTCGCCCTTGTTGATGGCCTCGACGTTGGCACCGATGAGCTCGACGCCGTACTTCTCCAGGACACCGTTCTCGTGCATGGAGATCGCGGTGTTGAGCGCGGTCTGGCCGCCCAGGGTCGGAAGCAGCGTGTCGGGGCGCTCCTTGGCGATGATCTTCTCGACGAACTCGGGGGTGATCGGCTCGACGTACGTGGCGTCGGCGATCTCCGGGTCGGTCATGATCGTCGCCGGATTGGAGTTCACCAGGATGACGCGCAGACCCTCGGCCTTGAGTACGCGGCATGCCTGGGTGCCGGAGTAGTCGAACTCTGCGGCCTGCCCGATGACGATCGGGCCGGAGCCGATGACCAGGACGGACTGGATATCGGAGCGCTTAGGCACGCTTGCCCTCCATCAGGGTGACGAAACGGTCGAAGAGGTACGCGGCGTCGTGCGGGCCCGCGGCTGCTTCGGGATGGTACTGGACGCTGAAAGCAGGCTGGTCGAGCAGTTGGAGCCCTTCGACGACCTGGTCGTTCAGGCATACGTGGGAGACCTCGGCGCGGCCGAACTCCGTGTCGGAGACCCTGTCGAGCGGTGCGTCGACGGCGAAGCCGTGGTTGTGCGCGGTGACCTCGACCTTCCCGGTCGTGCGGTCCTGCACGGGCTGGTTGATGCCCCGGTGGCCGTACTTCAGCTTGTAGGTGCCGAAGCCGAGCGAGCGGCCCAGGATCTGGTTGCCGAAGCAGATGCCGAAGAGCGGGGTCTTCCGCTCCAGGACGCCGCGCATGACGGAGACCGGGTGGTCGGCGGTGGACGGGTCGCCCGGGCCGTTGGAGAAGAAGACTCCGTCGGGCTTCACCGCGTACACCTCCTCCAGGGTGGCGGTGGCGGGCAGGACGTGCACCTCGATGCCGCGCTCGGCCATGCGGTGCGGGGTCATGCCCTTGATGCCGAGGTCGATCGCCGCGACGGTGAACTTCTTGGCGCCGACGGCGGGGACGACGTACGTCTCCTTGGTGGCTACCTCGGCCGCGAGGTCGGCACCGGCCATCTCGGGGGCCTGGCGCACCTTGGCGAGCATCACGCCCTCGTCCTCGAGGGCGTTCCCGGAGAAGATGCCGACGCGCATCGCGCCGCGCTCACGCAGGTGGCGGGTGAGTGCGCGGGTGTCGATGCCGCTGATGCCGACGACGCCCTGGCTCGCGAGTTCCTCGTCCAGCGAACGGCGGGAGCGCCAGTTGGAGGGCACCCGGGCGGGGTCGCGCACGACGTAGCCGGAGACCCAGATCCGCTTCGACTCGGGGTCCTCGTCGTTCACGCCGGTGTTGCCGACGTGCGGGGCGGTCATGACGACGACCTGGCGGTGGTACGAGGGGTCGGTGAGCGTTTCCTGGTAGCCGGTCATACCGGTGGAGAACACCGCCTCGCCGAAGGTCTCCCCCACGGCCCCGTAGGCGCGCCCGCGGAAGGAGCGGCCGTCCTCCAGGACGAGTACGGCGGGAGACCCCTCTTTCCTCTTCGAGGCATGCCCCGGATTGGAGATCGTCATCGTGCGGTGCCTTCCGTCGTGCTTGTGGTGGTGCTGGTGGTGTGGTCACCCGCGGGGCCGGTGAGCCGGTTGACGGCGTCGACCCACGCCTGGTGCTCGGCGGCGTGGTCGGAGCGGAAACCCGAGTCGATCAGCGTCTCGCCGTGCGCCCAGGTGATGACCAGCAGGCCGCCCTCGGGCAGGACCTTGCCGGCGAGTGCCTTGTCGAGTCTGGCCTCGCGCAGCGCGGCGGCCGGTACGAAGAAGTCGGCCGCCCCGGGGCGTACGACGTCGAGGCCCTGCCCGGTGAGGGTCAGCTCGACCCGGCTGCGGGTGCCGAGACCGTGGGCGACGATCCGGTCGAGCCACTGCCCGGCGGTGGTCGAGGCGTGGTAGCGGCCGGTCAGTGTGAGCAGGGTCTCGCCGTCCGTGAACCCTTCCGGGGTGGTGGCGAGCTCCGGGAGCCCGGACTGGAGGCTTCCGCGCCACTTCCACCCCTGGCGCATCAGCCAGTAGACGAAGGCGATGAAGACGAGCAGTCCGACGACCCAGCTGATGCGGGCGGACCAGTCCGTCACGTCGGCCGACTTCTGCTCGGCGGCCAGTAGGTACAGGGAGTTGAGAGTTGTCACGCGAGCTTCCCGTCGACGACCGTGGCACGGCCCCGCAGGAAGGTGTGGGTCACTCGGCCCGGCAGCTCGCGACCCTCGTAGGGGGTGTTGCGGCTGCGTGAGGCGAAGCCCGCGGGGTCCACTGCTCCACGGTATGCCGGATCGACCAGTGTGAGGTTGGCGGGCTCACCGGCCGAGACGGGCCGGCCGTGTCCTTCGAGCCGGCCGATGGCCGCGGGGCGGAACGACATGCGGTCGGCGACGCCGGCCCAGTCGAGGAGCCCGGTGTCCACCATCGTCTGCTGGACCACCGAGAGCGCGGTCTCCAGGCCCACCATGCCCATGGCGGCGGCGGCCCACTCGCAGTCCTTGTCCTCGTGCGGGTGCGGGGCGTGGTCGGTGGCCACGCAGTCGATGGTGCCGTCGGCGAGGGCCTCGCGCAGGGCCATGACGTCGGCCTCGGTGCGCAGGGGCGGGTTCACCTTGTAGACGGGGTTGTAGGTCCGTACGAGTTCGTCGGTGAGCAGCAGGTGGTGCGGGGTGACCTCGGCGGTGACGTTCCAGCCCTTGGACTTGGCCCAGCGCACGATTTCCACGGAGCCGGCGGTCGACAGGTGGCAGATGTGCACCCGGGAGCCGACGTGGGCGGCGAGGAGCACATCGCGGGCGATGACCGACTCCTCGGCGACGGCGGGCCAGCCGCCGAGACCGAGTTCGGCCGAGACGACGCCCTCGTTCATCTGCGCGCCCTCGGTGAGGCGGGGCTCCTGGGCGTGCTGGGCGACGACACCGTCGAAGGCCTTCACGTACTCCAGCGCGCGGCGCATGATCACGGCGTCGTCGACGCACTTGCCGTCGTCGGAGAAGACCTTCACACCGGCGGCGGAGTCGTGCATGGCGCCGAGCTCGGCGAGCTGCTTGCCCTCCAGGCCGACGGTGACGGCTCCGACGGGCTGCACGTCGCAGTAGCCGGACTCCCTGCCGAGCCGCCAGACCTGCTCGACGACCCCGGCGGTGTCGGCGACGGGGAAGGTGTTGGCCATGGCGTGGACGGCGGTGAAGCCGCCGACCGCGGCTGCCCTGGTGCCGGTGAGGACGGTCTCGGAGTCCTCGCGGCCGGGCTCGCGCAGGTGGGTGTGCAGGTCGACGAGGCCGGGCAGCAGGATCTGTCCGCCCGCCTCGATCACGGTGGCGTCGCCCGCCTCGATGCCGGTACCGACCTCGGCCACGGTCTCGCCGTCGATGAGGACGTCCCCCGGCTCGCCGCCGAGGACCTTCGCACCGCGGATCAGGATCTTGCTCATGGTTACTTGTTCTCCTCGGTACGGGCGGCGGCGGACGGCAGGGCGGTCTCGGAACCGCCGAGCAGCAGGTACAGGACGGCCATGCGGGTGGATACGCCGTTCGCGACCTGCTCGACGGCGGTGCAGCGGTCGGAGTCCGCGACCTCGGCCGTGATCTCCATGCCGCGGACCATCGGGCCGGGGTGCATCACGATGGCGTGTTCCGGCATCCGGGCCATGCGTTCGCCGTCCAGGCCGTAGCGGCGGGAGTACTCACGCTCGGTCGGGAAGTAGGCGGCGTTCATCCGCTCGCGCTGCACACGGAGCATCATGACCGCGTCCGACTTGGGCAGCACGTCGTCGAGGCGGTAGCTGACGTCGCAGGGCCACTGCTCGACGCCGACAGGCACCAGGGTCGGCGGAGCCACCAGAGTGACGTGCGCACCGAGCGTGTGCAGCAGATGGACGTTGGAGCGGGCCACGCGGCTGTGCAGGATGTCGCCGACGATCGTGATCCGGCGGCCCTCCAGGTCGCGGCCGAGCCCGGCGTCGGGCCCGACCAGTCTGCGGCGCATCGTGAAGGCGTCGAGCAGCGCCTGGGTGGGGTGCTCGTGCGTGCCGTCACCCGCGTTGACGACCGCGCTGTCGATCCAGCCCGACGTCGCGAGGCGGTACGGGGCTCCGGAGGCGCCGTGCCGGATGACGACGGCGTCGGCGCCCATGGCCTCCAGAGTGAGAGCGGTGTCCTTGAGCGACTCTCCCTTGGAGACCGACGAGCCCTTCGCGGAGAAGTTGATGACGTCGGCGGAGAGGCGCTTGGCGGCGGCCTCGAACGAGATCCGCGTCCGGGTCGAGTCCTCGAAGAAGAGGTTGACGACCGTTCGTCCACGCAGGGTGGGGAGTTTCTTGATCGGCCGGTCCGCGACCCGGGCCATCTCCTCGGCGGTGTCGAGGATCAGTACGGCGTCGTCGCGGGTGAGGTCTGCGGCCGAGATGAGGTGACGGGGTGTCCGGGGGGTGTCCCCGTGGGGGCGCAGCATCTGGGGGTCTCCGTGAAGGGTGGAGGGCATCAGGCAGGCGGGCGTGCGGGAGCAGCCGTGCGGCCGGTGGGGCGCACGGGGCGGGACTCGGCTACCGCTCGCCTGCCGGGACGGTCTGCTTGACGCCGAGCAGCACGGCGTCGCGGCCGTCCTCCTCGGCGAGCTGGACCTTGACCGTCTCCCGCAGCGACGTGGGGAGGTTCTTGCCGACGTAGTCGGCGCGGATCGGGAGCTCGCGGTGGCCGCGGTCGACGAGGACCGCGAGCTGCACGGCACGGGGCCGGCCGATGTCGCCGAGCGCGTCGAGTGCGGCGCGGATCGTGCGGCCGGAGAAGAGCACGTCGTCCACCAGCACGACGAGACGGCCTTCGATGCCCTCACCGGGGATCTCGGTGCGTCCGATGGCGCGCGCGGGGCGCATCCGAAGATCGTCGCGGTACATGGTGATGTCGAGCGACCCGACCGGCGTCTTCCGGCCGGTGATCTCTTCGAGCTTTCCGGCGAGCCGATCCGCGAGGAAGACCCCTCGTGTCGGGATGCCGAGAAGCACCACGTCGTCGGCGCCCTTGGCGCGTTCGACGATCTCGTGGGCGATTCGGGTCAGTACCCGGGCGATGTCCGGAGCCTCGAGAACGGGGCGTGCCGCATTGCCGGTCTGGTCATGCTGTGCGTCCATAAGAAACGGACCTCCTTCTCCGCCTCACCGGACGGACGTTAAAGGACGTCGAAATTGCGTCATCCACGTTACCAGGGCTTGCGCGACTCCCTGGCCCCGCCCCCAGGAGGTGGCACTCCGGACCTTTCGGCTTGACGCAGCCAAGTAACGCTGCGTAACCTCACAGTGAGTTACCAGCCACGCGGCCCAGCCGCGACACGTTCCAGCGTCCGGGGAGCCTTATGTCCAGCGAATACGCAAAGCAGCTCGGGGCCAAGCTCCGCGCCATCCGCACCCAGCAGGGCCTCTCCCTCCACGGCGTGGAGGAGAAGTCGCAGGGCCGCTGGAAGGCCGTCGTGGTCGGTTCCTACGAGCGCGGCGACCGCGCCGTGACCGTGCAGCGCCTTGCCGAGCTGGCCGACTTCTACGGCGTTCCGGTCCAGGAGCTCCTGCCCGGCACGACCCCCGGCGGCGCCGCCGAGCCGCCGCCCAAGCTGGTCCTCGACCTGGAGCGCCTCGCCCACGTGCCGCCGGAGAAGGCCGGACCGCTGCAGCGTTACGCGGCGACGATCCAGAGCCAGCGCGGCGACTACAACGGCAAGGTGCTCTCGATCCGGCAGGACGACCTGCGCACCCTGGCCGTGATCTACGACCAGTCTCCGTCCGTGCTCACGGAGCAGCTGATCAGCTGGGGTGTGCTGGACGCCGACGCCCGCCGCGCGGTGGCCCACGACGAGGGCTGACCAGCCCCACGAAGAAACGTACCGCCGGGCCGGCGGGGGCCTCAGCGCCCCGCCGGCCCGGCGTTTTCGTGGCCCGGCCGCTTCCGGCGGCCGGGCCGGTACGCCGAAGGGCCCACGGTCGCATCGACCGTGGGCCCTTCGTTCGGCTCGACGCCGCCGGGGATCACTGCTCCCGGCGGAGATTCGGCTTGAGGTCCTTGAACCGGGCCAGCAGGCCGTTCACGAATGCCGGGGAGTCGTCCGTGGAGAACTCCTTGGCGAGCTGGACCGCCTCGTCGATCACCACGGCGTCGGGAGTCGAGTCCATCCAGATCAGCTCGTACGCGCCGAGCCGCAGGATGCTCCGGTCGACGACCGGCATGCGGTCGATCTCCCAGTCCACGGCGTAGGTGACGATGAGGTCGTCGATCCGGTCCGCGTACTGCGCGTACCCCTCGACCAGCTCCATCGTGAACTCACCGACCGGCGGCTGACGGTCGTCGGTCCGCGAGAGCCGTACCCAGTCCGCGAGGACCGTCTGCACGGACTCACCGCGCTGGTCGGCCTCGAAAAGGATCTGGAAGGCGCGCTTGCGGGCCTTGTTCCGGGCAGCCACGGTTAGCTGTTCACCCGGCCGAGGTAGTCGCCCGTACGGGTGTCGACCTTGATCTTCTCGCCGGTGGTGATGAAGAGCGGGACACCGATCTCGTAGCCGGTCTCCAG
The DNA here is from genome assembly GCF_001700505.1 of Streptomyces mutomycini. GTDB lineage: Bacteria > Actinomycetota > Actinomycetes > Streptomycetales > Streptomycetaceae > Streptomyces > Streptomyces mutomycini. The sequence continues at coordinate 33,021 of NZ_MAPV01000025.1, forward strand.
GGTGGCGGGCTTGCTGCCACCGGTGGAGCGGTCGCCCTGGACACCCGGGTCGGTGTGCTGGATGGTCAGCTCGACCGCGGCGGGCAGCTCGACGTAGAGCACCTCGCCCTCGTGCTGGGCGACGGAGGCGGTGAAGCCCTCGATCAGGAAGTTGGCGGCGTCGCCGACGGCCTTGCGGTCGACCATGAGCTGGTCGTACGTGTTCATGTCCATGAAGACGAAGTACTCGCCGTCCATGTACGAGAACTGCATGTCGCGGCGGTCGATGGTGGCCGTCTCGACCTTCACGCCGGCGTTGAACGTCTTGTCGACGACCTTGCCGGAGAGCACGTTCTTGAGCTTGGTGCGCACGAAGGCGGGGCCCTTGCCGGGCTTGACGTGCTGGAACTCGACGACGGACCAGAGCTGGCCTCCGTCGAGCTTGAGCACCAGGCCGTTCTTGAGGTCGTTCGTGGAAGCCACGGTTGCGGAGTCTCCTGGACTGAAGCTGGTGGACGACCGAGGATGCGCGCCGGAGCCTCCGCGAGGAGTTCTCCTAGAGCGCGAGCAGCTCCTTGGTCGTAATGGTGAGTAGCTCGGGTCCGCCGTCCGCCTCGGGGCGCACGACGAGCGTGTCATCGATCCGGACACCGCCCCGGCCCGGGAGGTGAACCCCCGGTTCGACGGTGACCGGCACGCAAGCGTCCAGTTTACCCATGGCCGTCGGTGCCAACTGCGGGTGCTCGTCGATTTCGAGTCCGACACCGTGCCCGGTACTGGGCTGGAGGCCCTCCGAGTGGCCCGCCGAGTCCAGGATATGGCGGGCCGCGCGGTCCACGTCACGGTAGGCGGCTCCGGGGACGAGAGCCTCCCGTCCGGCCCGCTGAGCGGCGAAAACAAGGTCGTAGAGCTCGATCTGCCAGTCCGCGGGGCTCGTCCCGATGACGAACGTCCGGCCGATCTCGCAACGGTATCCGCGGTAGTTCGCCCCGAGGCAGACTGAAAGGAAATCGCCTTCCTCCACCCTGCGGTCGGTGGGCCTGTGGCGGCCCTGCCCCGAGTTGGGGCCCGTTCCCACGGAGGTGGCGAAGGCCGGGCCGTCCGCGCCGTGGTCGACCAGCCGGCGCTCCAGTTCCAGGGCCAGATGGCGTTCGGTGCGGCCCACCAGGATGGATTCGAGGAGTTCGCCGAGCGCCTGGTCGGTGATCTCGGCGGCGATCCGCAGACAGGCGATCTCCTCCTCGTCCTTCACCAGGCGGAGCTGCTCCACGGTGCTGCCGAGGTCACGCAGGCGCACACGAGGGGCCACGGAGCTCATGGCGCGGTGGCGGGCGACGGTCAGATCGTGTTCCTCGACCGCCAGGGAGTCGGCGTGCAGGCCGCCGGCGAGACCTGCCGCCGCGACGACCGGATCGCCGTCGGCGTCGGGGAGGACGGTCAGCCGCAGCTGCTCGTCGGGGCGCCCGTGTGCGGGCTCCCCGGTCGGTGCGCGGGGGCAGAGCAGGACGTCCTCGCCGGGGCCCAGCAGCAGCACGGAGCCCGGCGGGGCACCGCCCGCGAGATAGCGGACGTTGGCGGGGCGGGAGACCAGGGCGGCCGCGGATCCGGCGGCGGCGTACCGGTCACGCAGCAGCCCGCGTCGGACGGCGTACACCTCTGACATGTTCCCGAGCCTACGAGCGCGGGCCGTGCCCCGCCCGGTCAGCGCACCCGACCGGGAACCGCGGGGCCGCTACCAGGCCGGGGGGCTGGCTATGGAACGGGCCAGTACGTCGTCGAGGACGCGTGCGGTCGTCTCCACGTCGTAGGTGGAGTTGTCGATGATGGGCAGACCTGAGCCGTACCAGCCGGCCATGCGGCCGTGGATCCGGGCGACTTCCTCGTCGGAGAGCCTGCGGTTGCCGCTGCGTGCCGCATTGCGCTCCAGGACGACCTCCAGGCCGGGCAGGAGGACCACGGGCAGCAGGCCCGGGCCCACATGGCGCTTCCAGCCCCCGAGGCCGACGACGGGCCGGTCCGGGAAGACGGCGTCGTCGAGGATGCAGGAGATGCCGTTGGCCAGGAAGTTACGGGCGGCGAAGCCGCAGGTGCGCCGGGCCAGGCGGTACTGGGCCTCGGAGTGGTCGTTCCATCCGGCCTGCGGATCGGCGAAGCCGGAGCAGACCCATTCCCGGACGTCGTCCAGGGACACGTGCGCGGTGGGAACCCGGCGGCGGGCTGCCCAGAGCCTGGCCACCGTGGTCTTGCCCGCTCCGGCCGGGCCGATCAGGAGCACGGCCAGGGTCGCGGCGCCGGTACCCGGCTCCGCGGGCGGCGCGGGCAGCGGGACGGGACCGCCGGGCGGGAGCTGGATGTGCCCGGTGGTCTCCCGGGAGGGCGGCACCGGGGTGTGCTGGGGCGCGGGTGGCAGAGGCCGGGGCGGCTGGGGCCCGGGCGGCATGGGCACGGGAGGCGGCCCCGCCTGGCCGGGGTGGCCTGAGTGCTGGGCCTGGTGCGTCCACGGTCCGTCTGCTGGACCCTGGGGCGGCGGCAGCGGGGCCCCCACTGCGTGCTGCATCCGGTGGCACTCCGTCTCGTACAGGCAACTGGCGCTGGTCGACGGCAACCGTACCTTCCCCGGCCGCCATGCGGTGAACGGGCGGGGAAGGCACGAAGTGCCCGGTGTCAGTCCGTCAGTTCGTCGGCCAGGGCACGCAGGGCGAGCCGGTAGGAGCCGATCCCGAAGCCCGCCACCGTGCCGGTGGCCACCGGGGCGACCACGGAGGTGTGGCGGAATTCCTCCCGTGCGTACGGATTCGAGATGTGCACCTCGATCAGCGGGGCGGTGCGCTGGGCGGCCGCGTCCCGCATTCCGTACGAATAGTGCGTGAAGGCGCCCGGGTTGAGAACGACCGGGATCGAACCGTCCGCCGCCTCGTGGAGCCAGCGGATCAGCTCACCCTCGTCGTTGGTCTCGCGGACCTCGACGTCGAAACCGAGCTCCTTGCCGAGGGCCTGACAGGTGTCGACGAGGCCGGCGTAGGACGTCGCCCCGTACACGTCGGGCTCGCGGGAGCCCAGCCGTCCGAGGTTCGGGCCGTTGAGCACGAAGACCCTGCGGGCGCTCACGCGGAGACCTCCCCGTAGGCGGCGAGCAGAACGGCCGGGTCGGGGCCCTCCAGCACGGTGGGCTTGCCGATGCCGTCCAGGACGATGAAGCGCAGCAGGTCGCCGCGGGACTTCTTGTCGACCTTCATGTTCTCGAGGAGCTTCGGCCACTGGTCGCCGCGGTAGGTGAGCGGCAGCCCGACAGACTCCAGGACGGCGCGGTGCCGGTCGGCAGTGGCGTCGTCGAGGCGGCCGGCGAGCCGGCCGAGCTCGGCGGCGAAGACCATGCCGACCGAGACGGCGGCGCCGTGGCGCCACTTGTAGCGCTCGTTCTTCTCGATGGCGTGGGCCAGGGTGTGCCCGTAGTTGAGGATCTCCCTCAGGCCGGACTCCTTGAGGTCGCTGCCGACGACCTCGGCCTTGACCCGGATGGAGCGCTCGATCAGCTCGGCGGTGTGCGGCCCCGCGGGCGTACGGGCGCCCTGGGGGTCGGCCTCGACGAGGTCGAGGATGACCGGGTCGGCGATGAAGCCGGCCTTGATGATCTCGGCCATGCCGGAGACGTAGTCGTGGACCGGCAGCGAGTCGAGCGCGGCGAGGTCGCAGAGCACACCGGTCGGCGGGTGGAAGGCGCCGACGAGGTTCTTGCCCTCGGCCGTGTTGATGCCGGTCTTGCCTCCGACCGCCGCGTCGACCATGGCGAGCACGGTCGTCGGTACGGCGATCCAGGGCACCCCGCGCAGCCAGGACGCGGCGACGAAGCCCGCGACGTCGGTGGTGGCTCCGCCACCGACCCCGACGATGACGTCGGTGCGGGTGAAGCCGGTCTGGCCGAGCGCCTTCCAGCAGTAGGCGGCGACCTCGACGGTCTTGGCCTCCTCTGCGTTCGGCAGCTGGATCGCGATGGCCTCGTACCCCTGGGCCGCGAGGTCCGCGCGGACGGCCTCACCGGTCTCGGCGAGCGCCTCGGGGTGCAGGACCGCGACACGCTTGGCGCGGTCACCGATGAGGTTCGGCAGCTCGCCGAGGAGCTGGCGGCCGACGAGCACCTCGTACGGGTCGGTGCCTGCCGTGCCGGCGATCTGGATGCGCGTGGTGCCCTGCTCGGTCATGCGTGTGTTCTCCCGGCCGGACGGCACGGCCTCGACCGTGCGCTCCGGCAGTTCCATTGCGTCGAGGACCGCCTGGGCGACCTCTTCGGGGGTGCGTGCGTCGGTGGCGACGGTGACAGTGGCCACTTCTTCGTAGAGCGGCCGTCTGGCGTCCATGAGCTCGCGCCACTGCCGTCGCGGGTTGACGGCGAGGAGGGGGCGGGCCGTGTTGAGCCCGACCCTGCGGACGGCCTCGTCCACGTCCATGGAGAGGTAGACGACCGGCCGGCCGGCGAGCAGAGCGCGGGTCTCCCCGTCGAGCACGGCGCCACCACCGAGGGCGAGGACGCCGGTGTGCCCGGCGATCGCGTCCCGCACCGCCTGCCGTTCCAGGGCGCGGAAGCGCTCCTCGCCCTCGTCGAAGAAGATCTCGGGAATCGCCTTGCCGGCCGCGGCCACGACGTCCGCGTCGGTGTCGCGGTAGGAGCTGCCCAGACGCTCGGCAAGCAGCTCACCCACCGTGGACTTGCCCACCCCCATCGGGCCGACCAGGACGATCAGGGGGCCGCTCACCGGATCTGGAGGTGGGAGAGGAACGACTGCACGTTGCGGTGGGTCTCGGCGACGCTGTCGCCGCCGAACTTCTCCGCGACCGCGTCTGCCAGCACCAGGGCGACCATCGCCTCGGCGACGATCCCGGCGGCCGGAACGGCGCACACGTCCGAACGCTGGTGGTGGGCCTTGGCCGCCTCACCGGTGACGACGTCGACCGTGGCGAGCGCGCGGGGCACGGTCGCGATCGGCTTCATCGCGGCCCTGACCCGCAGCAGCTCACCGGTGGTGAGTCCGCCCTCGGTGCCGCCGGCGCGGCCGGAGGTGCGCCGGATCCCGTCCTCGGTGGCGACGATCTCGTCGTGCGCCTTGGAGCCGGGCACCCGGGCGAGGTCGAAGCCGTCTCCGACCTCGACGCCCTTGATGGCCTGGATGCCCATCAGGGCGGCGGCGAGCCGGGCGTCGAGCCTGCGGTCCCAGTGCACGTGCGAACCGAGCCCGACCGGCACTCCGTACGCCAGCACCTCGACGACCCCGCCGAGGGTGTCGCCGTCCTTGTGGGCCTGGTCGATCTCCGCGACCATCGCCTTCGACGCCTCGGCGTCCAGGCAGCGCACGGGGTCGGCGTCGAGCCGCTCGACGTCGGAGGGCTTCGGGTGGACGCCGTAGGGCGCCTTCGCCGCAGCCAGCTCGACGACGTGGGAGACGATCTCGATGCCCGCGGTCTCCTTCAGGTAGGAGCGGGCGACGGCGCCGAGGGCCACACGGGCCGCGGTCTCCCGGGCGCTGGCGCGCTCCAGGACCGGCCTGGCCTCGTCGAAGCCGTACTTCTGCATACCGGCCAGGTCGGCGTGTCCGGGCCTGGGGCGGGTCAGCGGAGCGTTACGGGCCTGGGCGTCCAGCACCTCGGGGTCGACGGGGTCCGCCGACATGACCTGCTCCCACTTGGGCCACTCGGTGTTGCCGACCATGACCGCGACGGGCGAGCCCATGGTCAGGCCGTGCCGGACGCCGCCGAGGAAGGTGACCTCGTCCCTCTCGAACTTCATCCGGGCGCCGCGCCCGTAACCGAGCCGTCGCCTGGCGAGCGCGTCCGCCACCATCTCCGTGGTGACGGGGATACCGGCGGGAAGACCCTCCAGCGTCGCCACCAGTGCGGGGCCGTGCGACTCTCCGGCGGTCAGCCAGCGCAACCTGCTCAACGGTGCTCCTCATGCTCGCGCCTGTAACTGCGACGGCGCGACCGGGTGCGCGGCCCTGGCCCGCCACCCCCGATCCTCCCACGATCAGGAGGGCCGGCCCGCCTCCGGTCCAGCAGACGGACGGTTCACGGTACGTCTGCGACCGGGCCCTAGTCGCGTTCCCGTGCAGCGAGAGCCAGTTCGCCCGCCGCCCGCATGACGGCGAGCGGGCCCGGGCTGCGTCCGGTCATCTGCTCGGCCTGGAGCACCGCCTGGTGGACGAGGAGGTCGAGGCCCCCGACGACGATTCCGCCCCTCGCCGCCCAGCGTGCCGCCAGCGCGGTCGGCCAGGGCTCGTACAGCACGTCGAACAGCGTGCCGGGCGCCGCGGGGACGGCGTCCGTCAGGGCGTCCGTGGTACCGGCCGGCGTGGTGGCGATCACCAGAGGGGCGCGCAGAGCCTCGTCCGCCGCGGCCCAGTCAGCGATCCTGACCTCGACGCCGAGGCGCTCGCCCCAGCCGCGCATCTCGTCCGCCCGTGCCGCGCTGCGCACGTAGGCGGTGACCGGGCCGGTGCAGATCTGCGCGAGAGCGGCCAGCGCCGAGGACGCGGTCGCACCGGCGCCCAGGACGGCGGCGGACTCGACCTTCTCGACTCCGCGTTCGGACAGGGCGGCGATCATGCCGGGGATGTCGGTGTTGTCGCCGAGCCGTCGGCCGTCCTCCGTGAGGACGACCGTGTTGACCGTCTCGACCGCCGCCGCCGCGTCGCTGATCCCGTCCAGCAGCGGGATGACCGCCCGCTTGAGCGGCATCGTCAGGGAGAGCCCGGCCCAGGAGGAGTCCAGGCCCTCGATGAATCCGGGAAGGGCTGCCTCGTCCACGTCGAACCGGTCGTAGGACCAGTCGTCCAGGCCGAGTTCCGCGTACGCGGCGCGGTGCAGGACCGGGGACAGGGAGTGGGCGATGGGGGAACCGAGGACGGCCGCCCTGCGGGCCTCAGTCGAGGGCATCGAACTTTTCCTTGAGCTTCAGGAACTCGTCGTAGTCCCTGGCGAACTCGGTCTTGTGCTGTCCGTCGGTCGCCACGAAGTAGAGCCAGCCTTCCGCGGTCGGGTTCAGTGCCGCCGCCAGCGCCTCGGCGCCCGGGTTACTGATGGGTCCGGGCGTCAGACCCGGCTGCGTATACGTGTTGTACGGGTCCTTGTTCTTGTGAATCTCGGCCACACCGATGTTGATCTTGCTCTGCTTCTTGAGATAATTGAAGGACGAGTCGAATTGGAGCAACTGATTCGTCTGGGTGTTGGTGGGCTTGAGCCGGTTGTAGACGACTTCGCTCATCTTCCGGAAGTCGTCATGCGTCTTGCCCTCGGCCTGGACGAGGCTCGCGACGGTGAGCACCTGCCAGGGGCCGTCCAGATCGTACGTCTTGGCGGCCTTCTCGAGGTCGAGTTTCCTGTACTCGGAGTTCGCCCGCGCGACCATGCTCTTCAGGACCGTCTCCGGCTTCGCACCCTTCGACACCGGGTAGGCAGCCGGGTAGAGGAATCCTTCCATCGGATCCTTGATGAGAGGGTCTTCGTCCGCCCATTCGGGCAGGCCGAGACTGCCCGACTTGGTCTTGGCGACGTCGGCGGTCGTGCCGGCCTTGAGGCCCAGTTTTTCGTCGATCTTCTCGTAGACACGAATGTTGCGCGTTCCCTCGGGAATAACCAGCGAGTTCTGGCTCTTCGGGTTGAGCATCAGTTCGAGGGCACTGTCGCCGGACATCTCCTTCTTCAGGAGATAGACACCGGCCTGAATGGACTTCCCCTTGGGGTTTCCGTTCTGGGCGGAAAGGAAGGCGCCGGACGACTTCACGACGCCGGCCTTCTGCAGAATGCTCGCGATCTCGTTCCCGAAGGCACCTTCGGGGATCTCCACCTCGACCGTGCCCGTGCCGTCGCCCGCGTAGTCGGGGACCTCGCCGAACTGGCTCTGGTAGTAGGAGTAGCCGAAGTAACCCACACCGCCGAGACCGCCGACGAGTACCGCCGCGACGCCCAGGCACGCGCAGCCGTTACGGCTCTTCTTCTTGCCCTTGCCGCGGCGCTCGCCGCCGCTCCTCCGGGACTCGCGCGGGTCGTCGTCGTACTCGTCGTCCTCGCGGGACCCGGTGCGGGCGTCACGCCCGTCGGCCGGCTGGTCCGCGCCCGTGAAGAAGGGATGCGTCTCCTCCTGCGGCACATCCGGGTCCCAGTCCGGACTCCGCTGCTGCGCAGGCTCCTCGCGATGCCCCGGGGGCTGCGGCGGAGGGTAGGCGTCCGGGGTGCCGTAGTGGTCGGACTGCTCGCCGTAGCCGCCGGGGTTGCTGCCGTACTGGGGCTGCTGGGCCCCGTACGGCATCGCCGCCTGCTGGCCGGTGTCCCAGCCGCCGTCGTACTGCGGCTGCTGGGGCTGCCGGGGCTGCTGGGGCTGCTGGGGCTGCTGGGGCTGCTGCTGGCCGTACGGGTCCTGCGGGGAGCCGTGCTGCTGCTGGTACTGCTGCTGTGCGTACGGGTCGTGCTGCTGCGGCGGCTGCGCGTAAGGGTCCTGCTGGTAGCCCTGCTGGGCGTAGGGGTCCTGCGCGTAGGGCTGCTGCTGGCCGTCGTACTGGCCCTGGCCGTGGGCGGCCTGGTGGCCTCCCCATCCCTGGTCCCCGTACAAGGGGTCCTCGGGATGCCACGGTTCGGAGCCGGAGCCCCGGCCATACTCAGTCATCGATCCCCTTGAGCCGCGAGACGACGCTCCGTCTCTTCGCTTTGCTGTGCGGTGTCTGTTCGAACACCGGCGCATCGCGCGGAACGTTACCGTATCGCGATCAGACAACCACTTCGACGCCCTCGCCCGGAGCAGTGCCAGACGCCCGTTCGGACTCCAGAGCGTTCTGAAGGATCACCACAGCGGCAGCCTGGTCGATGACAGACCGTCCCTTCTTGGACTTCACGCCCGAAGCGCGCAGCCCCTGGGTGGCCGTCACTGTGGTCATCCTCTCGTCCACGAGACGCACGGGGACAGGCGCGATCGCCTGGGCGAACACCTGGGCGAAGGCGCGGACCTTCGCGGCCGCCGGGCCCTCGCCACCGCCCAGGGAGCGGGGCAGCCCGACGATGACCTCGATCGGCTCGTACTCCTCGACGATGCGGCCGAGCCGCCGGTGGGCGGCCGGGACGTCACGTCCCGGCACGGTCTCCACCGGCGTGGCGAGGATCCCGTCGGGGTCGCACGAGGCGACCCCGATCCGGGCGTCGCCGACGTCGACGGCGAGTCGGCGTCCACGGCGCATCTGCGGCATGTCCGGCGTCACGCCGTCTCGGTGACGAGGCGCTCGACAGCGGCGACGGCGTCGCCGATGGCGTCCGGGTTCTGGCCGCCGCCCTGGGCGACGTCCGGCTTTCCGCCACCGCCGCCGCCGAGGGTCTTGGCGGCGGTGCGCACCAGGTCACCGGCCTTGAGACCGCGCTCGCGTGCGGCCTCGTTGGTGGCGATGACGGTGAGCGGGCGTCCGTTGGCCGTGGTGAACAGGGCCACGACGGCCGGCCGGCCGCCCTGGATGCGTCCGCGCACGTCGAGGACCAGCTTGCGCAGGTCGTCGGCCGAGGTGCCGTCCGGCACCTGTCCGGTGACCAGGGCGACGCCCCGTACGTCCTTGGCGGAGTCGACCAGTCCGGCGGCGGCCGCCAGGACCTTCTCCGCGCGGAACTTCTCGATCTCCTTCTCGGCGTCCTTCAGCTTGCCGAGCATGCCGGCGATCTTCTCCGGGAGCTCCTCGGAGCGGCCCTTGACCAGCTCCTGGAGCTGGGCGACGACCGTGTGCTCCTTGGCGAGGAAGTTGTACGCGTCGACGCCGACCAGTGCCTCGATGCGGCGCACCCCGGAACCGATGGAGGACTCGCCGAGCAGCTTCACCAGGCCAAGCTGGGATGTGTTGCCGACGTGCGTACCGCCGCACAGCTCCTTGGAGAAGTCGCCGATGGTGACGACGCGGACCCGCTCGCCGTACTTCTCGCCGAACTCGGCGATGGCGCCCTGCTTCTTGGCCTCGTCGATGGACATCACCTCGGCCTGGACGTCGAGTTCCCGCGAGAGGACCTCGTTGATCTTCTGCTCGACGTCGGTGAGGACCGTGCCGGGTACGGCGGCGGGCGAGCCGAAGTCGAAGCGGAAGCGGCCGGGCGAGTTCTCCGAGCCGGCCTGGGCGGCCGTCGGGCCCAGAGCGTCGCGCAGCGCCTGGTGCGTGAGGTGGGTGGCGCTGTGGGCGCGGGCGATGGCGCGGCGGCGGCTGTTGTCGATGGCGGCGAAGGCGGAGGCCCCGACCGTCACCTCGCCGACCTGGACCGAGCCCTTGTGGACCGAGACGCCCGGGACGGGCTGCTGGACGTCACGGATCTGGATGACCGCGCCGGTGTCGAGCCTGATCCGGCCCTGGTCGGCGAGCTGGCCGCCGCCCTCGGCGTAGAAGGGGGTGCGGTCGAGGACGACCTCGACCTCGTCCCCCTCCGAGGCGGCGGGCGAGGGCACACCGTCGACGAGCAGGCCGACGATCTTCGACTCGCCCTCGTTGCTCGTGTAGCCGGTGAACTCGGTGACGCCCGAGTTGTCGGCGACCTCGCGGTAGGCGGACAGGTCGGCGTGTCCGGTCTTCTTGGCCTTGGCGTCGGCCTTGGCGCGCTCCCGCTGCTCCTTCATCAGACGGCGGAAGCCGTCCTCGTCGACCGCGAGGCCCTGTTCGGCGGCCATCTCCAGCGTCAGGTCGATCGGGAAGCCCCAGGTGTCGTGGAGCAGGAACGCCTTGTCGCCGGCCAGGACCTTGCCGCCGGCGGCCTTGGTCTCCGTGACGGCGGTGTCGAGGATGTTCGTGCCGCCCTTGAGCGCCTTGAGGAAGGCGGCCTCCTCGGCGAGGGCGACGGTCTCGATGCGCTTGCGGTCGGTGATCAGCTCCGGGTACTGCTGCCCCATGGTGTCGACGACGACGTCGACGAGCTCACGGACGACCGGGCCGGTGGCGCCCATCAGCCGCATGTTGCGGATGGCGCGGCGCATGATGCGTCGCAGGACGTAGCCACGGCCCTCGTTGCCCGGGGTGACACCGTCACCGATGAGCATCACCGACGTACGGATGTGGTCGGCGACGACCCGGAGGGAGACGTCGGAGCCGTGCTCGGCGCCGTAGCGCACGCCGGTGAGCTCGGTGGCCTTGTCCATGACGACGCGCAGGGTGTCGGTCTCGTACATGTTCTGGACGCCCTGCAGGATCATCGCGAGGCGCTCGAGACCGAGTCCGGTGTCGATGTTCTGCGACGGCAGGTCCCCGAGGATCGGGAAGTCCTCCTTGCCGTCGCCGGCGCCGCGCTCGTACTGCATGAAGACCAGGTTCCAGATCTCCACGTAGCGCTCGTCGTTGACGGCGGGGCCGCCCTCGACGCCGAATTCGGGGCCGCGGTCGTAGTTGATCTCGGAGCACGGTCCGCAGGGGCCGGGGACGCCCATGGACCAGAAGTTGTCCTTCTTGCCGAGGCGCTGGATGCGCTCGGCCGGGACACCGATCTTCTCGCGCCAGATCTGCTCCGCCTCGTCGTCGTCGAGGTAGACCGTGATCCACAGACGCTCGGGGTCGAGGCCGAAGCCGCCGTCCGCGACGGAGTTCGTGAGGGCCGCCCAGGCGAACTCGATGGCCCCTTCCTTGAAGTAGTCCCCGAAGGAGAAGTTGCCGCACATCTGGAAGAACGTGCCGTGCCGGGTGGTCTTGCCGACCTCTTCGATGTCCGGCGTACGCACGCACTTCTGCACGCTGGTGACGCGTGGGGCGGGCGGCTTGACCTCGCCGAGGAAGTACGGCTTGAAGGGGACCATGCCCGCGGGGACCAGCAGCAGAGTCGGGTCGTCCGCGATGAGCGACGCCGAAGGGACGACGGTGTGACCGCGCTCCTCGAAGAAGCTCAGCCAGCGGCGGCGAATTTCAGCCGACTCCATCAGTGGTCCTCATTCCGGTTGTTCGAGTTGCGGGGAAGTGTGCGGTGGGCGATGAGTTCGGGCTCGGCCGGTGCCTCGATACCGAGCGCCCCGCCCAGTTCGGCCTCGCGCCTGACCATGCCCTCACGCACGTCAAGGGCGAAGTCCTTCAGCTTGTGACCCGCCTCGATCGCCTTGTCGGCTGCCTGCGCCGCGAGGCTCTCGGGAGTCAGCTGCTTGATCTTGCGGTTGACCTTGGTGGTGGCCCAGACGCCGGCGGCTGCGCCGGCGGTGAACCAGAACGTACGGCGGAACATCGCTGGGTCAGTCCTTCTGTCCGCGGGGGCTTCGGCCGTTCCGCTTCTTTTGGGCGGACGGCACGGTACGGCCGACAATCACGCTGCGACGGGAGGCCCGGGCGGCCGGCTCCGGTTCAGGAGCGGTCCGGCGGCCCAGCGCCTGGCGCACCCCGTAGCCGAACGCGGCGACCTTCACGAGCGGGCCGCCGAACGTCGACGCGACGGTGGTGGAGAGCGCGGAGGCGTTGGACGTGACCTCCTGGACGTCGCTCGCGATGGCATCGACCTTGTCGAGCTGGGTCTGTGCGGAGCGCAGCGTGGCCGAGGCGTCGGCGAGCAGCGGAACAGCCTGCTCCGTCACGTCCGCCACCAGCGCGGTGGTCGCCTTGAGCGTCTGGGCCAGCCTCGCCAACGCCACGGCGAGGAAGGAAACCAGGATCGCCCAGAAGACAGCCACCAGGATGCCGGCCACCTCTCCACCGGACACAGTGCACCGCTCTCTGCTCGTCGCCCGCATCGGCCGGATCTTCTCCCGGCCGGTATCTGCCTGTCACTGCTCGGCCGGCGCGTCCCGCCACCACTGCCGATCGTCGTCCCCCGAGCCTATCGCGCCGGGCAGGACGCGCCGTACCGGATTAC
>NZ_MAPV01000250.1 GCF_001700505.1 Streptomyces mutomycini
CCCCCGCCGCGGCCCCCGTCGCGACCCGGACGCCCATGAGGCGGTCCTGGCGGCCACGCGGGAGCTGGTGGCCGAGCTCGGCTACAGGGGCGTGACGATGGACCGCATCGCCTCACGGGCAGGGGTGGCCCGGATGACGGTCTACCGCTGGTGGCCGAACAAGGCGGCGGTGATCACCGAGGCGGTCGCGGACCGGCTGGCCCCCGGACCGGCCCCCGACACGGGCGACGTACGCGAGGACGCGCTGCTCTGGCTGCGGAGCCTGGTGTCGACCCTCACCCTGCTCGGCGACCCCAGCGTGGTCACGGGCGCCCTGACCGAGCGCGGGGAGGCCGGACGGGCCGAGCTGCGGGACCTCCTCAAGGCCCACGCCGAACCCGCCGCGCAACTCCTGCGGAACAGCGTGGCGCGGGGCGGGCTGCCGCAGGGACTGCCGCTGGACGCGATCGTGGACAGCTGGATCGGTTACGTCGTCTACCGGACGGTGTTCCTGGGCCAGGAGATCACCGGGCCCGACCTCCTGGACCTCGTACGCCTCCTGCCGCCGCCCCCCGGACCGTCCGCGGGGGAGGCGGGCTGACGGCTCACGGGCAGAGGCGCTCCACGCGCCAGCCGGCGTCCGGGCTCTCCCGGACGTACCGCAGCCGGTCGTGCAGCCGGTTCTCGTGGCCCTGCCAGAACTCGATCGCCTCGGGCACGACGCGGAAGCCTCCCCACTGCGGCGGCGCGGGGACCTTCTCGCCCTCCGGGTAGCGGGCCGCGAGCTCCTCGTAGCGGTCGACCAGCTCCTGCCGGGAGCCGATGACGGTGGACTGGTCGCTCGCCCAGGCACCCAGCTGGGAGCCGTGCGGGCGGGTACGGAAGTACGCCACCGTCTCGTCGCGTCCGACACGGGCCGCGGTTCCGGTCACGATGACCTGGCGGGCGAGCGGGTGCCAGGGGAAGAGGAGCGAGACGTACGGATTCGCCGTCAGCTCGCGGCCCTTGCGGGAGCCGTAGTTGGTGAAGAACACGAAGCCGCGCTCGTCGTAGTGCTTCAGCAGCACCGTCCGGGAGGACGGGCGGCCCCGCGAGTCGGCCGTGGACACCACCATCGCGTTCGGCTCGTGGAGCGCGCCGCCCCCTGCGACCTGGCGGAACCACCGGGCGAACTGGGCCATGGGGTCCGCGGCGAGATCCTTCTCGGTGAAGTCCTCGGAGCGGTACTGCTCGCGCATCACGGCGGGATCGGTGGTGCAATCGGATGACGGGACGCGAGAGGAGGCGGAAGCGGAGGACGGAGTGGCATCTGCTGTGGGCACGGGGCCATCCTGCCGCAGCGGACCGGTTTCCCCGCGGGGAGGGGCGCGGTCGCCGGCCCGCGAGCCGGGAGGCTGTGCCGGACGTCACCCTTCCCCGCGTCGTGGTAACCCGCCAGTATCGTGCACGGGCCTTCGTGGCCCGCACACAGCCGCCGAGTCGAGGGAGCCGCCCGATGTCCGACTTCGTACCCGGACTTGAAGGAGTCGTCGCGTTCGAGACGGAGATCGCCGAACCCGACAAGGAGGGCGGCTCGCTCCGTTACCGCGGCGTCGACATCGAGGACCTCGTCGGCCATGTGTCGTTCGGCAACGTCTGGGGTCTGCTGGTGGACGGGGCGTTCAACCCCGGGCTCCCGCCCGCCGAACCGTTCCCGATCCCCGTGCACTCCGGTGACATCCGGGTCGACGTGCAGTCGGCGCTCGCCATGCTGGCACCGGTGTGGGGCCTGAAACCACTGCTGGACATCGACGAGGAGACCGCGCGCAACGACCTGGCGCGGGCGGCCGTGATGGCCCTGTCGTACGTCGCCCAGTCGGCCCGCGGCCAGGGCCTGCCGATGGTCCCGCAGAGCGAGATCGACAAGGCGGAGTCCGTGGTCGAGCGGTTCATGATCCGCTGGCGCGGCGAGCCGGACCCGAAGCACGTCAAGGCCGTCGACGCGTACTGGACGTCGGCCGCCGAACACGGCATGAACGCCTCGACGTTCACCGCCCGCGTCATCGCGTCCACGGGCGCCGACGTCTCGGCGGCGCTCTCCGGTGCGGTGGGCGCCATGTCGGGCCCCCTGCACGGCGGCGCCCCGTCCCGGGTCCTCGGCATGATCGAGGAGATCGAGCGGACCGGCGACGCCTCGGCGTACGTGAAGCAGGCGCTGGACAAGGGCGAGCGCCTGATGGGCTTCGGCCACCGCGTCTACCGCGCCGAGGACCCCCGGGCCCGCGTCCTGCGCCGCACGGCCCGCGAGCTGGCCGCCCCGCGCTTCGAGGTGGCGGAGGCACTGGAGAAGGCGGCCCTGGAGGAGCTCCACGCCCGCCGCCCGGACCGCGTCCTGGCGACGAACGTCGAGTTCTGGGCGGCGATCGTGCTGGACTTCGCGGAGGTCCCGGCGCACATGTTCACGTCGATGTTCAGCTGCGCCCGAACGGCGGGCTGGTCGGCGCACATCCTGGAGCAGAAGCGGACCGGACGCCTGGTGCGCCCCTCGGCGACGTACGTCGGCCCGGGCTCGCGCGACCCGCGGGAGATCGAGGGGTTCGACCAGCTCGCGGATCTGGGGAACTGAACGGCCCAGGACACCATGGGCGCATTGGGATGGAATGCCCGGGTCTCCTATGCACGGTCACCGGTCTGCGTGACGCCTGAAACCGGGCGGCTCGCACGGATGTACAGCACCGCTGGCACCCGGGCCCGCCGTGGCCGGCGCGGACCTGGGGAACCGGCCCCGGGGTCACCGGGGCCGGGACGTGGAGCGGTCTCAGCCGTGCAGCCTCTCGTGCTGGGCATTCATGACGGTCTGCCAGAGAAGTGGGTCCACCGGCCCGGTGGCGGGCAGCCCGTGCTCGGCGCGGAAGATGCGCAGGGTGTCCGTCATGTCCGTGGTGAAGGTTCCGGTGACGGCAGTCGGGTGTCCGGCGCCGGTGAGGAGCGCCTGGAGGGCGGTCACCGCGGGCCCGCTGCCGCCCTCCTTCACCGGCATCACGAGGCGGGGCCATGTCAGGGGGCCGACTCTGCCGTCCGGAACCAGACCCCTGTCGCCCTGGAAGGTTTTGATCTGGCTCTCGGTCACCGCATCAACGGTGCCCGTCACCTCGACCCGGTATCCCCTGGCCTCGAGCAGGTACTGGACGGTTCTGGCCTCCCAGAGCACGTCACCGAGGCGGACCACGGGCCAGGACGGCGGACCGCCGGCGGATGCCGCCGCGGTGACCGGCGCTGCCGGAGGACGTAACCACTTCTCGGTGACGACGACGGTTGCGGCGACGGCCAGTACGACCGCGACCACCCCGAGGAACCAGGGCCACGACGACGGTGCGCCGTACGAGTGCGCCCGGGAGGGCGGGGGTTCGGCCAAGTCCGCAGGACAGGCGGCCTGCGGTGGTGGCTCAGTCGCGGGGAGGCCGTGGACGGCCCGTCCGGGGACCACTGGACCGTCCGCCCTGCCGGGACGACCGGCTTCCTGAGCCCGTCCGGAAAGCCGCAGGGCCTCTTCCAGGGAGGCGGGGGCCGCTCCGAGGGCGGCGTGCAGCACTCTCACCACGTGCGGCGGCGCGGTGGCGGGCCGGGCGGGGTTGAGATAGCGGGACATCGTCGCCTGATTGACGCCTGCCCGCCGGGCCAGCACAGTCTGCGTGGGAGGGGTCCCCGGAGCCTGTTCCCACCAGGACCGCAGCAGAAGGCTGAGCTCCGCGCCGGGCGTGGTGGGGGCCGGGACCTCCTCCGGGACGAGCTGCCGACTGTCCAATTCACTCCCCTAAAAATCGCACATATCCGCTGGTCAGACCCATGCGCACGGCATGGCATACACGCATGGTCGCCATTCGGATGCAGATGGTAGCGGACCACGGGGTGGCCCAGGCAGGGTGGTGATCCGGCGGACGGCACTGTCCCCCGCCGCCCCCTCCCCCGTCCGGACCGGTGGCCGACCCATCACCGTGGCGCCGTTCCCGGGTGCGGGGCACTCACTCGTCCGCCTGGCCGGCATAAGCCGTCGGCGGACCCCCCGAAAGAAGGACGCATCGTGCGCATGCCCCACTTCAGGACTCTCCTCGTCGCCTCTCTGGCGGCCCCGCTCCTCCTCACCGCGGGTGTCGCCGAGAGCGCCCCCGCCAAGTACACGCACGCGGCGGCAGCCAAGCAGTTCCGCGCCGCCGGCGTCTCCTGGTCGTCCAGCGGCAATTGCTCGGACTGGAACAAGGGGACATGCACGTCGTTCACCAACATCAACCGGACGACCGTGGCCGGTGCCATCGCCTTCAAGAAGGCGAGCCGCTGCGCCGTCGTCATCACCGGCGGCACGGAGAGGGGCCACAGCTCGGGCACGTACAGCCACCGCAACGGCTACAAGGTCGACATGTCCGTGAAGCAGCCCTGTCTGGACAACTGGATCAAGGGCCACTACAAGGCCGCAGGCAAGCGCAGTGACGGCGCGCGCCTCTACAAGTCCCCGAACGGCAACGTCTACGCCCGCGAGGGCAGCCACTGGGACGCGACGTACTACAACGGCAAGGCCTGACCTGCCGGCCCCGGACCGGCGCGGCGGAACGCCGGCAGGGGCCTGCTGACCGCAGCGTGACCCCGCGGGAGCCCGGGACGTGGTCCGGTCCACGTCCCCGGCTCCCGGCCACGGGCGGACGCCGCCGCCTCGGCTCGCAGTCGTGATGGCGACGAACTACGAGGGTGGCTGTGAAGGCGTCGGACTGGTGTGCGCTCGGGCCTGGGAACGGGCAAGGAGGCAGCCCCCTCCCCGCTGTGACGTACGAGCGTGATCGGTCGGATCAGCATTTGCGCACGGCATCGACGGCCGATCACCTCTCAGCCGGATCGTCGACGCCCGGCCCGTCACCCAGCCTTCGGCCTCGGCTCTCGGCCACGCGCCGTACGTCGCCCAGCGATTCGGCCAGGCGGCACGCGAGGTAGTGCACCTGGGCGCCGGTCGACCGGTGGTCGGCCAGCAGGTCCGCCGCGTGGCCGAGCAGTTCCCCGGCCATGGACAGCTGGGCACTCTCCACCCGGTCCGCGATCCGCGACACCGTGCCCGCGCCGTCCCCGAGGAGATAGCAGGGCTTGCCGCCCGTCGTCGTCCACGGGAGCAGCCGCGCTTCCCCGGAGCTCGTCCTCACGCCGCCGCCTCCCGTCCACACGGGATGACCACGAGTGCACGCCGCCGCCTCAGCTCCGCGAGCCTGTGGGCTTCCCGCTCCCTCTCGTACGCCACGTAGTACGGGCGCACCAGCGGGCTGTCCTCGCCGCGTGGCGGCCGTTCACCGGTGCAGCGCAACGTGATCCCGTGGGGGCGAGTGCACGGGCTCGGGCGGCGCCTCGGTCCCGGCACCGGCCTTCTCATCAGCAGCTCGAAGATCCGGGTGATGCGGTGCCTCATGGCTTCCTGCTTCCTGCGGGTTTCGTGGTCACGCCACACGAAGGAGCGAATGACTGCGCTCCGTGCTCAACTCTTCACAGGGTGAGGTCGTCGCTCGCTACGCTGCCAGGGGTTCGCGCTTGACAGCGCGCCTGTCATCCCGAGGAGTTGGTCGCATGGCGCCGCACCACAGGCCGCGCACGGCACGAGCGAAGTACGGCGAGGAACTGAGGCTCAGGCGCACGACGGCCGGGCTGACCCAGGAGGCGCTGAGCGAGCAGATCGTGTGCTCGCCCACGCTCATCAGCCACTTCGAGGCAGGTCGCCGCCTGCCGAACCCGGATGACGCGCAGCGGATCGACCGGGCGCTGGCCACGGACGGGTTCTTCGCACGGTGGCTGGAGGACCTGGACACGAAGTTCGTCGACCACTTCGCGGCCGTGGCCGAGCTGGAACAGCAGGCGATCGAGATCCGGCAGTTCGCCCCCGCCCTCGTTCCCGGGCTCCTCCAGACCGAGAGTTACGCCCGTGCGCTGTTCTCCGCATACAGGCCGAACCACCAGCCTGCAGAACTTGACAGAGACGTCGTCATCCGAACAGAGCGTGCTCAGATCCTTGACGGACCGTTGAAGCCGGTTGTCTGGACGCTCCTCGACGAAGCCGTGCTCCGCCGTGAGGTGGGAGGACCTCAGGTCATGGCGGAGCAACTGGAAAAGATCGCGGATATGGCCGCCTCCGGCCGTCTTCGGCTGCATGTATTGCCGTTCGGAGCAGGTGCGTACGCGCTCCAGGAGGGGTTGCTTACGCTCATGAGCTTCCAGGACTCCGCGCCCGTGGCGTATGTCGAAGGCTTCCTCTCGGGAAATCTTCTGGATGATCCCTCACTGGTGAGCGCCAGCCAAACCGCTTACGCTCTTGCGCTGAGTGACGCGATGTCGCGCCGAGAATCATTGGCCGTCGTCCGGGCGGCAGCGGAGGATCACACACATGGGCAGCACTGAGCACACCATCTCCGACTCATCCACTCTCGCTGGGTGGCACAAGTCCCGCTACAGCGGCGGCAGTCAGGGCGAGTGTCTTGAAGTGGCCCGCGGTTACGACACTGTCCCCGTGCGAGACAGCAAGGTCCCCCACGGACCGGCCGTGATCGCTTCCGCAGCAAGCTGGTCGGCCTTCGTCACCGCCGTCAAGGACGGCGCGCTGAAGGCCTGACAACGGCTCAGCCGAGAAACCCGGCGCGCAGGGCCGGATCACGAAGCAGGTCCAGCACCTCGTCCTCGCCGCTGAACAGCAGCTCGGCGGCGGGGTGAACCGCCTGGTGAAACATCGACGCCAGCACGTCGGCCAGCGGTCTGTCCCACGCGATGCGGACCGTGTCGCGTGCCCTGTCCGTCTGCCCCTTGTCAGCCGCCGCGCGCCACTTCTCCAAGAAAAGCGCCGCGGTGCTGTAGGCGTCGTGGCGCCCCTTCACCAGTGCCCCACGGGCGTTGAGCCCGAAGACATCGATGCTGGTACCGCCTTGCGGAGTCAGTCCTCTGTACAGGCCGGTTCCGAGGACCAGGTGAAGGTGGTCCAAGGGCTCCTGGATCGTCGGGTCGATGAGGAGCGGGCGCCCCGCCTCATCGCGGGGGAACACGTGGCGCTTGTGGTGACTGTTGCAGACGGCGCAGGCCAGCAGGTGGTTCTTCCACTCGAAGGCCCGTAAGGGCGCCACGGACAACGGCTCGAAGTGGTCGATGTCCGAGCCCTGATTGTCGCCGCAGTACATGCAGCGCTCGTGGCCCGGAGCCATGTCTCCCAGCGTGGCGAAGAGGGCCGGGTGGACATGCCGGCGCACCGTCGTGTGCGTCCACAGGTAGCGCGCCTTGTCCGACTGCTTCTCGGACCCCCTGATCTCCTTGGTATGGCCGCCCATACGCGTCACGGTGTCCTGGGGCAGATCCAGGCGTTGCAGCCGGATCATCGTGAGGGGTCCTCCGGCTCGTCATCGGCCAGGTCCTTGAGCCGGGCCGACATCTCGTCCAGCCGAGCCGTCGGTGAACTGGTGAGCAGCCGCTTGAGCTCTCTGTACCGGTCGGCCGTCTCCGCGTCGACCTGGCCGCGCAGCAAGTCCATTTCCAAGGCCACCAGTTCGCCCCGTTTACGCTCGGCCTGCTCGGAGTAGGGCGTGTCCAACCCGAAGAGTTCAGAGAGGACGGCGTCATCGCCACTGCCGTAGATCACACGTTCAAACTGCTCTTCCGCCACGATTCGGGGCGCTGTGTCCTCGTTGGCACCTGGCAGCAGGATCAAACCGCCGGGATCGGCCGACTGACAGATGTAGGGGCTGTGGGTAGTGACGATGAACTGAATGTTAGGGAAATGTGACGTCAGCCACGGGCCGATGCGACGCTGCCAGGAAACGTGGAGATGAGCGTCGATCTCATCAATGAGAAGAACCCCGGGCACCTGGCTGAACAGCAGTTCCCCATCCGAAGCCAACCAGTCGATATGCCCGTAAGCCATGTCGATCTGCTGGAGAATGTCCACAACCAGTGCCGCACCAGCGCGGAACCCGTCGCTCATCTCCCGAAGCGGAAACCGAATCCCCTCGCGTTCGACCCACAACCCTTCGGAGTCGACATCGTCAATCCGATAGCCGTCCGGGAGAAGCCCGTCTCGAAGAATCGAGAGTGCGGCCAGCTTGAGCTGTTCAGCCCCCGGCCGTCCTTCGAGTGCCCGGAGGTGGAGACCGACCAGCCACGAGATGCCATCGGTCAACCCAGCGTTCTCCTGAAACAGGTGCACGTGTCGGGCCACTGGCCCAAACGCGTGGGGGAGGAGATCCATGTCAGCAGTCCCTACCAGTTGGCGAAACGGGCCGTAGGACGCACAGAACCAACCCAGGGGATTGTCTTCCCAGGGGCCTCTTCTGGCCTCGTGATTCCAGCTTCCTTCTTTGCCGGTCTCCGCTACTGATGGAACTCCCACCCTGTACCTGAGCCCACTGGCCGAAACCTGCTCAGGTGGAATGGCCCATGTGAGGCCGGCGGTCAACGTGCGGCTTCCTGGATGCCCGTCCGTGAACAAGTCATACGGTTTCTCGTAGGAGACCTCCACCTGAACTCGGCCTTCTGCAGCTCCCGCCGTCACCCAGTTCTCGAAGCCGGGCATCAGACTCCGTGCCACACCCGGCCCACCGAGTGCGAGCGCGATCGCTTGCAGCAGGGTCGTCTTCCCGGCACCGTTGCGCCCCGCCAGGACCGTCCACCCGGCGTGGGTGCCGTCCGGGCGGGTCAGGCGCAGGTCGACCTGGCGCGGACCGTTGAACGACTTGATGTCCTGGACGGAAACCCGGCTGACGTACATGGGGACGGTGTCCGTTCGGTCGGTGGTGGCGGGCGGTGCTGGAAGGAGTCTCCTATTTCCACCTCGGCGTCGGCCGGGATTTCGCCGCCGAGGGCCTCGGCGATGGCCGCGAACTCGCTGAGTGCCGCTTGGAGGTCCTGGACGATCTCCTGGGGCGATGACCTCGGGCGCCAGGAGACTGTCCGTGTCGTCCAGGGCCGGGTCCTTCATCCAGGTGATGTGGAGGTTGACCTTGTCGCGGGGTTCCAGTTCATCGTAGGTGAACACCTTGAAACGGCCGTTCGGGGCTTCGGACGCTACCCGCTCGGAGCCGGGGCGGTCGGAGCCGTACGCCTCGAGCTTTGCGGGCCCTCGTCGCACTCCGCCGGTGTGCGGCCCTCCCCGCTGTTCACGTTCTCGGTCCCAAAGCGCAGGGTTCGTCTGAAGCTCGGGGCTCGGATCTCGGGACCCGAGCCCCGGGAAGGGTTGGTTCGCTCTTCCGGGTGTACGTGGGGGACGTCGCTCCCGAAGCTTGAGCTTCGAGAGCCGGGCGCCGAGATGCGGGCTCCGAGACCCGAGCGCCTTCTTTGCAACCGGTAGGGAAAAGAAGGTTGGGGAAACCTCCCCCACCTCCCCTACCCGTCACGGCCAGCAAGTATGACTAATCGTGAGCGGCTTGCGGCGAAGCGTGACGAGTGCTTACGGTGCGACCAAACGAACGACCCCGACGCGGTGTTAGCAGCACCGGCCGGGGTCTCACCCCAAGATCGAAACGAGCGATCCCGTGGCTACCAAGCAGCCTAGTCCGGCCCCCTCCACCCCCGCACTCTCCCGCCCGTACCCGATGGCCAATCCCGGTTACGGCAAGCGGTCCGTGCCGGGCCAACCCGCCGCACGAGCAGACGACTTCGCGCTCCTGCCCGCCCGCGAGCGGTACGTCGCCGGGTTCATCGACCACCTCCCAGACGGCGCCGCCATGGACGTGAAGAGCCTGGCCAAGCAACTGCCGCTCTACGGCCAGCAGGCGGTCGGCTCGGCGCTCAAGGCCCTGTCCGTGGCCGGGTACCTGCGACGCGTGCGGTGCCTGGTCGGTGAGGGCGAGCAGGTCCGCTGGGTCTTCCGGACGTTCTGGTCCCGTACAGCCCGCGACAACGAATGGTGGGGTTCCCACCTCGCCGCCGGGGAGCGTGAGACGGCCCCGGTCGTCGCCGCACCAGCGGCGCCGCCGTCCTGGATCCCGGTGGAGGAACCGCCCGCGACGCCCGCCGTGCCGCAGCAGCGGACTCCGGAGCCAGCACCGACTCCGGCCGACGCCCCTTCGCCCGCCTATCTGGCCCTGGCGCAGCTCGGGCGCACCGACCCGCGTCTGGCCCTGTCCGCCGCCGACTGCGCGGTGCTGGAGGCGCGGGCCGCCGAATGGCTGGCCCGGGGCGTGACCACCGACTACCTGACCCAGGCCCTCACCGCCGGGCTACCCCCGCAGGTCGGCTCACCGGTCGGGTTCGTACGCCGCCGCCTCGACGACAAGATCCCGCCGCGCGTTACCCCGGCCGTGGTGCCGCCGGCGTCGGGCGGCCCCGTTCACCGCACGATGATGGAGTGCACCAAGTGTGGTGTACCCGGGCGCCCGGAAGCCCTCCCCGATGGTCTCTGCCGCTCCTGCGGCCTGCCCGATCCGTCGGCGCCCGTGGACCTTCCCGTCAGCGGTCTCGCCGAGTCCGAGGTCCACGCCCGCGCGGGCCACGTCCGGGAGTTGCTCAGGTCCCGCTGAGCCAAGACGCGCCCGCGTAGCGAGGCTCGACACGCTCCACCACGTTCTGCCGCTCACCGCGAACCGTCCAGGCCCATGAGGGCGGTGTACGCCGACTCCGCCCGCCGCCCAGGGGCGGCCTCGGAGCGGGCGTGATCGAGGAAACTTTTGGTCCCGCCGTGGTGGCGCACCCTCCCGGACGCCATGAGGGTGACGGTGTCGGCCGCGTCGGCCAGATCGATCACGTCGTGGGTCGACATCAGCACCGGGACGCTCGCCGCGATCTCTCCCAGGACATCACGGAACACGGAACGCTGATGAGGGTCGAGCCCTGCTGTTGGTTCGTCCAGCAGGATGACGCGGGCATCATGGGCCAGGGCACAAGCGATGCCGACACGCCGGAGTTGTCCCCCGGAGAGACTGGCCGTCTTCTGCCCGGACTGTTCGGCGAGGCCGACCTGTTCAAGGGCGACGCCGGCTCGCGCCCACGCGTCGGCGCGATTCTCGCCCTTGAGCCAGGCCATGTACGCGACGTACTCGCGCGCGCTCAGTTGCGGCGACGTGGGTACCCGTTGGGGCAGCCAGGCCACGTGACGGCGGAACTCACGGGTCTCGGAGGTGACATTCGAGTCGCTGAACAGGACTCTGCCTGCTGTCGGCTCGACCGTCCCCGCGAGAAGGGACAGCGTCGTGGACTTTCCGGCTCCATTGGGGCCGAGCAAGATCGTCAGACCTTGGGCGGGCACCTCGTAGGTGAATTGGGAGAGGACAGGACGCTGTCTGCGGCGATAGGTGAATGTGACGCGGTCGAGCAGGAGAGTCATCGGTCGGTCCTTGGCACGAGGCAGATGAGGAGAACAAGCCCCGTCAGGAAGACGAGGGTGGCGCCCGTCGCGGCGTGGGCGACATCGGCCTTCTCGGTGACGATGACCCAGGGATAAGGGTCGTTGATGTGTCTGCCCCCGGTGAACATGGCGAGGATCATCCAGAACACAGGCACAAGGACTGCTCGGTGTCTGAGCAGAGGCCAGCTTCCGAGGGTGAGACCGCAGAAGAGCAGATTATTGCGGGCGGCCGTCCACATCGCGTCCGAGTCCAACGGGGACATGGCTCCCGCCGCCGCGCTGGCCAGGAGGGCGAAGCCCGTCACCAGGGCGATGTCCATCACGTCGAGCCGGCGCACAGCGGATCGCTCCATGCCGGGCAGGCGTCTTTCGAGACATGCCACGAGTGCGACAGAAGGCACCAGGCAGAAGAAGTTGCTCAGTTCGGTCGGTATGGGATGGCCGCCCAGGAACACGGGGAGAACGAGGACGAGATTCGACGTGAGCGCGATGCTCAGGATGAAGGCGAACAGTGCGCAGGGCAGCAGGTCGAGGGCACCTCGTTGACGCAACCACCAGATCATCCCGTCCGGCCGCCCTCGCAGGAGAGCCGGAGCTGCTCGACGTACCAAGTCTGCTGTTCGCTCAGCGGAAGGCTGCTCACCCTGTCCATCTCTGCGAGGAGCTGTTCCTTGCTGTCCCCGGTCCGGAATGACTGCGATTCGCGGGTGAGCCAGGCGAGGTAGTCATCTGCTACCCCCATGGTCCGGGCGGCCCAAAGGGTGCCGTAGTGCAAGGTGTTCCAGTCCGGGTTCTTGCAGGGCATTCCCACGACGGCTATTGCCACGTCCTCCCAGGAGACGCCGTCCGAGCTCCCGGCTGCAAGGTCGAGCGTCCACTCCTTTCCCGCAGTATCCGGCCGTCGAGTACTGGACACGGTGATGTCGGTGATACGAGTGGGGATCTCCGCAATGATTGCTTTGGCCCGCAGTTTCGTTGTCATGCCGGAAAGCGCGGTCTGCATGCCTTCGAGATCTCCGGAACCTACGGCAGGCATGCACACCTCCGGTACGCCGCCCTCACAGCTGACCGGTGCCAGTCCATTGGCGGCAGGAGCGAACGAGGTCCACTCCCGAGTGATGCCGTAGGCACCGAGCAGGCCACTGCCCGCGATCACGAGGGATACCGCGACAGCACCGACGCGGAGACGCCGAGGACCGATGGCCACGATGAGGGCGAGGGCAAGACAGACCGTCGGCAGAACGGCAGCGATCGTCATGGGGAGGGAGTAGGCCTCACCGAAGGCCATCAGGCCGACAGCCCCGGTCACATGGTGCGCCCACCAACTACTGGTACCCAAGGGGTAACTGATTCCGATGAACACAGCCAGGGATACGAGCGGCGCGGAGTACAACGCGTGGAGGCGTCGCCCGATAAGGAATCCAATAGCCGCGTGTGCGGTGAGAAGGACCAGAACCATGCCGAACAGATGAAGCACGTACACGTCGGGCGCGACTCCGACGATCAGCAGTGTGCCCGCCGTGATGCCGGCAATCAGGGTCGCCGAAGTGAGCACGACGACAAGGATCGGCTGAACAGCAACGCGCAGGGCGGAACGTGCGGGGCCCATCTCCCACACGCCGAGAGCCCGTAGCCGTGTCGCCTCCACCGCAGCCAGCCCGGCAGCGGCGGCGGCGGCCAGTGGAACGGGAGCGTGTATGGCATAGGACACGGCCTCGGCCGGCCAGGGAAGTGAAGCGAAATGGCTTATCCTCCCCTTGGTCGTGAAGAAGACGTAGGCAAAGAAGAGTCCGGTCACCGGTAGAGCCAGCACAGCGGCGTGGGTGCGTAGTGCGGTGAAGAAGCGCATGGGCCCTCAAGAAAGTACAGGGCGGGCCGCCGCGCAGGATGCACAGCGGCCCGTCGAAATCAGTCGGCCTGAGTCGTGTCCACGACGATCTTCCGGACAGTTATCACGCAGCTGAGGCACGGAGCATCTGTCTCGAAGTAATACGTGCCGTAAGGAAGGCCGGACTGTGTGTCGGCGCTGACGGCGTCCGTACCATTGAAACAGTTGGTGAACCTGAATTTGTCACGCTGGATGTCTGTGCCCAACGTCACCAACTGCCAGCGCTCGACCTGAATCCACCTGTCCGTCGACGAGGTGTGGCAGTCCTTGAACTTGATTTCGTTATAGGATTCGTCGACCCATTCTCGCGACATGTCGTTGTCGCCCCACACGGTGGTCGCATCCGTCTCCCACGAAGCCCAGGCAGCCGGGCTGGTGGCGAACGTCATTGCCGCAGCAGTCGCCATCACGACTCCGACGTTGCGCAAAGTGTCTTGCGAACAAAGAAAAAACCTCCCGCCCATTCGGTTGACGAGGCCCCCCCCTCGAAGTGAAAACCGAACGGCTGGGTGACTTTAGCACTGGCACCAGTCGGGGATGCCCCAGCCGGCTCACCAACTCACAGCGTATTGAGACTGATTGGGAGATTTGGCCGCGAAGGCGTTCGTACGGCTGACATGTGCCGACCGGTTCGCCGGGCCGCGCGCCTCCGACCCCACCACACCTCAGCCCAGCGCTTCGTCCAGCAGCCGCGCCCACTGGGCCACGACCCGGCGGCGTCTGGCCGTGTCGTCGGTCAGTACGTTGGCGAGGCCCAGGCCACGGGCCATGTCGAGCAGTCCCTGGACCGTCTCGCGCACGCCGGGGCGGGTCTCGTCGGCTCGGAGGAGTTCGACGGCGATCCGGTGGGTCTCGCGGCCCACGCGGGCTTCAAGTTCAGTGACGCGGGGCCTCAGTTGGGCTTCGTTGGAGGCGGCGACCCAGAGCTGGAGCGCGGCGCGGAAGAGCGGGCCGGTGTAGAGGTCGACCAGGGCGGCGACCACCGCCGTGCGGCCCTGCACGGGGAGGGCCCGCAGGGCGGCGGAACGTTCCTCGGCGACGTACTCGACGGCGCCGGTGAACAGGTCCTCGCGGGTCGGGAAGTGGTGCTGGGCTGCACCCCGTGAGACCCCCGCGTGTTCGGCGACGACCGTGACCGTGGAGCCTGCCCAGCCGTGTTCGGCGAGGCAGGCCACCGCGGACTCCAGGAGCCGCTGCCGGGTGGCGCGGCTCCTGTCCTGCTTCGGGGTCGTCACAGCACCCATGCGGGATCCCGTCGTTCCAGGAAGGCCGTCATCCCCTCCCGTGCCTCGTCGGAGGCGAAGAGCGCTGCCGAGCGGGCGATGAGGTCTTCGGCGTGACTGTCGAAAGTCCTCAGCACACTAGCCGTGACCAGCCCCTTCGACGCCGCCAGCCCCTTGGGTGACGCCCTGCGGAGTCCGTCGAGTACCGGTACGAGTGCCTTGTCAACGTCGTCGGCGGATTCGGCGGCGAGGCTCACGAGACCGATACGGACGGCTTCCGCAGCGTCGAAGCGTTCCCCGGTGAGGTAGTAGCGGGATGCCGCACGGGGGTCGAGGCGGGGCAGCAGGGGCAGGGAGATGACGGCGGGGGCGAGACCCAGGCGGGACTCGGTGAGGGCGAAGGTGGCGTCCGGTCCCGCCGCCGAGATGTCACACGCCCCGAGGAGCCCCAGGCCGCCGGCCCTGACGTGGCCGGTGACGCGGGCCACGACGGGCTTGGGCAGGGCGACGATCGACCGCATCAGACCGACGAAGGCCGCCGGTTCGGGGGGTGCGGTCAGGTCGGCGCCCGCGCAGAAGGTGTTGCCGGTGTGTGTGAGGACGACGGCCCGCACGGAGGCGTCACCCGCGCAGCCGGCCAGGGCTTCGGACAGCTCGCCGACCAGGCCCGCCGAGAGCGCGTTGCGATTGGCGGGCGAATCGAGGGTGAGGGTGGTGATGCCCCGGTCATGGGTCTGGGGTGCGAGGTTCATTGCCGCTTCTCCCGGTCGCGCAGCTCGCGCCGCAGGATCTTGCCGGACACCGCACGCGGTACGGCCTCGATGAACTCCACCGCTCTGACCTTCTTGTACGGGGAGACGCGCTCGGCGACATACGCGATGACGTCGTCCTCCGTGAGGTCCCCTGCCACTGCCTGCCGGACGACGTACGCCTTGGGGACCTCGTTGCAGTCGGCGTCCTCGACCCCGATGACGGCGGCGTCGGCGATCCCCGCGTGGGTCAGCAGGAGCGCCTCCAGATCGGCGGGGGCGACCTGGTAGCCCTTGTACTTGATGAGTTCCTTGACCCGGTCGACGACGTACAGCCAGCCGTCGGCGTCGACCCGGCCCACGTCCCCGGTGTGCAGCCAGCCGTCCTCGTCGATCATGGCCGCGGTGGCGTCGGGGCGGCCGAGGTAGCCCTTCATCACCTGCGGGCCGCGGATGAGGATCTCGCCGGGGGTGCCGGAGCCGACGTCGATGCCGGGGTCGGTCAGCGAGACGATCCGCATCTCCGTACCGGGCAGCAGCTTCCCGACCGCGCCCGGCGGCGGGTTCTCCGCGTCGAGGGGCACGACATGGGTGCCGGGCGAGAGCTCCGTCATCCCGTAGGCCTGCCGTACGGCGGGCAGTCCGAGCCGGGTGGAGCAGGCCGCGGCGAGCTCGGCGTCCAGGGGTGCGGCCGCGCTGACGATGTACTCCAGCGACGAGAGGTCGTAGTCGCCGACGAGCGGGTGCTTGGCGAGGGCCAGGACGATGGGCGGCGCGACGTACAGACCGGTGATGCGGTGGGTCTGCACCGTCTCGAGGAACTGGGCGAGGTCGAAGCGGGGCAGCACGATGACCGTGGCCCCGTAACGCAGCGGCGCGTTCATGAGGGCGGTGAGCCCGTAAATGTGGAAAAAGGGAAGAACCGCCAGGATGCGGTCGCGTTCTCCGAGGGGAACGAAGGGCCGCAGCTGCTCCAGGTTGGTGGCGATGGAGCGGTGGGTGAGCATGACGCCCTTGGGCATGCCGGTGGTCCCCGAGGAGTACGGGAGTACGGCGACGTCCTCGGCAGGGTCGAAGGCGATGTCCGGTTCGGGGGCCGTGGAGCCCAGCATGTCGAGTACGGAGGTGTGGCCCTCGGCCTGGTCGCAGACGTAGATCTGCTCGATGCCGCCCGCCAGTTCGGCCGCCCGGCGGGCGACGTCGAGGAGCGGGGAGACGGTGACGATCCAGCGGGCGGCCGAGTCCTCCAGCTGTTTCGCGAACTCCTCGGCGGTGGACAGCGGGTGGATCGTGGTCACGGTGGCGCCGGCCCGGGTCGCGCCGTAGAAGACCGGCGGATAGGCGATCGTGTTCGGGCTGTGCAGGGCGAGCACATCGCCCTTGCGCAGGCCGGCCGCGGCGAGGAACGCGGCGATACGGCGGTGGAAGGTGTCGAGCTGGGCGTAGGTGACGGTCATCCCGTTGGTGCCGTCGATCAGGGCGGGCGTGTCACCGAAGTCCGTCGCGTTCCCGAGAACGGCTTCGTGGATGGGTCTTTCGAGGGGCTGGACGTCTGCGTACTCGCTGTGGAACACCATGGCGGTCCCCTTCGACGCGGGTGGAGAGCCAGAATCACCCCTGCCGGGGCGGATGGGGAGACCCTGGACGTGACCGAAGACGTCAGTACGACTTCGGGAGGCCCAGGGTCTGGTGGGAGACGTAGTTGAGGATCATTTCCCTGCTGACGGGTGCGATACGGGAGACACGCGCGGCCGTGATCAGGGAGGCGAGCCCGTATTCGCGGGTGAGGCCGTTGCCGCCGAGGGTGTGGACGGCCTGGTCGACGGCCCTCACACAGGCTTCGGCCGCGGCGTACTTCGCCATGTTGGCGGCCTCGCCCGCACCGATGTCGTCGCCGTCGTCGCAGAGTTTCGCGGCCTTCTGCATCATCAGGCGGGAGAGCTCCAGCTCGATGTGCGCCTGGGCGAGGGGGTGCGCGATGGCCTGGTGGGCGCCGATGGGCGCGCCCTTCCAGACGGTGCGGGTCTTCGCGTATTCCACGGCGCGTTCGACCGCGTAGCGGCCCATGCCGATGGAGAAGGCGGCGCCCATGATGCGTTCCGGGTTGAGTCCGGCGAAGAGCTGGAGCAGGCCCGCCTCCTCGTCGCCGACAAGTGCGTCGGCGGGCAGCCGTACGTCGTCGAGGACCAGCTCGAACTGCTTCTCGGCCGCCTGCAGTTCCATGTCGATCGGGGTGCGTGTGAAGCCGGGGGCGTCACGCGGGACGATGAAGAGGCAGGGCTTGAGGCTGCCGGACTTCGCGTCCTCGGTGCGGCCGACGATCAGTGTGGCGTCGGAGATGTCGACGCCGGATATGAAGACCTTGCGGCCGCTGAGGATCCAGTCCACGCCGTCGCGCCGGGCCGTCGTCGTGATGCGGTGCGAGTTGGAGCCGGCGTCGGGCTCGGTGATGCCGAACGACATGCTCAGGGAGCCGTCGGAGAGGCCGGGGAGCCAGGCCCGTTTCTGCTCCTCGGTGCCGAAGCGGGCGATGACGGTGCCGCAGATCGCCGGGGAGACGACCAGCATGAGGAGGGGGCTCCCGGCGGCGCCGAGCTCCTCCAGGACGATGGAGAGCTCGGCCATGCCGCCGCCCCCGCCGCCGTACTCCTCGGGGAGGTTGACGCCGAGGTAGCCCAGCTTGCCCGCCTCGGCCCACAGCTCGCGGGGGTGCTCGCCCCTGCGGGCCAGGGCGGTGGAGTAGTCGCGGCCGAAACGCCTGCCGAGTGCGGCGACGGCGGCGCGGAGGGCCTTGTGCTCTTCGGTTTCGAGGATGGTGCTCACGGGGTCGTCTCCTCCTGGTGCGCGGGGGCGTGCGCGGATGCGTCGGCGGGGGCGTCCGCGCACGCCTCGGCCGAGGCGTGCGCGGGCGCGTCCTGTACGACGGCGAGCAGAGCGCCGACCTCGACCTGGAGTCCGGGGGCGGCGTGGAGCGCGGTGAGGGTGCCGGAGGCGGGGGCGAGGATACGGTGCTCCATCTTCATCGCCTCCAGCCAGATCAGGGGCTGCCCGGCCTCGACGGCTGCGCCCGGCGCGAGCCCGTCGGCGAGACGCACGACGGTGCCGGGCATGGGGGCGAGCAGGGAACCGGGTTCGGTGCGCTCGGCGGGGTCGGTGAAGCGGGGCAGGGCGGTGAAGGTGTACGAGCCCGACGTGGTGTCCACGTAGGCCCGGTCGCCGTGGGTCGTGACGGTGAAGTGCCGTGTCACACCGCCGGTTTCGAGTGTGACCGCGCCGGGACGTGCGGCGAGGACCCGCTCGCCGGTTTCGGGGGCCGGGGCTCCGTCCCGGCCGGTGCGGTAGGCGATCTCGTACTCGGTGCCGCCGGGCTCGGCGCGGTAGCGCCTGGTCTGCGGCGCGGAGGCCAGGTTGCGCCACGCGCCGAAGCGGGCGGGTCCCGGTCCGCCCGTCGCGGCCGGGGCCGCGCCCGCCGCCGAGGCGAGTGCGGCGGCGGTGGCGGCGAGACGGCGGGCGGAGTCCTCTCCGGGGGTACCGGCTGCTGTCAGTGCGGCCAGGTGCCGGTCGTAGAAACCGGTGTCGAGGCGTCCCGCTGTGAAGTCCGGGTGACGCAGGGAGCTTACGAGCAGCTCCCTGTTGGTGACCGGGCCGTGGATGCGGGCGCGTTCCAGGGCGCGGGCGAGGAGGCGGACGGCCTCGGTGCGGGTGGGGGCGTGGGCGATGACCTTGGCGAGCATCGGGTCGTAGTGCACCCCGATGGTGTCGCCGCCGGTGTATCCGGTGTCGAGACGGATGCCGGGTTCGTCGGGCACCTCGAACAAGAGCAGCGCTCCGGTCTGCGGCTGCCAGTCACGCGCCGGGTCCTCGGCGTACAGCCGGGCCTCGACGGCATGCCCGGACGGCTCCGGGGGCGCGGCGGCGGGCAGGGGCTCGCCCTCCGCGGTCCGCAGCTGGAGGGCGACCAGGTCGAGCCCGAACACCGCCTCCGTGACGGGGTGTTCGACCTGGAGGCGGGTGTTCATCTCCAGGAAGTACGGGCGTCCTTCGGCCGACACGAGGAACTCGACGGTCCCCGCTCCCCGGTAGCCCACCGCCTGCGCCGCGGCGACGGCGGCGTCGCGCAGCCGCCCGCGCAGCCCGTCGTCGAGACCGGGCGCGGGGGCCTCCTCGATCACCTTCTGGTGGCGGCGCTGGAGCGAGCAGTCACGGGTGCCGAGCGCCCACACCGTGCCCTGCCCGTCCGCCATGACCTGGACCTCGACGTGCCGCCCGCGTTCGACGTACGGCTCGGCGAAGACCTCGCCGTCCCCGAAGGCACCGGCCGCCTCGGCGGACGCTGCGGTCACCTCCTGTTGGAGCAGCGACAGTTCCCGGACGATCCGCATCCCGCGCCCGCCGCCGCCCGCCGCCGCCTTCAGCAGCAGAGGCAGATCGGCCGCGGTCGCGGCGGCCGGGTCGACCGGGGCGAGCAGGGGCACGTCGGCGGCTGCCATCAGCTCCTTGGCCCGGGTCTTGGAGGCCATCAGCTCGATGGCCTTGACGGGCGGCCCCACCCAGACGAGCCCGGCGTCCTGCACGGCCCGGGCGAAACCGGCATTCTCCGAGAGGAAGCCGTATCCCGGGTGCACGGCGTCGGCGCCCGCCGCGAGCGCGGCGGCGACGAGGAGGTCACCGCGCAGATACGTATCACCCGGTGCGTACCCCGGCAGGCGTACGGCGGTGTCGGCCTCGCGCACGTGCAGGGCACCGGCATCCGCGTCCGAGTACACCGCGACGGTGGAGATGCCCAGCTCACGGCAGGTGCGGAAGATCCGGCAGGCGATCTCGCCCCGGTTGGCGACAAGCAGTGCGGTGATCATCCGTTACCTCACATCCGGAAGACGCCGAAGCCCCGCGCGCCTTCGACCGGGGCCGTGTGGATCGCTGACAGGCACATCCCGAGGACGGTCCTGGTGTCGCGCGGGTCGATGACCCCGTCGTCGTACAGGCGCCCCGAGAGGAACACCGGCAGCGACTCGGACTCGATCTGCTGTTCCACCATGGCGCGCAGCCCGGCGTCGGCCTCGTCGTCGTAGGGCAGGCCCTTCGCGGCGGAGGAGGCGCGGGCGACGATGGAGAGCACGCCGGCGAGCTGCTGGGGACCCATGACGGCGGACTTGCTGCTTGGCCAGGCGAAGAGGAAGCGGGGGTCGTAGGCCCGGCCGCACATGCCGTAGTGCCCGGCGCCGTAGGACGCGCCCATAAGCACGGAGAGGTGCGGGACCCGGGAGTTCGACACAGCGTTGATCATCATCGCGCCGTGCTTGATGATGCCCCCCTGTTCGTACTCCTTGCCGACCATGTAGCCGGTGGTGTTGTGCAGGAAGAGGAGCGGGATGTCGCGCTGGTTGGCGAGCTGGATGAACTGCGCGGCCTTCTGCGACTCCTCGCTGAACAGCACGCCCTGCGCGTTGGCGAGGATGCCGACGGGATAGCCGTGCAGGCGCGCCCAGCCGGTGACCAGGCTCGTGCCGTAGAGCGGCTTGAAGGCGTCGAAGTCCGATCCGTCGACGAGCCGGCCGATGACCTCGCGTGGGTCGAAGGGGATCTTGAGGTCGCCTGGGACGATCCCGATCAGCTCGTCCTCGTCGTATTTCGGCGGCTCGGCCGGCCCCGGGTCCGGGTGCGCCTTCCGCCAGTTGAGCCGGGCGACGATCCGGCGGGCCTGTCGCAGGGCGTCGTGCTCGTCGAGGGCGTAGTGGTCGGCGAGGCCGGAGGTGCGGGCGTGCATCTCGGCGCCGCCGAGAGACTCGTCGTCGCTCTCCTCGCCGGTGGCCATCTTCACCAGGGGCGGGCCGCCGAGGAAGACCTTGGACCGCTCCTTGATCATCACGGTGTGGTCGGACATGCCGGGGACGTACGCGCCGCCGGCCGTCGAGTTGCCGAACACCACGGCCACGGTGGGGATGCCGGCGGCGCGTACGTCCCC
>NZ_MAPV01000251.1 GCF_001700505.1 Streptomyces mutomycini
AGGGGCAACCGTTCACCGCACGGCGCGGTGGTCGGCTTCTCACTGCCGGCGCCTGCGTTCAGCTCTCCTCGGGCGAAGCAGAAGCCGTCTTCTTCGCCGTGGCGGTCGCCGCCTTCTTCGCCGGCGCCTTCTTGGCGGCAGTCGTCTTCTTCGCGGCTGTCGTCTTGGCGGCGGTCGTCTTCTTGGCGGTCGCCTTCTTGGCCGTCGTCGCCTTCTTGGCCGTCGTCGCCTTCTTCGCGGTCGCCTTCTTGGCCGGAGCCTTCTTGGCCGTCTTCTTCTTCGCCGGCCCCTTGGCCCGCTTCTCGGCAAGCAGCTCGTAGCCGCGCTCCGGCGTGATGTCCTCGACGCTGTCGTCGGTCCGCAGTGTCGCGTTCGTCTCGCCGTCCGTGACGTACGCGCCGAACCGGCCGTCCTTCACGACCACCGGGGCACCGCTCACCGGGTCAGTGCCCAGCTCCTTCAGCGGCGGCTTCGCTGCGGCCCGCCCGCGCTGCTTCGGCTGGGCGTAGATCGCGAGGGCCTCTTCGAGCGTGATGTCGAAGAGCTGGTCCTCGGACGTCAGCGAACGCGAGTCCGTGCCCTTCTTCAGATACGGCCCGTAGCGGCCGTTCTGCGCGGTGATCTCGACGCCCTCGGCGTCCTCACCGACCACACGGGGCAGCGACATCAGCTTGAGCGCGTCGGCAAGCGTCACCGTGTCGAGCGACATGGACTTGAAGAGCGAAGCCGTCCGCGGCTTGACCGCGTTCTTGCCGGTCTTCGGGGTGCCCTCGGGCAGCACCTCGGTGACGTACGGGCCGTAGCGCCCGTCCTTCGCGATGATCTGGTTACCGCTGACAGGGTCGGTGCCGAGCTCGAAATCGCCGCTCGGCTTGGCCAGCAGCTCCTCCGCGAGCTCCACGGACAGCTCGTCGGGCGCCATGTCCTCCGGCACGTCCGCGCGCTGGTGGCCCTCGGAGTCCTTCTCGCCGCGCTCGATGTAGGGGCCGTAGCGACCGACGCGGAGCTTGATGTCGTTGCCGACGGGGAACGACGAGATCTCGCGGGCGTCGATCGCGCCCAGGTCGGTCACGAGCTCCTTCAGGCCGCCGAGGTGGTCCCCGTCGCCGTTGCCCGCATCGGAGGCCGCGCCGGCCCCGGCCGTGTCGTCGCCCGCGCCGAAGTAGAAGCGCCGCAGCCACGGCACGGACTGGGCCTCGCCCCGCGCGATGCGGTCGAGGTCGTCCTCCATGCGGGCGGTGAAGTCGTAGTCGACTAGCCGGCCGAAGTGCTTCTCCAGCAGGTTGACCACGGCGAACGAGAGGAACGACGGCACCAGGGCCGTCCCCTTCTTGAACACGTAGCCGCGGTCCAGGATCGTCCCGATGATGGAGGCGTACGTCGACGGGCGGCCGATCTCGCGCTCTTCGAGCTCCTTGACCAGCGAGGCCTCGGTGTAACGGGCC
Organism: Streptomyces mutomycini; assembly: GCF_001700505.1. Taxonomy (GTDB): domain Bacteria; phylum Actinomycetota; class Actinomycetes; order Streptomycetales; family Streptomycetaceae; genus Streptomyces; species Streptomyces mutomycini. Next base: position 1,446 of record NZ_MAPV01000251.1, read on the forward strand.
GGCGGCTTGGTGGCGTGGCCGTCGACCGTGACCTCCTCGGCGGTCAGCGCGTCACCCTCGGCGACCTGCGGAAGACGGCGCTCACGGTCGTCCAGCTCGGCGTTCGGGTCGTCCGCGCCCTCTACGTACGCCTTCATGAAGCCGTGGAAGGTGATCGTCTTGCCGGACGCGGAGAACTCGGCGTCGCGGCCGTCGCTCGCCCGGCCACCGATCTTGACGGTGACGGAGTTACCGACGGCGTCCTTCATCTGGGAGGCGACGGTCCGCTTCCAGATCAGCTCGTAGAGCCGGAACTGATCACCGGTGAGCCCCGTCTCGGCCGGGGTGCGGAAGCGGTCGCCGGAGGGGCGGATCGCCTCGTGCGCCTCCTGCGCGTTCTTGACCTTCCCGGCGTACGTGCGGGGCTTCTCCGGCAGGTAGTTCGCCCCGTACAGCTGCGTGACCTGCGCCCGGGCCGCGGAGACCGCGGTGTCCGAGAGGGTCGTGGAGTCCGTACGCATATAGGTGATGAAGCCGTTCTCGTACAGCTTCTGCGCCACCTGCATCGTGGCCTTCGCCCCGAAGCCCAGCTTCCGGCTCGCCTCCTGCTGGAGGGTCGTCGTGCGGAAAGGGGCGTACGGCGAGCGACGGTACGGCTTCGACTCGACCGAGCGGACCGCGAACGTGGAGTCGGCGAGCGCGGCGGCCAGGGCGCGGGCGTTGGTCTCGTCCAGGTGCAGCGTCTGGGCGGAGCCCTGCTTGAGCAGCCCGTCGGGACCGAAGTCGCGGCCCTGGGCGATGCGGCGGCCGTCGACCGCGCTGAGGCGGGCGGTGAGCGTCGAGGGGTCGGAGGTGTCACCGGTGCGCCCGGTGGCGAACGTGCCGGTCAGGTCCCAGTACTCGGCGGAGCGGAAGGCGATGCGCTCGCGCTCCCGCTCGACGACGAGACGGGTGGCGACGGACTGCACGCGGCCCGCGGAGAGCCTCGGCATGACCTTCTTCCACAGGACCGGCGAGACCTCGTAGCCGTAGAGGCGGTCGAGGATGCGGCGGGTCTCCTGGGCGTCGACCATGCGCTGGTTGAGCTCGCGCGGATTGGCGACGGCGGCCCTGATCGCGTCCTTGGTGATCTCGTGGAAGACCATCCGATGGACCGGGACCTTGGGCCTGAGGACTTCCTGCAGGTGCCACGCGATGGCTTCGCCCTCGCGGTCCTCATCGGTGGCGAGGAAGAGTTCGTCGGATTCGGCGAGGAGCTGCTTCAGCTTCCTGACCTGGGCTTTCTTGTCTGCATTGACGACGTAGATCGGCTGGAAGTCGTTCTCGACGTCCACGCCGAGGCGGCGTACCTCACCGGTGTACTCGTCCGGCACCTCGGCGGCGCCGTTCGGCAGGTCGCGGATGTGCCCGACGCTCGCCTCGACGACGTATCCGGGGCCGAGATAGCCCTTGATCGTCTTCGCCTTGGCAGGCGACTCGACAATGACGAGTCGGCGGCCTGCGGTCTCGCTGGTCGGGGACAACTTCGCTCTTCTCTCCGGTCGGCACTCGTGGGCATCCGGGCAGTGCTCTGCGCTGCCTGCGGTGCTGTCGCTGCGGAGTGTGACGGTACAACCCGCCCCCGTGTCAAACGGCAAAAGCCCGCAACGGCCACTCGAACGGTAACCCGACTTCCGCCATTCCTGCCGCCCGGACCGTCCGGTCCGCGCCTCGCAGTGCTGTCGCCTGCGGGTTTCGCGGTCCCGCCGGGGAACCGTGCGGGACGGCTGTCCGGTGCCCACAGCCCCTGCCACAGAAGTGGATCAGATGCGGGTGAAGCACCACACGCCGAGGACGAGGAAGAGTACGCCGAAGAGCGTGGCGAGAGCGGTGGAGGCGACGGGGCTCACACCGAGCGCCACCGGCGCGCGCTGGATGGTACGCGCTCCCGTCCAGACGAGGAGGGCGGCGCCGAACAGTGCGAAGGCCGCACCGGCGAAGACGGCGGTGACACTCTCCATGTCCGTACCCCTCACGCTCTTCCGCTCGGCTGCCGCTTAGGCGCTCGTACACGGCCGCGCCTGCCGTGGCTCCCATACCGTCGCGCAGTGCGGGCGGCTCGGCAGAGGCGAGACTGCCACGCCGGGGCGTCGGCGGCGCGAACCTGTGATGAACACCGTGCGGCCGCCCCGGGAACTACCCCGAGCGGAATCCTCAATCCGCACCGGAGGCGTCTGAGAGCAGGGAAAGAATCGCTGGTCAGAGGGGTGTCTTATACCGGACGGCACAGCTCGGGCACGCAGGAACGGAGGACGTCGACACCGGGGTTGCCTGCGTACCCGGGGAGCCGGCAGCCGCAAGGGCCGACGGCATCGCACGGCACACGCCCCAGAAGGGTCGCGGCATCGCCGCGGTGACACGGCGCCGCGTCACCGCAGGGGCTCCAGGAAGCCTTCCTCCACCAGCAGCCGGATCGCCTGCGGGGTCCGGTCGCGCAGCAGCACCGGGTCCTCGGCCATCAACTGGGCGATGGCGTCAAGAATGCGGCCCGCGGGCAGCGAACCGTCACACACGCCCGCGAACCCGGCTCCGACGGCGTCGACCTTGGTCGCCCGGCGCATCCCGCGGTGCTGACGCAGCACCACATGCTCGGGGTCCTCGGCGCCCGGCAGCCCGACCTGCTCCTGCACGACCTCCTCGGCCAGAGTGAAGTGCGCGGCGAGGAGGGCCGCGTCGTCGTGTTCCCGCAGATAGTCCTGCCGTGCGAAATGCGCCTCGACGGCCGGCCCGAGTGGCTGCTCCACCGCGTGCGGCCACTCCTCGGCCACGAGCGAGGGACGGCCCGCGGCCGCCGCGGACTTGCGGAGCGTGATCCAGCCGAAGCCGACGGCCTTGGTACTGCGGGCCTCGAACTCGTCCAGCCACGCCTCGTACCGCTCGGTGTAAAGGGCGGGGTCGGTGCGGTGGTCACCGCTGTCGCGCAGCCAGAGCTCGGCGTACTGCGTGACGTCCTGCACCTCACGCTGCACGATCCAGGCGTCACAGCCGGCGGGCACCCAGGAGCGCACCCGGTCCTGCCATTCTTCACCGTCCACGTGCTGCCAGTTGGCGAGGAACTGCGCGTACCCGCCCTCGTTGAGCCGGTCCCCGGCCTGCTGCACGAGGGTCCGGCACAGATCGTCACCGCCCATGCCTCCGTCGCGGTACGTCAGCCGGGCACCGGGTGAGATGACGAAGGGAGGGTTGGACACGATCAGGTCGTACGTCTCGCTGTCGACCGGTTCGAAGAGCGAGCCTTCCCGCAGGTCCGCGGGAGCCGCTCCGGACAGGGCGAGGGTCAGGCGGGTGAATTCCAGAGCACGCGGGTTGACGTCCGTGGCCGTGACCCGGGTGGCGTGCTGGGCGGCGTGCAGCGCCTGGATGCCGGAGCCCGTACCGAGATCGAGTGCGGAGGCCACGGGCCTTCGTACGGTGATCCCGGCGAGCGTGGTGGACGCTCCGCCGACACCGAGAACAACGCCTTCCTCATGCGAGCCGATGCCGCCGGCCCCGCCGACCGCACACCCCAGGTCGGAGACGATGAACCAGTCCTGCCCCTCGGGCCCGCCGTAGGGCCGTACGTCGACGGTCGCTCTCACGAGGTCGCCTTCGCGGACCACCCAGCCGTCCCCCAGGCACTCCTCCAGCGGGAGCGCTGCGTCGGCAGCGGCAGCCGGAACAGGCCGCTGCAGCAGGAAGAGCCGCACGAGCGTGTCGAGCGGCGAATCCCCACGGGTGGCCCGGAGCGCCGGGACGGTCTCGCTGCGGGCGAGCGCGGCGTACGCGGGCGCGCCGAGCCGTTCGAGGAGGCCATCGGCCGTGAAGGCGGCGGCGATCAGGGCTTCGCGAAGCCGGTGGGCGCGGTCGGATGCGGGGAGGCTGGTCGTACTCACCCCACCATTGTGGCCGCTACCGCCGACAACGGCAGCGGCCCGGCGCCCACGAGGGACGGCCGGGCTGCTGCGAGGGGGCCCGCGCGCTGCCGCGGCATGCCGTTTCGCGAAGTGCCAGCCGCTACGGCTCGGCGCCGTTCACGGCATGCGGCGGTGCGGACTTCGCGCCGGCAAGGCTGCGCGCAGGCCGTCGTGGCGGGCCCCTCTCCCTGCCGCCTCTACGACTTCCCGCTCGCCGAGGCCGAAGGCGATGCGGACTTCGACGCCGGGGCGGACGGGCCGGAGGCGGGGGGAGCCGAGGCCGTCGGCTTCTGACAACCCTTCTGCTTCGCCATCGCGGAGCCGACCTCGCCGGACTGAAGTTTGTTCAGCGCCTGGTCACCGTTGTTACTGATCTTTGTCAGTTCGTCGGCGAGGCCGTTGAGACTGTCCGCGAACTTCGCCTGGTCCTTGGTGTCGAACTCGTCGACCTTCGTCTTCAGGTCCGCGTAGGACACGGAGGCGGCGTTGAGCTCCTTCACGGCCTCCTTCTGCGTGGTCTCTCCGCCGTCCACCGGCGGAGCACCCGCTGACTGCACGGCCTTGCCCAGCTCCTTGTACGCCTGCGAGATCTGCTGGAAGGCGGCCGAGTCGGTCTTCTGGACGTCCGCGGGCTTGCTCTGGTCGTCCGTCTGCTGCTCGATCGCGGCATTGGCGTTCGCGATCTTCTGCAACTGCGGCTGAACCTGGTCGCAGAACTTCTTCGCCCAGTCGTTCACCTTGTTGTCGCTGTCGTCGCTGCAGCCCGACAGCGTCAGTACGAGTACCGCACCGCCGGACAGTGCGGCTGCAAGCTTCTTGTTCACCGGATTGGGTCCCTTCCAAGGCTCTCGGCCCCGGAACTTACACGCCAAGTGGGCGACAATCAGGTGCCGGGTATCCGATATGCATTCCTTTGCAGCCATTTGCACCAAGGAGAATGAGGGAGATACAACTCACCTGTACACGGGAACGCCGGCACGGTCCCGCTTCTGTGACCGGCGATCGGCCTCCGCGTGGTGTCCGCGTGGCGGAGTGACGGACGACACGTCAGAACACGCCGCCCGCCGCCTCGCTGAGCCGGTGTCACCTACTCGCGGGCGCCTGCATGACCGGGCGCCTCACGAAACAGCAGCAGGCCCGGTGGACCGGGCGGGTCCGCCGCCTCCCTCGTCGTCAGTGCCACCACCCGTTCCGTCGTCGTCACCCACGGCGATACCCCGTCGCTTCGACACATGGACCGCGCCGATGATGACGATGACGGCGATGGCGGCCACCACGGACCGCACCGCCGCGCTCGCGTCATCGCCGTAACTGAACTGCACCACCGCGGGGGCGATGAGCAGCGCCACGAGATTCATCACCTTGAGGAGCGGGTTGATGGCCGGGCCCGCCGTGTCCTTGAACGGGTCCCCGACCGTGTCTCCGATGACTGTCGCGGCATGGGCCTCGCTGCCCTTGCCACCGTGGTGACCGTCCTCGACGAGCTTCTTGGCGTTGTCCCACGCACCACCGGAGTTGGCGAAGAAGACGGCCATCAGTGTGCCGGTGGCGATCGCGCCCGCGAGGTACGAGCCGAGGGCCCCCACCCCCAGGGTGAATCCCACCGCGATCGGCGCCAGAACGGCGAGCAGCCCGGGCGTGGCGAGCTCACGCAGCGCGTCCTTGGTGCAGATGTCGACGACGCGGCCGTACTCCGGCTTCTCCGTGTAGTTCATGATCCCGGGATGCTCCCGGAACTGGCGTCGTACCTCGTGGACCACGGCCCCCGCCGAACGGGAGACCGCGTTGATGGCCAGCCCGGAGAAGAGGAAGACGACCGCGGCTCCGAGGATCAGGCCGACCAGGTTGTTCGGCTGCGAGATGTCCAGGCTCAGCCCCAGCTCACCCGTCCTGGCCCCCACGTCGTCGACCGCTGTGGCGATGGCATCCCGGTACGAGCCGAAGAGCGCGGACGCCGCGAGGACGGCCGTGGCGATCGCGATGCCCTTGGTGATGGCCTTGGTGGTGTTGCCGACGGCGTCCAGGTCCGTGAGGACCTGGGCTCCCGCGCCCGTGACGTCCCCGGACATCTCGGCGATGCCCTGGGCGTTGTCGGAGACCGGCCCGAAGGTGTCCATGGCGACGATGACGCCCACGGTGGTGAGCAGGCCGGTCCCCGCCAGGGCCACGGCGAAGAGCGCCAGCATGATCGACGTGCCGCCGAGCAGGAAGGCCCCGTAGACGCCGAGGCCGATCAGGAGCGCGGTGTAGACCGCCGACTCCAGACCGATGGAGACCCCCGCGAGCACGACGGTCGCCGGGCCGGTCAGCGAGGACTTCCCGATGTCCCGGACCGGGCGCCGGCTGGTCTCGGTGAAGTAGCCGGTGAGCTGCTGGATCAGGGCTGCGAGCACGATCCCGATGGCCACGGCGCCGAGAGCGAAGACGCGCGGGTCACCGGCATGCGAGGTGATGGCACCGTCGGTGACCCCGCCCAGCTCGGCGTAGGAGGACGGCAGGTAGACGAAGACCGCCACCGCTACGAGGACGAGCGAGATCACGGCGGAGAGGAAGAATCCGCGGTTGATGGCGCTCATACCGCTGCGGTCGGCGCGCCGGGGAGCGACTGCGAAGATCCCGATCATCGCCGTGACCACCCCGATCGCTGGAACGATCAGCGGAAAGGCGAGCCCCGCGTCCCCGAAGGCGACCTTGCCCAGGATGAGCGCGGCCACGAGCGTCACGGCGTACGACTCGAACAGGTCTGCCGCCATGCCCGCACAGTCACCGACGTTGTCACCCACGTTGTCGGCGATGGTGGCGGCGTTGCGCGGGTCGTCCTCGGGGATGCCCTGCTCCACCTTGCCCACCAGGTCGGCACCCACATCGGCGGCCTTGGTGAAAATGCCGCCTCCGACCCTCATGAACATGGCGATCAGCGCGGCACCGAGGCCGAAACCTTCCAGCACCTTGGGCGCGTCGGAGGCATAGACGAGCACCACGCAGGAGGCTCCGAGCAGGCCCAGGCCCACCGTGGTCATGCCGACCACACCGCCTGTACGAAAAGCGATCTTCATCGCTTTGTGCGAAACGGTGGTGAGATCCTTCTCCGGTTCCCCCTCGGCCGGAGTCGCCTCACGTGCGGCGGCGGCCACGCGCACATTGCTTCGGACGGCGAGCCGCATACCGATGTATCCGGTGGCCGCCGAAAATAGCGCACCCACCAGGAAGAACAGCGAGCGCCCCGCACGCTGCGACCAGTTGTCGGCCGGAAGCAGCAGTAGCAGGAAGAACACGACGACGGCGAAGACACCGACGGTACGCAGCTGGCGGGCCAGATAGGCATTCGCGCCTTCCTGGACTGCCGCCGCGATCTCTTTCATACGTTCGGTACCCTCGCCCGCCGCCAGCACCTGGCGTACGAGCAGCTGGGCCACGACAAGCGCGGCAAGGGCGACGACCGCGATGACAACGACGATCAGCCGGTTGCCATCGGTGAGTACTGCGGCTGCGAGTGCGGTGGAGCGGTCGGAAGGTACGGAAACGTGCGCCAGTTCTGCCATTGGGGTGTTGAAGAACTCCGCCATACTTCCTCCTTGACGCTGAGCGCTCAAGACGTGGAGGGATTGTAGGGAGCGAACCCTGATCAAAACAGTGGGTGGTCAATGAAATCGGCTTTCGTCCACCCAATGGCAAATGATCTCGCTCGCTTGAACCCGAATGCAGTAACGGGCAGACATGCGCCACGTTCGGAATTTCCGAGATCATTGATCAAGCACACAGAGAAAGGCGCTGCTCAGCAGGGCCCGACAACGTCGCCACTTCTACCGCTCGCGGGTCGCGGGTCGCGGGTGGCAGGATCACGAAGTTGCGAGGGGAGAGACGGGGCTTGCGAGAGGCGTGGGCGTGACCCGCGCGAGGAGCAGGGAAGATGCCTGCGTGGACATGGGGCGCGCTGCGCGAGGCAACACCATCCGAGGCGTCCGAGGCGCGAACTTCGCCGCGCAGGAACTGCGGCTGGTGGCTGATGCGGCTGCGCAATAAGCGGCGCGCACGGGGCCGGCGGAACGCACCAGGTGAGGATGGGCACCGGACGTTGTGGGCCACTGAGCGTCCTGGGCCACCAGGAACGGGAGCCTGGGGGGCCACCGGGCGAAACGGATCGCCAGGCGCTGGGGACACCGGGCGCTGTGGATCAGGGAAGCAGCACGGCCGGAGCCGTCGGCCAGGTCATACGGATCACTCCACCGTCCGCACCCGTACGGACTTCCACGTCATCGACCAGGCCGCTGATGACCGCAAGGCCCATCTCGTCCTCAATGTCGACATCGGTCTCCGCTGCGTCGGGATTTCCGGCGCCGGGCGCTCCCGACGCCGAGGCACCGCTGCCCGGGGCGGTAAGCCCGTCGCCTACCTCGATGGAGAACGCCTTCTCCTCCTCGGTCAGAACAACCGTGACGGGGGCGACGATGCCATGGCTCCGATGCAGCCCTACGGCGCGGCTGCACGCCTCGCCGACCGCGAGTCTGACCTCGTCGAGCACCGCTTCGTCCACACCGGCCCGGCGTGCCACGGCGGCTGCCACGAGGCGGGCCGTCCTGACGTGTTCGGGCTGAGCGCTGAAGCGGAGTTCAACGGTTGGCATGTCATCCCCCTCAAACGTTCGGGCGTGCGTCTCAGGGGCCCGGGCGTGGCGCCCGGTACCCCTGCACTCACTCTCCTCCGGAAACCGGCGAAGCCGACAGCCGACCACATGGTCGACCGTCTGCTCATGGCGGCCCGTCTGCTGCCGCCTGCCGGTCTGTCACTGCGTGCCTGCCGGCCTGGGAACTGCCGACCTGCACCGACGGTCAGTCGGTCGCCGCGACAGCCTCGTCGACCGTGGTGTGAATGGGAAACACCTTGGTCAGGCCTGTGATCCGGAAGATCTTGAGAATGCGCTCCTGGTTGCACACCAGTCGCAACGAGCCCTCATGGGCCCGGACACGCTTCAGGCCGCCCACAAGCACGCCGAGGCCGGTGGAGTCGAGGAAGTCGACGCCTTCCATGTCGACAACCAAGTGGTAGCTGCCGTCATTCACCAACTCGACCAACTGCTCGCGCAGCTTGGGCGCGGTATACACATCAATCTCGCCACCGACCTCGACGACCGTACGGTCGCCACCAGGGCCGGACACATTGCGAGTCGACAGGGACAGGTCCACGGATCCTCCAGCACCTTGCTATCGAGCGGTCGCCCCTCGGTCTCCCCGACGGAGGCCAGGGGACGGATCGCCAGCCGCGATGGCATTCAATCACTTACCAGCAGCCATGCACGACGCCTTGGGACCATTGTCGGTCATGCCGGTGACACACTCGGTGCCGATGGCCAAGAATCACCGCCCCAGTCGACCACCCGAGAGCGCAGGCTCGCGCCCCTCTCCCACGGTGGTTCTCGACCGGCTCGCCGCAGCGGCGGGCCGGGCAGCGCGCATCACTCATACGGAGCACCTGCCCCCTCGTGCGGGAACCCATGCCACCTGGCCGGACCGCATCCGGCCAGAAGTCGTCTCGGCGATCGGACGGGCCGGAATCGACCATCCGTGGACGCACCAGGCCGCCGCCGCCGAGCACGCCCTGGACGGCGAGTCCGTAGTGATCGCCACAGGGACGGCATCCGGTAAGTCGCTCGCCTACCTCGCCCCGGTGCTGAGTACCCTCCTCGACGGCTCCGAGGCCCCTGACGGCCGCGGCACCACCGCCCTGTACCTGTCCCCGACCAAGGCCCTGGCCGCCGACCAGCGCCGCGCGGTGAAGGCGCTCGCCGCGCCCCTCGGTACCGCGATCCGTCCGGCGGTCTACGACGGGGACACGCCTTTCGAAGAACGTGAATGGGTACGGCAGTACGCCAATTACGTTCTGACGAACCCCGACATGCTGCATCGTGGCATCCTCCCGTCCCACCCCCGCTGGGCCTCCTTCCTCCGCTCCCTGCGCTTCGTCGTCATCGACGAGTGCCACACCTACCGGGGCGTCTTCGGCTCCCACGTCGCCCAGGTACTTCGGCGGCTGCGCCGCGTCTGCGCCCGCTACGGATCCGATCCCGTCTTCCTCCTCGCCTCCGCCACCGCAGCACAGCCCTCGGTCGCCGCGGGCCGTCTCACAGGCCTCCCCGTCAAGGAGGTCGCCGACGACGCCTCGCCCCGGGGAGAACTGGTCTTCGCCCTCTGGGAGCCGCCGCTGACCGACCTGCACGGCGAGAAGGGGGCTCCGGTACGCCGTACCGCCACGGCCGAAACCGCCGACCTCCTGACCGACCTGACCCTCCAGGGCGTGCGTTCGGTCGCCTTCGTACGCTCCCGGCGTGGCGCCGAGCTCATCTCCCTCATCGCCAAGGAGCGGCTCGCCGAAGTCGACCGCTCGCTGCCTGGGCGCGTCGCCGCCTACCGCGGCGGCTACCTGCCCGAGGAGCGCCGGGCCCTGGAACGCGCGCTTCACTCCGGGGACCTGCTGGGACTGGCCGCCACCACCGCCCTGGAGCTCGGCATCGACGTCTCGGGCCTGGACGCCGTGGTCATCGCCGGCTACCCGGGCACCCGCACTTCCCTCTGGCAGCAGGCCGGCCGCGCGGGACGCTCGGGGCAGGGCGCCCTCGCCGTTCTGGTGGCCCGGGACGATCCGCTGGACACATTTCTCGTCCACCACCCCGAGGCGCTGTTCCAGCAGCCCGTGGAGTCGACCGTCCTGGACCCGGACAACCCCTACGTCCTGGCCCCGCACCTGTGCGCCGCGGCTGCGGAGCTCCCCCTCACGGAAGCGGACATCGCCCTCTTCGGCCCAGCGGTACCCGAACTTCTGCCGCAACTGGAGGCTGCGAAGCTGCTGCGCAGGCGGCCGACGGGGTGGCACTGGACCCGCCGTGAACGCGCCGCCGACCTCACCGACATCCGCGGCGGGGGCGGCCGTCCGATCCAGATCGTCGAGGAAGGCACCGGGCGGCTGCTGGGAACCGTGGACGAATCAGCCGCGCACACCGCCGTCCACGAGGGTGCCGTCCACCTGCACCAGGGCCGCACCTACCTGGTCCGGACACTGGATCTGGAGGATTCGGTGGCACTGGTGGAGGAAGCCGTACCGCCCTACTCGACCAACGCCCGCGACACGACCGCGATCGCCGTGCTGGAGACCGATACCGAGATTCCGTGGGGCGACGGCCGTCTCTGCTTCGGCTCCGTCGAGGTCACCAACCAGGTTGTCTCCTTCCTGCGCCGCAAGCTGATCACCGGAGAGGTCCTGGGTGAGACCAAACTCGACCTGCCGCCCCGAACCCTGCGTACCCGTGCCGTGTGGTGGACGGTCACCGAGGACCAACTCGATGCCGCACGGATCAGCCCGGAGATTCTCGGAGGTGCCCTGCACGCCGCCGAGCACGCCTCCATCGGGATGCTGCCGCTCTTCGCCACCTGCGACCGCTGGGACATCGGTGGTGTCTCCGTTCCCCTGCACCCCGACACGCTCCTTCCCACGGTGTTCGTCTACGACGGCCACCCAGGTGGGGCCGGCTTCGCGGAGCGCGCCTTCCACACGGCCCGCACATGGCTGACCGCGACGCGCCAGGCCATCGCCTCCTGCGAGTGCGAAGCGGGCTGCCCGTCCTGCATCCAGTCCCCCAAGTGCGGCAACGGCAACGAACCACTGCACAAACGGGGCGCCGTACGCCTCCTGACCGAACTGCTCAGGACCGCGCCCCCGGGCCCCGGGGAGGGCCATCCGGCGACGAGCGTGGAGGGGTAGCGGCCCGAGAGCCCTGGGGGCTGAGGCCTCACGCCCCCCGGCTCCCGGCTTTTCGGTCCCCGGCTCCCCACGCTCCCCCGGCA
>NZ_MAPV01000252.1 GCF_001700505.1 Streptomyces mutomycini
GAGCCTGCGGGTTTCTGCGTTGCGGGCGGGGCGGGGTGCCCGTAGCCGTCAGTACTGCTCGGACTGGCCGCCGTCGATCGGGACGACCGTGGCGTTGATGAAGCCGGACTCCTCGGAGAGCAGGAACGCGACCAGGTGGCCGACCTCTTCCGGCCTGCCGAAGCGCTTCATCGGGTTGACGCTGACGAAGGCCTCGCCGGCCTGCTCCCAGTTGTCCGCGTCGATCTGCCGGAGCGATGCCTCGACCATCGGGGTCATGATGGCGCCGGGGGCTATCGCCTTGACGGAGACGCCGAACTGTCCGTACTCCACACCCGAGTTCCGAGTGAGGCCGACGACGCCGTGCTTGGCTGCCGCGTAGCCGGACTGGTTGCCCACACCCCGGATGCCGCCGACGGACGCCGTGTTGACGACGGAGCCGGAACCCTGGCCCTTCATCACCGGGAGCACGTACTTGAGGCCGAGGAACACTCCGCGGAGGTTGACCGAGACGACGCGGTCGAATTCGTCGGCGCCGAAGTCCTGGGTCAGGTTCTGCTTGCCCTCGATGCCCGCGTTGTTGAAGAAGCCGTCGATACGCCCGTAGGCCTCGACCGTGGCGGAGACGTATCGCTGCGTATCGGCCTCGGAGCTGACGTCGGCGGTGATCCGCAGGACCTCAGTGCCGGGGGCGGCCTTCTCGACCTCGGCCGCGGTGTCCGACAGCCCCTGATCGCTGACGTCGACGAGGGCCAGCCTGGCCCCTTCGGTCGCGACCCGTACGGCTGCGGACCGGCCGAGGCCCGAGCCGCCGCCGGTGATGAGGACGACCTTGCCGCTGAAACGGTCTTCCATGACTGAACCTCCACGCTGAGATGTGCCGGGTGACACTAGACTAGACAGTACGTACAGTCTAAATATTCCGACTGTTGCCCGAAGTCCCGCTCCCGGAGGTCCCATGGACGACGAACGCCCCGCCGC
>NZ_MAPV01000253.1 GCF_001700505.1 Streptomyces mutomycini
ACCTCCCCCCGGGCCTCCCCGCTTCTCCCCCGCAGCACACCGGCATGCGTGCATGACAGGATCGAAGGACTGTGAAGGCGTAAGAAGACGTGAACAGGACGCCCCGACGTGACGAGCCACGCGCGCCCGCACGCGTCCGGAGGCGGCCGAAGGCTCGAAGGGGAGCACCATGGCCACCAAGCCCCCGACCGGTGACCCGGTCCAGGACGCGCCGCAGATCGAACCCGTCCAGCACGCCGCCGCCGGACTGCCCGCCGTCGCCCACACCCTGCGCGTCGCCCAGCAGCAGATGGGCGTCCGGCGCACCGCGCAGACCCTACTCAAGGTCAACCAGAAGGACGGCTTCGACTGCCCCGGCTGCGCCTGGCCCGAGGGCGACAAGCGCCACACCGCCGAATTCTGCGAGAACGGCGCCAAGGCCGTCGCCGAGGAAGCGACCCTGCGCCGCGTCACCCCCGACTTCTTCGCCGCCCACCCCGTCGCCGACCTGGGCACCCGCAGCGGCTACTGGCTCGGCCAGCAGGGACGCATCACGCAACCCGTGTACCTGCCCGAGGGCGCCGACCGGTACGAGGCAGTGACCTGGGAACGCGCCTTCGAGATCATCGCCGAGGAGCTCACCGCGCTCTCCTCCCCCGACGAGGCGCTCTTCTACACCTCCGGCCGCACCAGCAACGAGGCGGCGTTCCTCCTCCAGCTCTTCGCCCGCGAATTCGGCACCAACAACCTCCCCGACTGCTCCAACATGTGCCACGAGTCGTCCGGCTCCGCCCTCACCGAGACCATCGGGATCGGCAAGGGCAGCGTCAGCCTGGAGGACCTCCACCAGGCCGACCTGATCATCGTCGCCGGACAGAACCCCGGCACCAACCACCCCCGGATGCTCGCGGCCCTCGAACAGGCCAAGACCGCCGGCGCGAAGATCATCTCGGTGAACCCGCTGCCCGAAGCCGGCCTCGAACGGTTCAAGAACCCCCAGACGGCACGCGGCATGCTCAAGGGCGCCACCCTCACCGACCTCTTCCTCCAGATCCGCATCGGCGGCGACCAGGCACTCTTCCGCCTCCTCAACAAAATGATCATCGAGGCCGACGGAGCCGTCGACACCGGCTTCATCACCGAACACACCCACGGCTACGAGGAATTCGCCGAAGCGGCCCGCGCCGCCGACTGGGACGAGACCCTCACCGCCACCGGCCTCGACCGCGACGCCATCGAACAGGCGCTCACCATGATCCTCGCGTCCAGGCGCACCATCGTCTGCTGGGCCATGGGCCTCACCCAGCACAAGCACTCCGTGCCGACCATCCGCGAAGTGGTCAACTTCCTCCTCCTGCGCGGCAACATCGGCAGGCCCGGCGCCGGCGTCTGCCCCGTACGCGGCCACTCCAACGTCCAGGGCGACCGCACCATGGGCATCTTCGAACGGCCCTCCACCGCCTTCCTCGACGCCCTCGACCAGGAATTCGGCATCACCTCACCACGCCACCACGGCTACGACGTCGTACGGTCCATCCAGGCACTCCGCGACGGCGACGCCAAGGTCTTCTTCGCCATGGGCGGCAACTTCGTCGGCGCCACCCCCGACACCGCCGTCACCGAAGCCGCCATGCGCCGCGCCCGGCTCACCGTCCACGTCTCGACCAAACTCAACCGCTCCCACGCCGTCACCGGCACCCGCGCCCTGATCCTGCCCACCCTCGGCCGCACCGACAAGGACGTAACTGCCGGCGGGAAGCAGTTCGTCACCGTCGAGGACTCCATGGGCCTCGTCCACTCCTCACGCGGCAACCTCACCCCCGCGAGCCCCCACCTGCTCTCCGAACCCGCCATCGTCGCCCGCCTCGCCCGCGCCGTCCTCGGCCCCGCCTCCACCACACCCTGGGAGGACGTCGAGACGGACTACGGCACCATCCGCGACCGCATCTCCCGCGTCGTCCCCGGCTTCGAGGACTTCAACAC
>NZ_MAPV01000254.1 GCF_001700505.1 Streptomyces mutomycini
CTCGACGGCGCCGTCGAGGTGGACCACGGAGGCGTTGACGCCCTCTTCGGCGAGGTGCTTCGCCACGATGCCCTCGTAGGAGGTGGCGATCGTCATGCCGTCGAAGTCCTTGGGGCCGGCGGCCGTGCCGGGCTTGGTGGCGTAGCGGAAGGTGGAGCGCGCGAAGCCGAGCTGGAGGATCTCCTCGGCCTCGGCCCCGGAGTCCAGCAGCAGGTCGCGGCCGGTGATGCCGATGTCCAGCCGGCCGGAGCTGACGTAGATCGCGATGTCGCGCGGCCTCAGGTAGAAGAACTCGACCTCGTTCGTGGGGTCGACGAGGACCAGTTCCTTCGACTCCTTGCGCTGCCGGTAACCCGCCTCATGGAGCATCGCCATCGCAGGCCCGGAGATTGCACCCTTGTTGGGGACGGCGATGCGCAGCATGAGGTCAGGTTTCCTTTGTGCGGAGGGAGTTCCGGTGCGGGCTGGGGTGTGCTCAGAGGTGGGCGTAGACGTCGTCGAGGGAGATACCGCGGGCGACCATCATCACCTGGACGTGGTAGAGCAGCTGCGAGATCTCCTCGGCTGCGGCTTCCTTGCCCTCGTATTCGGCGGCCATCCAGACCTCGGCGGCCTCCTCGACGACCTTCTTGCCGATGGCATGCACACCCTTGTCCACCAGCTCGGCGGTGCGGGAGGTGGAGGGGTCGCCGTCGGCGGCCTTGAGCTGCAGCTCGGCGAAGAGCTCTTCGAAGGTTTTGTTGGCCATGATGGTCCTTAGAATACGGGGTCCCGGAGGACTGCTCAGCGCCAGGGTTCGCTGACGGTCCTCAGCGTGGCGGCGGTGGCCACGGCGGCGGTGACCGCCTCGTGCCCCTTGTCCTCGTTGGATCCCTCGAGTCCGGCCCGGTCCAGCGCCTGCTCCTCGTTGTCACAGGTGAGAACCCCGAAGCCGACGGGCACCCCGGTGTCGACCGTGACCTGGGTGAGGCCGCTGGTGACGCCCTGGGACACGTATTCGAAGTGCGGGGTGCCCCCGCGGATGATCACTCCGAGGGCGACGATCGCGTCGTAGCCGCGGCCGGCGAGCACCTTGGCCACCACCGGAAGCTCGAAACTGCCGGGGACGCGGAGCAGGGTCGGCTCGTCGATCCCGAGGTCGTGCAGGGCGCGCAGTGCGCCGTCGACGAGTCCGTCCATGACCTTCTCGTGCCACTGGGCCGCGATCACGGCCACCCGCAGGTCACCGCAGTTGCGTACGGAAAGTTCGGGTGCGCCCTTGCCGCTCATGTCTCTCCTGTGTGTTCGTCGGTGCTTACCGGCTGCCGCAGGCAGCGCGGCTCGGTGGTTGCCGCAGGCCGGCACGGTTCACTGGTTGCCGCAGGCCGACGCGGAGGCGTCGAGCCAGGGCAGGTCGTGTCCCATGCGGTCCCGCTTGGTGCGCAGGTACCGCAGGTTGTGCTCCCCGGCCTGGACGGGCATGGGTTCACGCCCGGTGATCTCGAGGCCGTGCCGTACGAGCGCGGCGGTCTTGTCCGGGTTGTTGGTCATCAGACGCAGGGTGCGCACGCCGAGGTCGCTCAGGATCTGGGCGCCTGCCGCGTAGTCCCGGGCGTCGGCGGGCAGGCCGAGTTCGAGATTGGCGTCGAGGGTGTCGGAGCCGCGCTCCTGGAGCTCGTAGGCGCGCAGCTTGGACAGCAGTCCGATGCCCCTGCCCTCGTGTCCGCGCAGATAGACGACGACCCCGCGGCCCTCGGCCGTGATGCGCTCCATGGAGGTGTGCAGCTGGGGACCGCAGTCGCAGCGCTGGGACTGGAAGATGTCACCGGTGAGGCACTCGGAGTGGACGCGGACGAGGACGTCCTGGCCGTCGCCGATGTCACCGTGGACGAGTGCGACGTGCTCGACGCCGTCGACGACGGACCGGTAGCCGTACGCGGTGAACGGGCCGAAGCTCGTCGGCAGCCGGACCTCGGCCTCGCGGCGCACGGTGGGCTCGGCGCTGCGGCGGTAGGCGATCAGGTCCTCGATGGAGATGATCGTGAGGCCGTGCTTGCGGGCGAACGGGATGAGCTCGGGCAGCCGCAGCATCACTCCGTCCTCACCGGCGATCTCGACGATGGCTCCGGCCGGGCGCAGCCCGGCGAGCCTGGCGAGGTCGACGGCGGCCTCGGTGTGGCCGTTGCGGACGAGGACACCGCCGGAGCGGGCACGGAGCGGGAAGACGTGGCCGGGACGCACGAAGTCACCGGGCCCCGCCCTTCCGCCTGCCAGCATCCGGAGTGTGGTGGCGCGGTCGGCCGCGGAGATCCCGGTGGTCACCCCGTGCTCCGCGGAGGCGTCGACGGAGACGGTGAAGGCCGTCTTCATCGACTCGGTGTTGTGCGCGACCATCTGTGGGAGTTCGAGGCGTTCGAGCTCGTCGTCCTCCATGGGCGCGCAGATCAGTCCACGGCACTCGCTCATCATGAAGGCGATGATCTCGGGGGTCGCCTTCTCGGCGGCGATGACGAGGTCGCCCTCGTTCTCCCGGTCCTCGTCGTCGACGACCACGACGGGCCGTCCGGCGGCGATGTCGCGGATCGCCTGCTCGACGGGGTCCAGCGAGAGGTCTTCGAGAATGCGGTCGTGCAACCGGGCGGGCTGTGCAGTCATGCCGTGGCTCCTTCCAGAGCGGGTGTCCGCGTGCGCAGCCACCAGTCGCGCATGCCCCACAGGACGAGGGCGCCGTAGACGACGTAGATGAGACCGGAGAAGGCGAGTCCGCTGTGGAAGTTGAGCGGTACGCCGACGAGGTCGACGAGCAGCCAGGCGAACCAGAACTCGACCATGCCGCGCGCCTGGGCGATCATCGCCACGAGGGTGCCGGCGAAGATGTAGGCGTCGGCCCACGGGCTCCAGGAGAGCGACGGGAAGGCGGTGAACAGCCCGCCGACCGCGAGCGTGCCGAGCACGGCGCCGCCCACCAGGTAGCCGCGCTCGCGCCAGGTGGCGAAGCGCACGGCGATGGACCCGTCCTGGGCCTGCTGCCTGCCGCGGGTCCACTGCTGCCAGCCCCAGACGGCGACGGCGATGACGATCAGCTGCTTGCCGACGCTGCCCGCCTGCTGCACGGAGACGTTGGCGGCGACCAGGACGACGCCGGACAGGAGTTGGGCCGGCCAGGTCCAGACGGACCGGAGCCAGCCGAGCGCCAGCGCTATCAGCCCGATCGTGTTGCCGATCATGTCGGACCAGATGATGTGCTGCCCGAACGCGGTGAACGCCTCCGAGTTCAGCCAGTCGAGGGCGCTCATGCGACCGGCTCCCCGGCTTCCGGCACGGCGCCGTGGCCGAGCAGTCGTTCGACGTACTTGGCGAGGACGTCCACCTCCAGGTTGACCGGGTCGCCGGGCTCCTTGAGGCCGAGCGTGGTCAGCGCGAGGGTGGTGGGGATCAGGCTGATGGTGAAGTAGTCCCGGCCCGCCTCGACGACGGTCAGGCTCACGCCGTCGACGGTGATCGAGCCCTTCTCCACCACGTAGCGGGTCAGGCCGTCGGGCAGGGAGATCTTGACGATCTCCCAGTTCTCGGAGACCCGGCGCTCGACGATGCGTCCCGTGCCGTCCACGTGGCCCTGGACGATGTGGCCGCCGAGGCGGCCGCCGAGCGCCATGGGGCGCTCCAGGTTGACCCGGGAGCCGGTCGTCAGCGCGCCGAGGCTGGAGCGGTTCAGCGTCTCGGCCATGACGTCGGCGGTGAACTCGTTCTCCCCGAGGTCCACGACGGTGAGGCAGACGCCGTTGACGGCGATGGAGTCGCCGTGTTTGGCGCCCTCGGTCACGACGGGGCCGCGAAGCCGGAAGCGGGAGGCGTCGTCGAGCTTCTCGACGGCGGTGACCTCACCCAGTTCTTCGACAATTCCGGTGAACACTCAGTTTCCCTTCCGAGCAGGAACGGGGACGGCTGTGATGCGCAGATCGGGGCCGATACGGACGGTCTCGGTCACGTCGAGGCGCAACGCCCGGGAGATGGTGGAGATTCCGGCGTCGGCGAGGGCCGCCGGGCCCGCGCCGAGGAGAACCGGGGCGAGATAGCCGACGACGGTGTCGACCGCTCCCGCGGCGACGAAGGAGCCGGCCAGGACCGGCCCGCCTTCGAGGAGTACGGAACGGATGCCCCGGTCGTGGAGGGCGGCGAGCAGCGCGTCGATGTCCAGGCCGGGCCCGCCGGCGGCGCGCGGCAGGCGCAGCACCGACTCGGCCGGGAGGTGCCCGGCCTCGGCGCCGTCGGCGACCGCGACCAGGGTCGGCGCGGTTCCGTCGAGGACCCGGGCTCCGGGCCGCACCGCGGTGGCGCCGGTGTCGACGACCACCCGGAGCGGCTGGGTGGCGCCCTCGACGCCGCGTACGCCCAGCTGCGGGTCGTCGGCGCGGGCGGTGCCGGAGCCGACCACCACCGCGTCTGCCTCGGCGCGCAGGCGGTGGACGTCGGCGCGGGCCTCCGGGGAGGTGATCCAGCGGCTGGTGGCGTCGGCGGCGGCGATCCGGCCGTCGAGGGTCGCCGCGTACTTCCAGAGAACGTACGGACGGCCGAGACGGACCGAGGTGAGCCACGCGGTGTTGCCGGCCTCCGCCTCGTCGGCGAGGAGACCCTGCTCCACCTGGACGCCTGCGGCACGCAGGGTGTCCGCACCGCCTGTGGCCTGCGGGTTCGGGTCGCCCACCGCGTACACGACACGGCGGACGCCGGCCTCGGTGAGAGCCTGGGCGCAGGGACCGGTGCGTCCGGTGTGGTTGCAGGGTTCGAGGGTGACGAGGGCGGTGCCGCCACGGGCCCGCCCGCCGGCCTCGCGCAGGGCGTGGATCTCGGCGTGCGGCCCTCCGGCGCGCCGGTGGAAGCCTTCGCCGGCCACGTCTCCGGAGGCGTCGAGAATGACGCATCCGACGACCGGATTCGGGCTGGTGGCGCCGAGTCCGCGGGCTGCGAGCGTGATCGCCCGCCGCATGGCGGTTGTTTCGGCTGCGGTGGCCACCGGGTCCTCCTGCCTCTTCGGGCACGGACTCCGGGGCCTGTCGATGACGACAGATGAAGCGGAACGCAACAGGGGAACGCCGAGACCGAAGACACGGATGAGGTCGCCCCGGAACATCCCGGAACGCCCGGGATCTCCCGGAAAACATCCGCCTACGGCGGCGTACCTGTGACGGCCCGCCGCGCACTGCCTCCCATCCGGACTTTCACCGTCGGTCCAGGAATCTCACCTGGTCAACCGGCCGCTGGATGCGGACGGGTCGCGGACTATAACCGCCGGTTCGGAATTACACCGACCCCGGAGTGCGCTGCTGCTGGTACAGGGTCATTGTGCCACGACGCGCAGTGATCCGAACGGGTGACTCCTGTGGGGCGACTCACAGCGCGGGCTCCGGCTCCGGCTCCGGCTCCGGCTCCGGCTCCGGCTCCGGCTCCGGCTCCGGCGTACGGTCCATGACCACGACC
Source organism: Streptomyces mutomycini (assembly GCF_001700505.1). Taxonomy (GTDB): domain Bacteria; phylum Actinomycetota; class Actinomycetes; order Streptomycetales; family Streptomycetaceae; genus Streptomyces; species Streptomyces mutomycini. The sequence continues at coordinate 5,458 of NZ_MAPV01000254.1, forward strand.
GCCACCCCGGACGGGGGTGTTCAGCCCGGCAGGACCCTTCGCCGACTTCGCGGCCCGCCCGAGGACAGCCCCGCCACGCGACCACCGCCGCGTTCCGCGCGGCTTCCGTACCGTGGGGACATGAAGAACGCCCCGGACAGCACGCCCATGGTCATCCACGTGGGCCGCGAAGAACTCGTCATCAGGCGACGCTACGAAGTCGCCAGTATCGCCAACGACGCTCTCGTCGCCCTGTGGTTCGTCACCGGCAGCATCATGTTCTTCTCCGAGGAGTGGACCACCGCAGGCACGTGGTGCTTCCTCATCGGCAGTATCGAGCTACTCATCCGGCCCGCGATCCGTCTCAGCCGCCACCTGCACCTGCAGCGCGTTCACTCCCGCACGCTCTGGTCCCGCTCTCCGGCTGCCCCACCCACCGACGGCTCACAGGACTACTGAGCGCCCGCTCAGGCCCCCGTCGACGGGGTGCGGCTCGGGCACGACGGCCCGTGCGGAGCCGGCACCCGGCGGACTGACCGGTGGCCGGCCGGGTCGAGGTGCGGCGGCCGGCCCCTCTGGACCGCAGCGCTCGACGGGCGGCGTGGGGGATGATCCGCCGCGAGGAGAACGTGGACGAGTAGGTACCAGTACGTACGGGAGGCTGTTCAGCCGACGACGAGCCCGACGAACCCAGCCCACGCGCCAGGGCCAACGGTCAGCACCGGGCCGTCGGGCTGCTTCGAGTCCCGGATGTGTATGTGTGTGGCCACGGCAGCGAACTCCACGCACTGGCCACCTTCAGCCCCGCTGTAGCTGCTCTTACGCCAGGCGACCTCAACGCAGTCGCCACCTTCAGCCCCGCTGTAGCTGCTCTTGTACCAAGCAAGCTCCTGCGAGGCAGAGACTTCGGCGGTGTTCATAGCTCTCCCAGCAACTTCTCGATGAACCCCAAGGACGCTCGCGGAGTGAGAGCCTGGCTCCGGATGATCCCATAGCGGGCTGCGGCGAGCCGCGTCTCGCCCCGATCGCTCAGCCAGTTACTGCGCCCTTGCGCCTCGGTATACACGAGCTGTTCCCCGCCCTTACGCGTAACCACTGTGAAGGCGCCGTCCACCCCGGCGTTGTCGTCGCGATCGGATGTCTACCCCAGCGGGAAGGGCATTGTGGCGGAGTTGGACTCCGGGGGCATCATGAGTCTGGTTATCGAGAAGGGACCGGACACCCCGCGCGGTTCAGAGATGTTCGATAACGCCATAAGAAATTTCGGGGATGATGTGCAAGGCGTCAAGGGTTACTGCCAGAACGGAGGGACCCTGCGAGATAATTTGGTCCACATGGAGATTACGGTCACGTCGGTGTAATATTCAGACCGCCTCTCCGCTAGAAAGAGACACGGATAATCCATGGGTAACGATTTTATACAGCAGGCCGTGAACACCCTTCGGGCGGCCCACCGCCAGGGATCGGGGGCAACAGAGCTTGGAACCTTGGCAAAAGACACCCTTGGCCCTGCATTCGGCCCGATTTCCTTCGTCGCCGTTTTTAGCAGCGCATTCGGAGTTCCGATAGACGTTCTCCAGCGAGCGCTCGCCTGGCAGGGGTTCAATCCCAGCACTAACGCCATCTCGGATGCAGAATTCGCAACCCTCCTCGCTAAGTGGCTTAACGAGCCAGCTAGCAAATAGAATTCCCCCATTCCTCCTGCACTGAGAGTGCATACGTAGCCGATTTCGATTTACGAACCTCTCTCGGCGCCTTCACCCCGCCCAGTGGCGGCTGCTGCGCGCAGCGGCTCCGGCCCGGCCGGACGACCTTTTCATCGCGGGCGACCCTCACCAGCGCATCTACGACACGAAGGTGTCCCTGAAGGCGGTCGGCGTCCGGGTCTCCGGGCGGTCCACGAAGATGCGCAAGAACTACCGGTCCACCCACGAGATCCTCAGCTGGTCGACCGCTCTCCTCGTCGGCCGCCCCTTCGAGCAGCTCGCGGACGACGCCCGCAACGAGACGCTGCTCGGTTACCGGTCGGCCCTGCACGGCACCGGACCCGAAGTGTTCGGCGGCAGCTCGGAATCCGCCGAACTCGACGCCCTCGTCACGCGGGTACGCGCGTGGCTCGACAGCGGGATCGAGCCGGGTGACATCGGGATCGGCTCCCGGTTCAACAAGAGTTGCGACAAGGCGGTCGAACGCCTCACAGCAGCGGGAATCCGCGCCGCACGCCTACGGGGCGATGCCGTCTCCGACCCGGCCGCCGTCCAGGTCGGCACCATGCACGCGTTCAAGGGGCTGGAGTTCCGGTGCGTCGCCGTCGTAGGCGTGAGCGGCGGCGCCCTGCCGTATCCGAAAGCCGTAACCTCGGCAGACGTCGACCGGCTTCAGCACGAGGCCGACCTTCTGGCTGAACGCTGTCTGCTGTTCGTCGCCTGCACCCGCGCGCGGGACAGCCTGTACGTGTCATGGTGGGGCGAGCCGAGCCATTTCCTGGTGGAGACGGGCGCCGTGAGCCACCACGATGTCCCACACCGGAGCTGAGGAGCCGTCCCGGGCCTGACTCGGACGTTTCCCGCACCCGCCAGGCCCCCTCATCCTCCCGCGCCGAAGAGGGCGTCCTGGGCGGCGTCGCGGGCGGCGAACAGCGCGCCGCGCAGCACCGCCCCGCCGCCCAGCGTCCCGGCTCTGACCTCCGTGCGCAGCGGGGACATCCGGGCCAGGCGCTCCTCCACCCGCGCGGCGAGCGCGTCGCCGCCGGCCCGTCCGACCTCCCCCGCCAGGACGAGGCAGCCGGGGTCGATGACGGAGACGACGGACGCGGCGCCGAGCGCGAGGCGTCCGGCGAGCGCTTCCAGGAAGGCGCCGCCCTCCGCGTCGTCGGCATGCAGCGCGGCCCGGACGGCGAACGCGGCGGCGGGGTCCTGTTCCTGCGCCCCGGCCACCGAGGGGCCCGACACCTCGATGCCGTGGTCCGCAGCGAGCGCGCAGATGGCGGCGGAGCCCACCAGGGAGTGGAAGCCGCCGTCGCAGTTGACAGCCGAGGGGACCCCGGACGTGCCCGGTACCGGCAGGAAACCGATCTCCCCCGCTCCCCCGGAAGCGCCGCGGCGAAGCTTGCCGTCGAGCATGACGGCGGCACCGATGCCGTGGCCGAGCCAGAGCAGCACGAAGGTGTCGCGGTCCTGGGCGGCTCCGATGCGGTGCTCGGCGACGGCGGCGAGATTGGTCTCGTTCTCCACCAGGACGGTGGCGGGCAGCCGGCGCTGGAGTTCCCTGACCAGACCGCCGTGCCAGGCGGGGAGCCCGGCGGTGTTCCTGAGCTCGCCGGTGACCGGGTCGATCAGGCCGGGGGCGCCGATGCCGACGCTGTGCAGGGGGGCCGTTCCCGCGGTGCGGGCGGTGTGCTCCAGCATGGCCACGGCCCGCTCGACGGCGGGCTTCGTCCCGGTGTCGCTGCCGATGGGAAGGGTGGCCTCGGCGAGGGTGACGCCGAGCAGGTCCGCGACGACCACGGCGACGCTGTCCGTACGCACGTCGAGGGCGGCCAGGTGCGCACGGTCGGCGACGATGCCGTACAGCCGGGCATTGGGCCCACGGCGGTCCGAGCCGCTCTCACCGACGACCCGGACCAGGCCGGCGTCCTGCAGGCGGTCGACCAGGTCGGCGACCGTGGGACGGGACAGGCCGGTCAGGGCCTTCAGCTGAGTGGCCGTCAGCGGACCGTCCTGCTGGAGGAGCCGCAGGGCGAGCCGGTCGTTGATGGCCCGGGCGGTGCTCGGGGATGCGGGCATGCCGGGATCCTTCCAGATCACTGACGGTCCACCGTCGTGGGGTTATTTATCAGGCAAGGTTCCTGATAGTTTACGGCCGCACCGGAAGCCGGGGACACCCACGGACCGGACTCTTCAGGGGAGGGCACGGCGTATGACAAAGGAACCAGCGGCTCCGGTCTTCGGTACGGAGCAGATCAGGCGGGCCAGGTACGCGGTCGCCGTGGTCTTCGCCGTACACGGGGCGGTGACCGGCAGCTTCGCCACCCGGGTCCCCTGGATCCAGGACCACGCCTCGGTCAGCGCGGGCCAGCTCGGTCTCGCACTGGCCTTCCCCGCCATCGGCGCCTCGCTGACCATGCCGATGGCGGGCAGCGTCACCCACAGGTTCGGCGCCCGGACCGCCCTGCGCGGGCTGCTCGCGCTCTGGACCCTGGCGCTGGTCCTCCCGGCGCTGGCCCCGAATCTGCTCACGCTCTGCCTCGCGCTGTTCGTGTACGGGGCGACCGCGGGCATGTCGGACGTGGCGATGAACGCGCTCGGCGTCGAGGTGGAGAACCGGCTCGACAGGTCGATCATGTCCGGGCTCCACGGCATGTGGAGCGTGGGCGCCCTGATCGGTTCGGCGGCGGGCACGGTCGCGGCGCACATCGGCGCCGACGCACGGCTGCACCACACGCTTGCCGCGCTGCTACTGACCGTGCTCGGACTGGTCGCCTGCCAGGGTGTCCTGGACCTGCGCAGCGAGCCGGACGAGGAACCGCCGCCGCGCTTCACCCTGCCGCCGAAGTCCGCGCTGGCGATCGGGGCGGTGGGCTTCTGCGCGGTGTTCGCCGAAGGGGCGAGCCTGGACTGGTCGGCGGTCTACCTCCGGGACGTCATGGGCAGCTCCGCCGGGCTCGCCGCGGCGTCGACCACCGCGTTCGCCCTGATGATGGCCATCGCCCGGATCGCCGGCGACAGGGTCGTCGACCGCTTCGGCGCGGTGCGGACCGCACGGGTCGGAGGCGTCCTGGCGACGGCCGGCGGACTGCTCGTGGTCCTGTCGTCCGGCCCCGCTCTCGCGCTCTGCGGCTTCGGGCTGCTGGGCCTCGGTGTGGCGGTCGTCGTCCCGCTGGCCTTCGCCGCGGCCGGACGCACGGGCACGAACCCGAGCCGGGCCATCGCGGGCGTCGCCACCATCACGTACACCGCCGGGCTCATCGCACCGTCCGCGATCGGTTCGCTCGCGGAGGCGACCTCGCTGCTCGTGTCGTTCGGTCTGGTGACGGTGCTGGCGTTCGGGCTGGTCCTGGGCGCCGGGGTGCTGCGGGCAGGCGACCGCAAGGTCGCCGAGGGCGGCGCTCCGCAGCCGGCGCCGGCCAGGAGCCCGGCGGGCGGCTGACGGCCGCGGCGTGTGGGCAGGGCGCGCGGGGGCAGGGCGGCGGAACGACAGGATCCGCCCGCGGTGGGGCAGAGCACGAGGTCACCTCTATGCGGCACTACCATGGCTCTGATTCTTTTCCGGGTGCCGCTGAACCGTATGTTCCGCCAATGATCGATGCTGTCCGACCTCATCGGCCGGACAGCATCACCACCCAGCAACACTTCAAGGAGCAAGACCATGGCGGGCTTCGGCTGGAAGCTGCACGGCGACGGCAAGAGCCTCGCACCGGGCGAAGTCGTAAGACCGGATGAGCGGCTCACCTGGGGGCGTACCGCCGGCCTCGGCGCACAGCATGTGGTCTCCATGATCGGAGCATGCTTCGTCGCCCCCATCCTGATGGGTCTGGACGCCAACCTCGCCGTCATGGCCTCCGGCGTTGCCACCATCCTCTTCCTGCTCATCACCCGCGGCCGCATCCCCAGCTATCTCGGCAGCAGCCTGTCGTTCATCGGCGTGGCCGCCGTCATCAAGACCCAAGGCGGCGACGCCGCAACCCTCACCGGCGCGCTGCTGGTCGTCGGCGCGGTCCTCTTCCTGTGCGGGGCGGTCGTTCGCGCCCTGGGGGCCCGGGTCATCCACGCCGTCCTGCCGCCGGTGGTCACCGGCGCGGTGGTCATGCTGATCGGGTTCAACCTGGCTCCCGTCACGGCCGGCACCTACTGGCCCCAGGATCAGTGGACCGCGCTGCTCACCATGCTCTTCACGGGCTTCGCCCTCGTCGTGCTGCGTGGCTTCTGGTCCCGTATCGCGATCTTCCTCGGCCTCGCGTTCGGCTACCTGATCTCCTGGGTCTTCGACCGGGTCTTCGGCAAGATCCACTCGCCCGCCGGCGGTACCGAATCGGTCGACCACTGGCGCCTCGACCTCTCAGGGGTGGCCAAGGCCGACTGGATCGGCTTCCCCACCTTCCACGCCCCGAGCTTCTCCCTCTCCGCGGTTCTCGTGGCGCTGCCCGTCGTCATCGCGCTCATCGCCGAGAACGCCGGACACGTCAAGGCCGTGGGCGAGATGACCGGCGACCCGCTGGACGACAAACTCGGTACGGCGATCATGGCCGACGGCGCGGCCACCGTGATGGCGACGTCCGTCGGCGGCCCCGCCACCACCACGTACGCCGAGAACATCGGCGTCATGGCCGCCACGCGCGTCTACTCGACCGCCGCCTACTGGTGCGCCGCCGGCTTCGCGATCCTGTTCGGGCTCTGCCCCAAGTTCGGTGCCGTCGTGGCCGCCATCCCCGGCGGCGTCCTCGGCGGAATCACCGTCATCCTCTACGGCATGATCGGCCTGCTGGGCGCCCAGATCTGGGTCCGCTCCCGCGTCGACCTCTCCAACCCACTGCACCTCGTGCCGGTGGCCGCGGGGCTCATCATCGGCATCGGCAACGTCAGCCTGACGCTCACCGACAACTTCGAGCTCAGCGGCATCGCGCTGGGAACGCTGATCGTCGTCATCGGCTACCACGCCCTGCGGATCATGGCTCCCGCCCACATGACGGACGAGCCGCCGCTCCTCGAACCGGACAATCCGGGGTACGACCGGGGGCTGCCGGGCGGATCGTGATCGCAGGCACCGCCGGGGACTTCAATGAGGTCGGCGCGGAGCCACGAGGACCACGCCGAGGGGTACATGATCACGCAGGCCCTGCGCAAGGGGTGCAGCGGCACCGGACTCGTGCGGCGGACAAAACCACACGGGTACGGGTCGAGGTGAAATCCGTGACAGTACAGTTCGAAGTCTGGAACCCGGCACGCAGCGAGAGAACCATCGGGCTCGACGAGGTCCGGGAGGCGTATCGCAGCCTCCCGGACGGGATATCGGCCATCTTCACGTGGAACGACTGTGAAGAGGAGTGCCTCATCGTCGCTGTCGAACCCGAGTTCTCCGTCGTGACCATGGGTTGCGACGCGTCATTCTGGAATCTCAAGATCTCCGACGACACGGAAGAGGTCGAGATCAGCATGGGGGCGGACGACTTCACCTGGGCCCGTGGCTGTCTGTTGCCGCGGGACATGGGAGTGGAGGTCCTGCTCAAGGCCGAGGATTTCGCCTCATTGTTCTGGGAGTACTCATGGGCTGACGGATGAGCCCCCTGACCTACGTAATACAGCCTGCCCGCGAGGCGTCGTGGCCGGCGGCCCGGATGCTGTGACGGCTGCGTGGAGTACCGCCTCCGGCCGAGGAGTTCAGGGCACGGATGGATTCCGGAGCAGGGCTGGTGGGGCGCTTTCTGCTCACTCCGTGCCGCTGGGACGACGCGCCCTTCCTCAGCCCTCGGGAAGTTCGACCGGCGCGATCTCGTCGAAGACGTCGCCCGGCCCGGGGTTCGCCGGATCGGTGGCCCCGCCGAACTGCGCCATCACACCCCATACGGCGTTCAGCGCGGTCTGTACGGCTCCCTCGGCCCAGCCCGCCGTCCACGAGATGTCGTCGCCCGCGAGGAACAGCCCACGCTTGTCGGCGGGCAGCCGGTCCTGCATGAAATGGGTGAACAGGCGTCGCTGGTAGCGGTAGTGGCCGGGCAGGTTGGCCTTGAACGCGCCCATGAAGTAGGGCTCGTTCTCCCACGAGACGGTGACCGGGTTACCGATGACGTGCTTGCGGATGTCGACGCCCGGATAGATCTCGCCGAGTGACTTCAGCATGACGTCCATGCGCTCCTTGGGTGAGAGCGGCAGCCACTTCAGGCTGTCGTCGCACCAGGTGTAGGAGAGGCAGATGACGGCCGGCTTGTCGGGCCCGTCGTCCAGGAGGTACGTCCCCCGGGTCATCCGGTCCGTGAGGGTCATGGACATCGTGTCGCGGCCGGTCGCCTCGTCCTTGTCGAGCCAGAACGGCCGGTCGACCGGCACGAACAGCTTGGACGACTCCATGTAGTGGGTGCGCTCCATCGCCGTCCAGTGGTCGATCGGGAAGAGCGCGTCGTCGCAGGCGATCTTGGAGAGGAGCAGCCAGGACTGCCCCGTGAAGACCGCGGCCCGGTAGGTCCGGATGTCGCCGGTGGCGTCGGTGACGGTGATCCGGTTCCCGGCCGTACGGTCGAGCCTCGTCACGGCGGTGCGCGGCTGCCCGTCGTGCAGGGAGGACAGCGATGTGCCGAGCGGCCAGTGCACGAGCTTCTGCGGCTCGCGGTCCCACAGGCGCAGCGGCAGCTGCTGGCTGCCGCCGACGATCCCCCGGTGGTGNNGCCGAAGCCGACCTGCCCGAAGATCTCGCGGTGCCGGAAGGAGGCGAAGGCCTCGGAGCCGCAGAGGAAGCCGTAGAAGGTCTGGTCATCGAGCTTCTCGACGAGTTTCGCCCAGATCTCCCGGATGCGCGGCACGTCGCGCTCGCGCATCGCGCGGTTCATGTCGGAGAAGTCGGCGCCCTCCTCCAGGCAGGAGTTCCAGGCGTCCATCACCTCGCGGTACACCGGGGGCAGGTCGTCGATGGTCCGCGCGTAGTGGGACTCGCCCTTGAGGTCCACCACGGTCGACGGGGTGGCCGGGGACAGGGGGTTGGGGAACGGCTCGGTCTCCAGGCCCACCAGGTCGATGTAGTG
>NZ_MAPV01000255.1 GCF_001700505.1 Streptomyces mutomycini
TCGCCGACCGCACCGCCTCGGCCACGTCGCGGGGGAAGGCCAGACCGACCTCGGGCGCCGGGTCGGCGTCGGCGAGCCCGATCTCGTGCAGCGGGACAGGACGGCCGAGTTTGGCCCCTATCGCCGCCGCGATGAGATGGGGCGCCGCGCCCTGCGGCACCATGCCCTTGGCGACCCACCGGGCCACCGACGTCTTGTCGTAACGAAGTGTCAGACCGCGCTGCGCTCCGAGGTCGTTGACCCGCCGGGCGAGCCCGGCGTTGCTGATTCCCGCGAGGGCGAGAACCGTGCCGAGCTTCTCGTTCGGCCCGCGTTGCTCCCTGGACATGCGTCACCCCTCGACACACAGACGGCCGCCGCGTCACCGTCAGGCGCGCGGCATTCGTACCGTGTTCTCCCCAGGTCCGGCCCCGGGCACTCCGGCCGCACACGCATTTGGCCAGGCCCCGTGGAATATGCCGCCCTGCTGAGAACATCGGTAAACCCAGCGTAGTTCGCCCCATCCCCACCGTTAAGGGGCAGAACTCCGTATGGCGGGAATGTTGTCCGTGCGGTGCGGAGCGTGGGCGCCGTGCTCCTGACGTGTGGCCGTGCGCCCGGCCGTGCGCTCTGGCCCGGCCGGTGCGCAAGCGCTTCGATGGGCCCTGCGTGGGTCGGCCCGCCGAACTGGACACGGCGGGCTGGGGGAGACGCCGCCCCAATCCCCGCGGGCGGCGAACCGGTCCGGGAGGTGGCGAACACCTCCCGGACCGTGCGCCGCACGGGCGGGGTTCGGAGACGGCGACGCGTGGGCCGGCGCACCGGGGGGATGCGCCGGCCCGCACGTCGCCGCACTTCGGCCGGAGCGTGCGGGGGTTTCCACGGTCATTGCCGGGGTCCTGTCCGCAGCTCGGGGAGGCACGCGAAGGGGGATTCTCCGGCGAGTCGCCGTGGACGAAACGCGCGATCCGGCAGCGAGCGGAGATTGGCTGAATAGCGCCGGTCGAGGAGGGCGTTGCGCAGCCGCCCGACTATGGCCTGATCGCGCCTGTTCTGCCGCCCGGACGAGCCAGGGGCCGCCGGCGGTGCCGGTCGCCGCAACTCCCGGATGATCCAATTCCGTTGTGGACCACCCCGTGGAGCCGTGGCCAGGCTTTTGCCAGGGGCGCATGCGCATCCGGTGTGCGCCGCCCGTACCCCCTCCAGGGCGCCGTTGTCGTGGCAGCATGTCCCGCGACGGCGTTCCCGTGTCCTGGTACGCCGGTTCGTCCACAGCCTGTGGAGGCGGCGATGCGTTGGTTGGTGGGGTGGAGCAGTATCGCCGCCAGTTTCGGCACCGTGGGCGCGGTCGGCCACCGGGGCGAGGGGCGCACCGTGCATCCGGTGGGGTCCCAACTCCTCTGGGGGGACCCGGATCCGCTCTGGGCCGTGGGCGACTGGCGACCCGACGAGATCCGCATCATCACGGCCGCGACCCCCGAGGGGGCGCCCGTCACCCGCCTCGCCGTCCTCGGCTGCTGCGGGGCCACCGACGAACAGCTCCGCGTGGGGCTGCTGGCCGCCCGTGGCGGGGCGCTGCGCCATCTCACCGCCTGGTCCGGCAGTTACACGGCCGTCGTGCAGATCGGCCGTCGCATCACCGTCGCCGGAGACCTCGCCGGAGCACGCCCCGTCTTCCACACGCCCTGGGCCAACGGAACCGCCTACGCCACCGCCGCCCTCCCGCTCGCCGACCTCATCGAGGCGCAACTGGACATCGGCCACCTCGCCGCGCTGCTGGCCTGCCCCGAGACCCCGGAGGCGCTGGGCGACGGCACACCGTACGCGGGGGTGAAGCGGATCCCGCCCGGTCACGCACTGATCCTCCGGGAGGGCTCACGCGAGATCACCGGGTACGAGGCGGTGGCCTCGCTCGCAGTGGCAGCCGCCCAGACCGACCCGGTGAGCGCGGTCGAAGGCGTACGGGACGCGCTCGTCGAAGCCGTACGCGCACGGCTCACGGCCCCGCGCCACGCCCCCGGGACCCTGCCGCCCGACCCCGGGCCCGTCCCCGGCATGGGGCCGGCCGAACGCCGCGCGGCCCGTGGGGCGCCCGTCCCCGGCATCGGCTCGGACCTCTCCGGTGGCAGCGCCTCCGCCACACTCGCGCTGCTGGCCTCGGGACTGCCCGGGCTGCCGGGCACCGTGCTCGGCCACGGCACGGGGGCGGGCGAACGGCTCCTGGCCGTCACCTTCAACGACCTCTCCGCACAGGGCCTCTCCGCACAGGGCCGCGAGGACGAGCTGGAGCGCGCCCGGGTGATCGCGGCCAACCCCCGCCTGCACCATGTGGTCGTGGCGGCGGGCGAGGAGGCCCTCCCGTACGCGTCGCTGGACAGCGGCCCGCTCACCGACGAGCCCGCCCCCTCCCTCGTCGTCGCCGAACGCCACCGCCGCCGGCTGGCCGCGGGCAGCGCGGACCACTTCGTCGGACACGGCGCCCGGCAGGTCCTGGACGCGCACCCCGCACGGCTGGCCGACCTCCTCCTGGACCGGCGCAGACGCCATCTCCTGCGGCCCGTCGCCGCGCTCGCCAGGGCCGAAGGGCCCGCCACGCACTCCCTGTTCGTACCGCTCGCCGTCTACCGGGCCGCCCGGAAGCTGGCTCGTACGTCGTACCGCACCGGGCTCGAAACGGCGGCGTCCCTGCTGCCCGACGCCAATCGTGACGCCCCCGGCCTCGACACCCCGGCCGACGCCTCGCTGGCCTCCCTCGCCTGGTCCCGGCCCGGTCCGGCCGCGCGCTGGCTCACGGGGGAGGCGCTCGCGGAAGTATCGGTTCGCCTTCAGGAGGCGGCGATCCGGCCCGCCTCGGTCCAGCGGCCGGGCGAGGCCAGGGCCCGCGCGGCGCTGGCCCGGCACGCGGCCGACCAGCGGATCCTGGAGCAGGCCGCCGAGATCCGCAGCCAGCGACTGCACGCCCCTTACCTCGACAACCAGGTCGTACGGGCCGCCCGTGCCCTCCCGGAATCGCTCCGGGTCCAGCCGGGCGCCCGGGCCGCGATCCTGCGCCGGGTCCTCGCGGGCGCCGGCATCCACGACCTGCCGCCCGGCTGGGGCACCCCGTCCCAGGCCACGTCGACCGCCGCAGGACGCATCGGTCTGCGCACCGCACTACCCGACCTGATGGCCCTCTTCGACGCCCCGCTGCTCGCCGACGCGGGCCTGATCGAGGCACGCGTCGTACGCAAGGCGCTTCGTGCGGCGTCCGAGGGCGAGCCCCTCCCGCTGGACGGCCTGGCCGAGCTGGCGTCCACGGAACTCTGGCTCCGCCGTCTGGTCACCCGCCGGGGCACCTGCTGGACCGGCACGGCGGCCCCACGGCAGCGAGCGGTGGCGGGCGGCGTCGTCCCGGCCCGCCGCACCCTGCAGGCGTAAGGGCTGCCGTCGCACTCGTCTCCGTGCCGGAGGAGGCGGCGGTGCGTGGCCGCACACACACCCTGCCCGCCGCCCTCGCCCCGACGTTCCGAGCGGCCTCGGGCGTCCCGAGATGTGTCGCCGCGGAGCTCAGCGGCAGCTGATGCGCGATTGGGCCCAGTCGGCCAGCGCGACCCCGCCGAGCGGTCCCGACGGCTCCACGACGAGCCGGATCGTCTTCGCGCCCTCGAGGCCGACGCTCACCGGTACGGCTGGCTCACCGCCCCGCACCACCGGGGACCGCCACAGCCGCGCCCCTTCGCCGTCGTACACCGAGAAACGCACGGCGCCGAGCCCCAGGGTCAGGTCGTCGACCCCCGCCATCGCGTCGTAGCTGGTGCACGTCCGGTTGAGCTGGACGGTGACCGACGAGCGGGAGGGGGCGGTCACACCGTGGTCGTACGTCGTCGCGGCGATCGACAGCCCTCGGCGCTGCCAGAACACACCGCTGCTGCCGCCGAGCAGGACCTCGGGACCGGTGTGGTCACCGGTGACGGAGTACGCCAGCTCGTTCACCTGGTAGACCACCGGCGCGGGCGGCGGCTCCTGCGGTGGCGGTGGCTCCTCCGGCGCGGGAGGTACTGGGGTCGGGGTG
>NZ_MAPV01000256.1 GCF_001700505.1 Streptomyces mutomycini
ACGGCGTCGGGGTCCTCGGGGAGCGCCGGGACGAGCACTTCCTTGGGCACGGAGTCGCCCGACTCCTCCCCGTAGAGCTGCTGGAGCGCGTGCTCCACCAGCCCCGCCGTGTCGACGGCCTCGACCTTGTCGGTGACCCAGCCGCGCTGGCCCCGGACCCGTCCGCCGCGGACGTGGAAGATCTGGACAGCCGCTTCCAGCTCGTCCTCGGCGACGGCGATCAGGTCCGCGTCGGTGGCGTCGGCGAGGACCACGGCGCTCTTCTCCATGGCCCGCTTCAGCGCTCCCGCGTCGTCACGCAGCCGGGCCGCCCGCTCGTACTCCATCTCCTCGGCCGCCTGCATCATGTCCTTCTCCAGGCGGCGGATGTACGTCCCGGTCCGGCCTGCCATGAAGTCGCAGAACTCCTCGGCCAGGTCCCGGTGTTCCTCGGGGGTGACCCGTCCGACGCACGGGGCGGAGCACTTCCCGATGTAGCCGAGGAGACAGGGCCGGCCGGTCCGTTCGGCGTTCTTGAAGACGCCCGCGGAGCAGGTGCGCACGGGGAAGACACGGAGCATCAGGTCCACGGTCTCGCGGATCGCCCAGGCGTGGCCGTACGGACCGAAGTAGCGCACGCCCTTCTTCTTGGCGCCGCGCATGACCTGGACGCGCGGGAACTCCTCGTTGAGCGTGACCGCCAGATAGGGGTAGCTCTTGTCGTCGCGGTACTTGACGTTGAACCGGGGGTCGAACTCCTTGATCCAGGAGTACTCCAGCTGGAGCGCCTCGACCTCGGTGGAGACCACGGTCCACTCCACGGAGGCAGCCGTGGTGACCATCGTGCGGGTGCGGGGGTGCAGACCGGCCAGGTCCTGGAAGTAGTTGGCCAGACGCTGGCGCAGGTTCTTGGCCTTCCCGACGTAGATCACCCGGCGGTGCTCGTCGCGGAACTTGTAGACCCCCGGGGAGTCGGGGATCTGTCCCGGCTTGGGGCGGTAGCTGGAGGGGTCTGCCATGTCTCACACCCTACTGGCGGGCAGTGACAGAGCGGCATTTCCAGGAGCCCGGAGGCTCGCGACGAGCTGCCGGGGCGGTCAGGCCCCGGGTCCCGCGACGAGCTTTCCGCCCTCGAGCTTCACGGGGACGGAGGGCAGCGGCACCGTGGCCGGCCCCTGCAGCGCCTTGCCCGTGGTCATGTCGAAGCGGCTGCCGTGGCACGGGCAGTTGCCCTCGTTGCCCTCGACCTTGTCCAGGAGGCAGCCCGCGTGGGTGCACTGCGCGCTGAATGCCTTGTACTGGCCGGCGGCGGGACAGCTCACGACGACCCGCTGCTCCCGGTAGAGCTTGGCGCCGCCGACCGGGACCTCGTCCGCCGAGCCGAGCTCCACGGGTGCGGTGGGCGTGGGCGTCTGCGCGTGGCCGAGCTTCGAGTCGGTCGAACAGGCGGCCGCCCCCAGCCCGGCGGCACCGGCGAGCGCGGCGCCCTTCAGTACGGTACGGCGGGCGGCGGGCAGACCGGACATGCGCTCTCCACAGGTCGGGGGGACAGAGAGCCGCCGTCACCGTCCGGGGCACCGGGTGCCACGGAATCCGGGCACGGGCCGCGTCTGAAGGCATGGGCGACAGACCCGACGATACCGACAGAGAACGCCGGCCTTTCGCCCGGCCCCCGGAGAGGGGACACGGCCGGCCGTCGACGGGGCGGCCCCCTGTGCGGGGTCCGCCCCGTCGACGCCGGCGTCAGGCCTTCCGCGCGCGGGCGGCCTTCTTCGGCGCGGGCTGCTCGGCCTTCCCTGTCGCCTTGGCCGTGGCCGTCCTGCGGGGCGTGGTCGCCTTTGCCGCGACGGCCTTCTTCGCGGGGGCCTTACGGGCCTTGCGCGCGGCGGGCACTGCGGCCTCACCGATCCGGTCCGCGCCCAGGACGTCCTGGAGGAACTTCCCGGTGTGGCTTGCCGGCACCGAGGCGACCTGCTCCGGAGTGCCCTCTGCGACGACCAGACCGCCGCCGTTGCCGCCCTCGGGGCCCATGTCGACGACCCAGTCGGCGGTCTTGATCACATCGAGGTTGTGCTCGATGACGATCACCGTGTTGCCCTTGTCGACGAGGCCCGACAGCACCGAGATGAGCTTGCTGATGTCCTCGAAGTGCAGACCGGTCGTCGGCTCGTCCAGGACGTAGACCGTGCGGCCGGTGGAGCGCTTCTGCAGCTCGCTCGCCAGCTTCACCCGCTGCGCCTCACCGCCGGAGAGGGTCGGCGCGGACTGGCCGAGCCTGACGTATCCGAGTCCGACCTCGTTGAGGGTGCGCAGGTGGCGGGCGATCGTCGGGACGGCCTCGAAGAACTCAAGGCCCTCCTCGATCGGCATGTCCAGCACCTCGGCGATGGACTTGCCCTTGTAGTGGACCTCCAGCGTCTCCCGGTTGTAGCGCGCGCCGTGGCAGACCTCGCACGGGACGTACACGTCGGGCAGGAAGTTCATCTCGATCTTGATCGTGCCGTCGCCGGAGCAGTTCTCGCAGCGGCCGCCCTTGACGTTGAAGGAGAAGCGGCCCGGCAGATAGCCGCGCACCTTCGCCTCCATCGTCTCGGCGAACAGCCTGCGGACATGGTCGAAGACTCCGGTGTACGTCGCCGGGTTGGACCGGGGTGTGCGTCCGATCGGCGACTGGTCGACGTGGACGACCTTGTCGACGAGGTCGTCGCCGTCGACCCGGGTGTGCCGCCCGGGCACCGACTTGGCGCCGTTGAGCTCGCGCGCCAGGTGTGTGTACAGGATGTCGTTGACCAGGGTCGACTTGCCCGATCCGGAGACTCCGGTGACAGCCGTGAGCACACCGAGCGGGAAGGACACGTCGATGTCCTGGAGGTTGTTCTCGCGGGCGCCGTGCACCGTCAGACGGCGGCCGGGGTCCACGGGGCGCCGCAGGTCCGGCATCTCGATCGCCCTCTTGCCCGAGAGGTACTGACCTGTGATCGACTCCTTGTTGGCCAGCAGCTGCTTCAGCGAGCCGGAGTGGACGACCTTGCCGCCGTGCTCGCCGGCCCCGGGGCCGATGTCCACGACCCAGTCGGCGACCTTGATGGTGTCCTCGTCGTGCTCGACGACGATGAGCGTGTTGCCCATGTCCCGGAGCCTGACCAGGGTCTCGATCAGCCGGTGGTTGTCGCGCTGGTGCAGACCGATGGACGGCTCGTCCAGCACGTACAGCACACCGACGAGCCCGGAACCGATCTGGGTGGCGAGCCGGATGCGCTGGGCCTCACCGCCGGAGAGGGTCCCCGCGGCACGGTTGAGCGAGAGGTAGTCGAGGCCCACGTCGACGAGGAACTTCAGCCGCTCGTTGACCTCCTTGAGGACCCGCTCGGCGATCTTCTTGTCCCGTGCGTTCAGCTTGAGGCGGCCGAGGAATTCGGCGCACTCGCTGATCGACATCGCGGCGACCTCGGCGATGGACTTCTCCATCACCGTCACCGCGAGGACCAGCGGCTTGAGCCGGGTTCCCTCACAGGTCGGGCACGCTACCTCGCGCATGTAGCCCTCGAAGCGCTCCCTGCTGGAGTCGCTCTCGGCCTCCGAGTGACGCCGCTTGACGTACTGGACGGCACCCTCGAAACGGGGTGTGGTGTAGGCGCGCTCGCGCCCGTACCTGTTGCGGTAGCGGACCTCGGTCTGGATCTTGTGGCCGTGGAGCAGCGCCTTCTTGGCGCGCTGGGGCAGCCCGGCCCAGGGGATGTCCGTACGGAATCCCAGTGCCTCGGCCAGCGCCGTGATCTGACGGCCGAAGTACTCCTTGGTGTGGCCGTGCGACCAGGGGTGGATCGCTCCCTCGTCCAGGGACTTGTCCTCGTCCGGGACGATCAGCTCCGGGTCCACCTCCATCCGCGTGCCGATGCCCGTGCAGTCGGGACAGGCGCCGAAAGGAGAGTTGAAGGAGAAGGAGCGGGGCTCCAGCTCCTCGAAGGAGAGGTCGTCGTACGGGCAGTAGAGGTGCTCGGAGTACATCCGCTCACGCTCGGGGTCGTCCGCCTCGAGGTCGACGAAGTCGAGCACGACCATGCCGCCGGAGAGACCGAGCGCCGTCTCGACGGAGTCGGTCAGCCGGCGCTTGGCGCTGTCCTTCACGGTGAGGCGGTCGATGACCACCTCGATGGTGTGCTTCTCCTGCTTCTTCAGCTTCGGCGGCTCGGACAGCTGGATGGTCTCGCCGTCGACCCGGGCCCTGCTGTAGCCCTTGGTCTGGAGATCACCGAAGAGGTCGACGAACTCTCCCTTGCGCTCGCGCACCAGCGGGGACAGGACCTGGAAGCGGCTGCCTTCGGGCAGGCCGAGCACCTTGTCCACGATGGCCTGCGGCGACTGGCGCGCGATGGGCCTCCCGCACTCGGGACAGTGCGGCTTGCCGATCCTGGCGAACAGCAGCCGGAGATAGTCGTAGACCTCGGTGATGGTGCCGACCGTCGAGCGCGGGTTGCGCGAGGTCGACTTCTGGTCGATGGAGACGGCGGGCGAGAGGCCTTCGATGAAGTCCACGTCCGGCTTGTCCATCTGGCCGAGGAACTGGCGGGCGTACGAGGAGAGCGACTCCACGTAGCGCCGCTGCCCCTCGGCGAAGATCGTGTCGAACGCGAGCGAGGACTTGCCCGATCCGGAGAGCCCGGTGAAGACGATGAGGGAGTCACGGGGGAGATCGAGCGAGACGTTCTTCAGGTTGTGCTCGCGCGCGCCACGGACGATGAGACGGTCGGCCACGCCGGTCCGCACCTTTCTGGAGAGAAGTGGGGGAACTGGGCCCCGTCCCAGCCTATGGGGGGCGCCTCAGCGGTGTACGAAGCTTTCGACTCCGAGCGTATAGCACGCGCATTCGATTTACGGTCGGCAGGAGACTCCGTCACCCGAATGAGTGGGGGGACTACGCTCGGCCCATGACTGATCATGTGCACGACCTGGAAGCCGTCCGTGAAGCGACCGATCGACTGCTCGGCGCCGCGGGCAAGCTGGACGACGGCTCCGTTGCCGAGCCGTCGCGTCTGCCGGGCTGGAGCCGCGGCCATGTTCTTGCCCACCTGTCACGTAACGCCGACGCCCTCATAAATGTTCTCCAGGGGCGCCCGATGTACGCGAGCAGCGAAACCCGGGACGCCGACATCGAACGCGACGCACCCCGGCCCCTGGTCGAGCACCTCGCCGACCTGCGCGGGAGCGGAGCGGCCCTCCTGACCGCGGCCGCGGCACCGGCAGACTGGTCACGCACGGTCACGATGCGCAACGGTGTGACGGACTCGGCATCCCGCATCCCCTTCCGCCGCTGGGCCGAGGTCGAGCTGCACCACGTCGACCTGGGGGTGGGGTACGAGCTGGAGGATCTTCCGGAGGAGTTCGTGACCCGGGAGAACGACTTCCTGGCCGAGCGCTTCGCCGGGCATCCCGATGTCGTCCCCACCACGGCGGTCACCCCCGACGGCAGGCTCTGGACCACGGGTGGCGGGGCCGACGGCACTCCGGTCACCGTCAGGGGCACGGCCCCCGACATCCTCGGCTGGCTCTGCGGACGCCGTGACGGCTCCGCGCTCGCCGTGGAAGGCGGCAGCCTTCCCGCGCTGCCGCCGCTATAAGCTGCGTCACATGACGTACAGCGGAACGGTCAAGGTCGGCGGACCTGCGGACGTGCACGAGCTGACGGATCTGATGATCTCCAAGGTCGCCGTCGGCCCGATGAACAACAACGCGTATCTGCTGCGCTGCCGGGCCACCGGCGAGCAGCTGCTGATCGATGCGGCCGCCGAGGCGGCAACCCTGCTGCGACTGATCGGCGAGGACGGCATCGCGTCCGTCGTCACGACGCACCGGCACGGTGACCACTGGCAGGCGCTCGGCGAGGTGGTGGCGGCCACCGGAGCGCGGACGTACGCCGGGAGGTACGACGCCGAGGGCATCCCGGTGCCGACCGACGAACCCGTCGAGGACGGCGCCACGATCCGGGTGGGCCGGGTACGGCTGACCGCCAGGCATCTGACCGGCCACACCCCGGGGTCCATCGCACTGGTCTACGACGACCCGCACGGGGCCCCGCACGTGTTCACCGGGGACTGCCTCTTCCCCGGCGGCGTGGGCAATACGCATAAGGACCCGGAGGCGTTCGCGAGCCTGCTCCACGACGTGGAGACCAAGCTCTTCGACCGCCTGCCGGACGAGACGTGGGTCTATCCCGGCCACGGTCACGACACCACGCTCGGCGCCGAGCGCCCGCAGCTGCCGAAGTGGCGCGAGCGCGGCTGGTGAACCGGTGAACGCCCGACGGCCGGGTGCCCTCACGGGGCCCCGGCCGTCGTCGTGTCCGTGCGGCGCTACTTCTCCGCGCCGACGTTCTCGCTGTCGTCCTTCCGCTCTTCGCCCTCCACGCCCTTCTCCGCCGCTTCCTGCTTCTTGTTGGCGATGAGGCTGGTGATCGTGGTGATCACGAGGACACCGCAGATGAAGGCGAGGGAGAACGGGATGGAGATCTCCGGGACGTGCACCCCGGACTCGTGCAGGGCGTGCAGCACCAGCTTGACGCCGATGAAGCCGAGGATCACCGACAGCCCGTAGCTGAGGTGGACCAGCTTCTTCAGCAGACCGCCGATGAGGAAGTACAGCTGACGCAGACCCATCAGGGCGAAGGCGTTGGCGGTGAAGACGATGTACGGGTCCTGGGTCAGGCCGAAGATCGCCGGGATGGAGTCCAGCGCGAACAGCACATCGGTGGTGCCGATGGCGAGCATGACCACCATGAGCGGGGTCAGGACGCGCTTGCCGTTGCTCTGGATGAAGAGCTTGGTCCCGTGGTACCTGTCGGCGACACCGAAGCGGTGCTCGATCGACTTCAGGAGTCGGTTCTCCTCGAACTCCTCCTCGTCCTCGTCGGCCCGCGCCTCCTGGATCAGCTTCCAGGCGGTGTAGATCAGGAACGCGCCGAAGATGTAGAAGATCCACGAGAAGTTGGCGATGACCGCGGCACCGGCCGCGATGAAGATCGCACGCAGCACCAGGGCGATCAGCACACCGATAAGCAGCACCCGCTGCTGGAGGTGGGAGGGCACCGAGAACTTCGCCATGATCAGGACGAAGACGAAGAGGTTGTCGACACTGAGCGACTTCTCGGTGATGAAGCCGGCGAAGAACTCGCCGGAGGCCTGGCTCTCCCCGAAGACCAGCAGTCCTAGTCCGAAGAGTACGGCCAGGGCGATCCAGACGATGGTCCAGATTCCGGCTTCCTTGGTCGACACGTCATGAGGCTTGCGCCCGATGAAGAAGTCGACGGCGATGAGGGCGCACAGACCAAAGATGGTCAGCGCCCAGAGGGTCCATGAAACGTCCACTGCGCCTCCGGCAGTTCGCTACGGCTATAGATCAGCGTCGTCGCTGCCGGAGGTCTCTTCCACCCGGGAGCGCGGGATGCGCGCCGGGCCGGCGCCCCGGGACCGGTCACAGTCCGTACTGACGGGAACGCCGCGATCGGGAGTACTCCCCTCCGCACCAAGAACAGTACATGAAGCACCAAGAAACAGTAAAGTCCGTACCAAGGCGCACCCAAAACGCCAGGTCAGAGACCTCGTGGAGGTTTCTGACCTGGCGTCACCACACTCAGCGGTAGCCCGCGCGCCGCGCCGCGGCCACCAGGGCGAGCACCTGCTCCAGGACGCGGCTGCCTTGGGGCGCCATCGACGGCTCGTACGTCCACGCGTGGCCCACCCAGGGGTCGGCGAGGTGGTCGTCGGCCACGGGCGTGATCCGCAGCAGGGACCGCCACAACGGGTCGAGCACCGGGCCGTAGGCGCGGGCGTCCTCGCGGTCGGCCACCATCAGCAGGTGCACGCCCACCGAGGGGCCCTCGTCGGCCAGATAGCGCAAGTGGGTGACGGCCCTGTCGTCGAAGCCGTGCGGGAAGTCGTTGACGATCAGCAGATGCTCCCCCGTGTCGAGGTCCGGGGGCAGCGCGTCCGCGGCACCGGCCCTGAGCGCCATCTGCAGGAGATCGACGCGCCGGGTGAGGTGGGCGAGGACCGAGGACACCCCCTCCGCCCCGGCGGCGGGCGGCCCTGCGAGGACGCCGGAGCCGGACAGGGGTGCGAGGGAGCCGGCCGCGGAACCGGCCGGGTCGATGACGTGCACGGAGAACTCGTCCGTCGGGTAGACGGCGAGCAGCCTCGCCGCCAGCGCGACGGCCGTCTCCATGGCCGGCCTTCGCAACTGGTCCCCGGTGGTCGCCGCGGCCGCCTCGGAGGCCGTGCGTCCGCTGTCGACCCAGATGCCGCGCTCCAGGGGAAGCCGCACCAGCAGAGGGATACGCAGGTCCGTGACCTCGGGCAGGCGGAGGTCACCGATGCGCAGGGCCATCGGGATCTCCATCGGGACGCGGTAGCCGTGCCAGACGGGGTTGTCCCAGCCCGCGTACGCGGCGGGGAGCGCAGGCTCGACGACAGCGGACTCGGCGGTGAGCTGGGCGAGATCACGGTCGAGCGCCTCGCGTGCCCGGCCGGTGAGTTCGTCGCGTTTGGCCCGGGCCTGCGCGCGTGCGCGGTCGCCCGCCCCGCCGATGCGGCTGCGCGGATCGGAGAGGGCCCGGTCGAGTTCCTGGTCCATCCGGGACTCGGCGAAGTCGACGGCGCTGCGGTAGGCGGCGACCGCACGTGCGAGGTCCTCGAACATGCCCCAGATCTGGTTGTAGAGGCGCTCGTCCATGGACCAGCCGGTGGCATCGCCGGCGACGGGCAGCGCGGGCTGCCCGGGGGCTGCGGGCGGGGCCGTCGGAGG
>NZ_MAPV01000257.1 GCF_001700505.1 Streptomyces mutomycini
GAGGGAAAGATCCTCGCCCACATGGGTATCGGGAAGGTCTACTCCTTCCATATGACGTTGTCGTACTCACGCGACCCGTTCTGCTGTTTCACCACCAGCCAGGACCTCCAGACGTTCTTCGACTGCCACCGCCGGGCCTTCGCCCATTTCGGCGGCGTCCCGATGACGATCGTCTATGACCGCACGAAGACCGTCGTCCGACGCCACGTCGCTCCGGGCGAGGCGGTCCCGCTGTACCCGGAGGCGGTCGGCTTCGCCGGCCACTATGACTTCGACATCGACGTCCTGGCCGCCTACCGGCCCACCGGCAAAGGACGCGTCGAACGGCAGGTCCTCATCGTCCGAGACCACGTCCTCCGGCCGGTCCTTCTCCTCCGTCGAGGAGATGGACGCCGCCTTCACCACCTGGGTGCCGCAGCGACGCGCCCAGGCCCACAGGACTCACCAGCAGATCATCGGCGAGCGGGCGGCCCGCGACCACATGGCCCTCAAACCGCTGCCGGAGACTCCGTATCTGGTGGCCGAACGGCATCTGCGGCCGGTCGGCAAGGACTGCCTGGTCGCCTTCGGCGGCAACCTCTATTCCGTGCCCGCCCGCAAGGTCCGACCGCGTCAGCTGGTGGAGATCCGGGCCACGA
>NZ_MAPV01000258.1 GCF_001700505.1 Streptomyces mutomycini
CCACGCGCAGGCCCCGCTCCGCCCCCGGCCGGCCCGGAGCGGGGCCTGCCGTGCACCCGGACGGACCCCGGCCCCTCAGCCGATAGGCTCGACGCCATGTCTCGTATCGACGGCCGCACCCCCGAACAGCTCCGCCCCGTCACCATCGAACGCGGATGGAGCAAGCACGCCGAAGGCTCCGTACTCATCTCCTTCGGCGACACCAAGGTCTTCTGCACCGCCTCCGTCACCGAAGGCGTCCCCCGCTGGCGCAAGGGCAGCGGCGAAGGCTGGGTCACCGCCGAGTACTCCATGCTGCCCCGCTCCACCAACACCCGCGGCGACCGCGAATCCGTACGCGGCAAGATCGGCGGCCGTACCCACGAGATCAGCCGCCTCATCGGCCGGTCGCTGCGCGCCGTCATCGACTACAAGGCCCTCGGCGAGAACACCATCGTCCTCGACTGCGACGTCCTCCAGGCCGACGGCGGCACCCGCACGGCCGCCATCACCGGCGCCTACGTCGCCCTCGCCGACGCCATCGCCTGGGCCCAGGGCAAGAAGATCATCAAGCACGGCCGCAAGCCCCTCACCGGTACCGTCGCCGCGATCAGCGTCGGCATCGTCGACGGCGTTCCCCTCCTCGACCTCTGCTACGAGGAGGACGTCCGCGCCGACACCGACATGAACGTCGTCTGCACCGGCGACGGCCGCTTCGTCGAGGTCCAGGGCACCGCCGAGGCCGAACCCTTCGACCGCGCCGAACTCAACGCACTCCTCGACCTCGCCACCGCCGGCTGCACCGACCTGGCCAAGCTCCAGGAAGAGGCACTCGCCCGCACACTCGGCGAGTAAAGAAGCAACCAAATACCCAGCGCACAGCGTCGTATCGGATACGGACGCACGGATCGAACCGTGCGTCCGTCCACGTATCCACCCCCGGGGAGGGACCGCACCATGGCCTCGCGCCGCAAGCACCGCACCGCACTCGCCGTCACGGCCACCCTGCTGACACTCACCGCCGCCGCGGGCTGCGGCGCCGTCGACAAGGCCCTCGACTGCGTCCGCACCGCCGACGCCATCGCCACCAGCGTCAACAACCTCCAGCAGGCCGTGTCCAGCGCCTCCGACGACCCGACCCAGGCCACAGAGGCCCTGGACCAGATCGACAAGGAACTCAAGGACCTCGGCGACACCACGGACAACGCCGACCTCAACAAGGCCGTCGACGACCTCCAGGCCGGGGTCACCAACGTCCGCGAGTCCATCGAGAAGGGTGACGCCACCCCGGACATCAACCCCGTCACGGACGCCGCCACCGAGATCGGCAAGGTCTGCACCCCGTGACCGTACGGCGATAATCGACGCATGACGCGCCTGATCCTCGCCACCCGCAACGCCGGGAAAATCACCGAACTCCACGCGATCCTCGCCGACGCGGGCCTGACCCACGACCTCGTCGGCGCGGACGCGTACCCCGACGTCCCCGACGTCAAGGAAACCGGCGTCACCTTCGCCGAGAACGCCCTCCTCAAGGCCCACGCCCTGGCCCGGGCCACCGGCCACCCGGCCATCGCCGACGACAGCGGCCTCTGCGTCGACGTACTCGGCGGAGCCCCCGGCATCTTCTCGGCCCGCTGGGCAGGCGCCCACGGCAACGACAGGGCCAACCTGGACCTGCTCCTCGCCCAGCTCTCCGACATCGACACCCCGCACCGCGGCGCCTACTTCGCCTGCGCCGCGGCCCTAGCCCTCCCCGACGGCACGGAACGCGTGGTCGAGGGCCGCCTCACCGGCACCCTGCGTCACACACCGGCCGGCGGCTACGGCTTCGGCTACGACCCGATCCTCCAGCCGGACGACGAGACCCGGACGTGCGCGGAGCTCACCCCGGACGAGAAGAACGCGATCAGCCACCGGGGGAAGGCGTTCCGGGCACTGGTGCCGGTGGTGCGGGAGCTGGTGGGCTGACACCCGAGGTACGCCGAAGGCCCGGTCGCAGCTTGCGCGAACCGGGCCTTCGATAAAAGGTGTGCGGCCGATGGGACTCGAACCCACATGGGATT
Organism: Streptomyces mutomycini; assembly: GCF_001700505.1. Lineage (GTDB taxonomy): Bacteria > Actinomycetota > Actinomycetes > Streptomycetales > Streptomycetaceae > Streptomyces > Streptomyces mutomycini. The sequence goes on from NZ_MAPV01000258.1 coordinate 2,046, forward strand.
TCTCCCACGACATCCTAAGTGTCGCGCTTATACCAATTCAGCAACGGCCGCCAGCCGCTGCCATCGTAGCGTTCATGCGGTTCGGGCGGGGTGCGTGGCCCCATCGAGGGCTGACCTGCTTCCCCGGCGCCACGTACCGGTGACCGGAGCAGTGAACCGTTGATCGGATGGTCACGTCCGTAGTGCGACGAGATGCGGAAGGGCCCGCACCGCTTCATCGGAAGCGGTGCGGGCCCTTCGAGCAGGAGCTGTGCGTCAGAACTTCGGCTCCGGACTCTGGGCGTGGACCAGGTCCGCCGCCTCCTCCGCCGTCTCCACCGAGGGCGGGGAGCCGGCCAGGGGCTGGTTGGCGGTCTCCTTCATGCAGGCCACCGCGATCACGCCGACCAGGGCCGCCGCCATCGCGTAGTACGCCGGCATGAGGTTCGAGCCGGTCCAGCTGATCAGGGCCGTGATCACCAGCGGCGTCGTGCCGCCGAAGACCGAGGCCGAGATGTTGTAGCCGACCGACAGGGAGCCGTAGCGGACGTTGGTCGGGAACAGGGCCGGAAGAGCCGCGGACATCGTGCCCAGCAGGCAGACCAGCGAGAGGCCCATCATCAGCATGCCGATGATGATCGCCGGGATGCTTCCCTGGCGGATCAGGAGGAAGGACGGCAGCGACAGGAACAGGAAGCCGAGCATGCCGGTCATCAGCAGCGGCTTGCGGCCGAAGCGGTCCGAGAGCTTGCCGAACTGGCTGATGATCAGCATCAGGAAGACCATGACGCCCAGCAGGATGAGCAGTCCGTGGGTCTCGCTGTAGCCGAGCTCGTCGGAGAGGTACGTCGGCATGTACGACAGCAGCATGTAGTCGGTGATGTTGTACGCGCCGACCAGGGCGATGCAGAGGATCAGCGTCGGCCAGTACTGGCGGAAGATCTTCGCGAGGTCACCCTTGGCGGTGGTCTCGACGTGGTCGGCGGCCTCCGTGGCGTGGGTGGTGCCGCCTTCCAGCTTCTGGAATGCGGGTGTCTCGTCCAGGCGGAGTCGCAGGTAGAGGCCTACGAGGCCGAGGGGACCGGCGACGAGGAACGGGATGCGCCAGCCCCAGGACTCCATCTGGCCCGTGTCCAGGACGGCGTACAGGAGGGTGACGAGCCCGGCGGCACCGACGTATCCGGCCAGTGTGCCGAATTCGAGGAAGCTGCCGAAGAAGCCCCGGCGCTTGTCGGGGGCGTACTCGGCGATGAAGGTCGAGGCGCCGCCGTACTCGCCGCCGGTGGAGAAGCCCTGGAGCATACGGAAGAAGATCAGCAGGACCGCGGCCCAGACGCCGATGGTGTCGTGGGAGGGGATGAGACCGATCGCGAAGGTGCCGATCGCCATGAGGATCATGGTGAGGGCCAGGACCTTCTTGCGGCCGATCTTGTCGCCCATGGGGCCGAAGAACATCCCGCCGAGGGGCCGGACGAGGAAGGCCACGGCGAAGGTCGCGAACGACGAGAGCAACTGGGTGGTGTCGTTCCCGGACGGGAAGAAGACATGCCCGATGGTGACGGCCAGGTAGGAGTAGATGCCGAAGTCGAACCACTCCATGGCGTTACCGAGCGACGCAGCCTTCACCGCGCGCTTGACCGCCTGGTCGTCGGTGACGGTGATGTCCGTCCGACGTAGCCGGGGGTTCTGGCGCTTCCGGATGGCCCGGAAGAGCGCGGGGTGACGTTTGACCGCATCAGGGTCGGCCGCCTGGTGGGGGTCGGAGGCCGCCATGGCCGGTTCCTTTCGTCGAACGGTGTTCCAGGAAAGGCTTCTGCGCAGTCATGGCGGTTGCAAACCGAATCTGCGGCTGTTTGCGACTTCGGTCACACTCTTTTGGGCAGGGATCGTCCCGAACCGCGTCAGATCAGATCGTTCAGATCCCGAGATCCTTGATGATCTTGGCGACGTGTCCGGTTGCCTTGACGTTGTAGAGGGCCTTCTCCACCCTGCCCTCTTCGTCGACCACGATCGTGGAGCGGATCACTCCCGTCACCACTTTGCCGTAAAGCTTCTTCTCGCCGAACGCGCCGTAGGCCTCCAGGGTCTCCTTGGAGGGGTCGCCGACCAGTGTGACCTTGAGGTTCTCCTGCTCGCGGAACTTCGCGAGCTTCTCCGGCTTGTCGGGAGACACGCCGATGACGTCGTATCCGGCGCCGGTGAGGAGGTCCAGGTTGTCGGTGAAGTCGCAGGCCTGCTTGGTGCAACCGGGGGTAAGTGCTGCGGGGTAGAAGTAGACGATGACCTTGCGGCCCTTGTGGTCCGCGAGCGAGACGTCGTTCCCGTCGGCGTCAGGAAGGGTGAAGGCGGGGGCGGTGTCGCCGGTCTGCAGTCGCTCGCTCATGTTTCTCCTCGAGTGGCACGCGGGATGTGTGGCACCGAGCGTAATAGGGGGTGCCGCCGGGTGTAGGGGCGGCCGAACTGACAGACTGTCGATGAAGGTTTACCCGACGACGACCACGGAGGCGGCGCAGTGTCGGATACGAGGACCCCTGCGCAGATCGAGGCGGACATCATCAGCAGGCGCGAGCAGCTTGCGGTGGTGCTGGACGAGATCGGGGTGCGGGTGCACCCGAAGACGATGATCGGCGACGCGAAGGCGAAGGTCGCCTCGACGGTGGACCGTACGGCCGGGCGTGCGTACGTCGCGGTGAACCGTTCGGTCTCGGACGTGAAGGCGCAGTTCGTGGCCGAGGACGGTTCGCCGCGGCTGGAGCGGGTGATTCCGGCTGCGCTCGTGGTGGTCGGTGCGGTGGCGTTGCTGACCGTTTCGATGCAGAGCAAGCGCCGCTGAGGGCGGGTTCCTCGCGGCGCGGCAGGCGTCGCAGGCGTGTTCCGGGCGGGCCCTGGGGCGTGCGGAGCGGCTCGGGGCAGGTAGGTTTCGGAGCGTGAGCGACAACGGCATGAGCACCACCGACGACAAGCTGCCGATCCGGATGCTGCACGACCGGGTGCTGGTCCGGTCCGATTCGCCCGAGGGCGAGCGGCGGTCGGGTGGCGGCATCCTGATCCCGGCGACGGCGGCGGTGGGCCGGCGTCTCGCATGGGCCGCGGTGGTTGCCGTGGGCCAGAACGTGCGGACAGTGGAGCCGGGTGACCGGGTGCTGTACGACCCCGAGGACCGCGCCGAGGTCGAGGTGCGGGGTGTGGCGTACGTGTTGATGCGTGAGCGGGATCTGCATGCGGTGGCTGCGGACCGGTTCGAGGGTTCGGTGGATTCGACCGGGCTGTATCTGTAGGTGTGTGTGGTGAGTGGGCCTGGTGACCGTTGTCACCGGGCCCTTCGGCTGTTTGTTGCTACGGTGGTGTGACCCCGACGAGACGCGCCGTACCGGGTTTCCGCAAAGACGACGCACCCGTGTTGTTCGCGTGTTTCGTCGTGGAGGTGCCGTCGTGGCGTGGGTTCTGCTGATCGTCGCCGGTCTGCTGGAAGTGGGCTGGTCGATCGGGATGAAGTACACCGAGGGGTTCACCCGGCTGTGGCCGAGTGTGTTCACGGGGCTGGGGATCGTGGCCAGCATGATGCTGTTGTCGCATGCGGCCAAGACGCTGCCGATCGGTACGGCGTACGGCGTGTGGGTGGGGATCGGTGCGGCCGGTGCGGCGGTGCTGGGCATGGTGGTGCTGAATGAGCCGGTCACCGCGGCCCGTATTTTCTTCGTCTGTCTGCTGCTGGTGGCGGTGGTGGGGCTGAAGGCGACGTCGGGGCACTGAGTGCGGGTGTTCAGGGGCGGGCGGGGCCGTGGTGGTCCTGCCCGCCCCTGCTGCGTGGGTCGGTCCCGGGGCTCGCGGGTGCCCGGTCCGGTAC
>NZ_MAPV01000259.1 GCF_001700505.1 Streptomyces mutomycini
GCGGAATGGGAGCGCGCGGAACTGCCCCCGGCATGGCTGGAGGGCATCGGCACCGCCTGGCACGCGTCGGACGCCCCTCCCGCCTGACCCCCGCACCCCGCACCCCGCCCCCCGCCCCCCGCACGAGCAGTGCGACGCGGGGCACCCACGGTTCGCAGGTGTCCCGCGTCGGCGGTGGAGCCCGGGGCTCAGCTCAGCGGTTCGATCCGGATGTCGCGGAATCGCACCTTGTTCCCGTGGTCCTGGAGACGGATCGCTCCGGCCGACGGCCCCTCCGGCACACCCGCACCGGTCGGTCCGTCGATCGCGATGTCGTCGTGGACCTTCTTGCCGTTCCACACCACCGTCACGCGCGCGTCGGCGGTCTTGTCGCCGCTGTCGTCGAAGCGCGCCGCGCGGAACGTGACCTCGTACGTCTGCCAGGTCTCCGGGGCGGTGGCCGGGTTGAGGTCCGGTGCCTTCTTCTGGTAGATCGCCCCGGCCTCGTTCGTGTCGGGGGTCGTGTCACCGTACGAGTCGAGGATCTGGAGCTCGTAGCGGTCCTGGAGATAGATGCCGCTGTTGCCGCGGTCCTGGCCGGTGACGTCGTCAGGCAGCAGGGGCACCCGGAACTCCAGTCGCAGCTTGAAGTCCTGGTAGGCGTCCTTGGTGCGGATGTCACCGCAGCACACCTCCATCGACCGCTCCGGGGCCGGCGGCCACTCGACTCGCCGGCCGTCCGTGTGCTGCCACTGCTCCTGGGAGGCGGTGGTGCCGTCGAAGAGGGAGACGGGGGCGCCATGGGGGAGCACGGTGATCAGGTCGAGGTTGACGTGTCCGGTGTCACCCGGATCCACGCGGTAGGAGATGGTGTTGGGCCCGGCGTGCAGGCGGATCCGCTCGGTCCGCGTCGACCAGGCGTCCCAGGTGCCGGTCGAGGCGAGTTCGGTCTGCCCCAGCTTCTTCCCGTTGACGTGGAGGGAGAGGGACTTGGTGCCCCGGAACGGGTCGGGGCCGTTGGAGTAGCGCAGGTTCACGTCGTACTCGCCGGCCTTGGCGGCCAGCACGTCGAAGGTCGTCGCGGCCTTGCCCTCGGTGCTGTAGTTGTCGACGAAACCGCTGCCCGAGTAGCCGGAGTGGTCGGTGTCGACGCCGGCCGCTCCCGTGAGCCGCGCCTCCTCCGCCTCGTACAGGGTGGCCGGCGGCGGCTGCTTGCCCGGCAGCGTGTTGAGCGTGTACCAGGCCTCCGTGCTCCACAGTGCCTCCCCGGACGCGGAGGCGAAGGGACGCGGAGAGCGCAGGTGCACGACCCGGCCGGGCTTCAGCCCGTCGAGTCGCAGCCGCACCGTGCGACTGTCGTCGGCGAGGGTCGCCGAACGCACGGCGAGCTGCTCCTCGGCGATCTTCGGGCCGCCGTAGTCGGACGTCGGGGTGTAGCGCCACTGGTCGGCCCGGTAGCGGGACGTCAACTGCTCCGCGGTGGCCTTCGAGAGCGGTTGGGTGTACTCCAGGTCGAAGCCGCCGGGAACGGCGCGCATCTCCTTGATGTCGAAGGTGTTGCCCCCGTTCGGCGCGAGCTTCTGCAGCCCGAACTTCAGCTTCCCCTCCTGTCCCCAGTTGCCGTCGGCGCCGAGACCGCCCGCGTATATCGCACCGTCGGGCCCCATGGTGATGCGGTTGACGCCGGCTTCGAGTCCCTGCGTGTAACGGAACACGGCCCCCTGGTACTGGCCCTTCACCTTTTCCAGGTAGGCGCGCTGGAGTCCCCCGTAGGTGACGTCGCCGATCAGCATCTGGCCGGCGAACCGGCCCTCCGTCAGGTGCAGCGGTGTGCTGGGCGAGTTGGCTATCTCGTTCTGGGGCAGCCAGAGCACCGGCTGGGTGACGGGCTGGGCGTCGAACGGGCCCGACGGTTCGGTGTAGTGGTTGAAGAATCGGTTCTTCTTGATCTGGACGAGTTTCGACGCGGGCAGCCAGCCACCCTGGTTGTCGGTGGTGAAGATGTCGCCGCCGGGGCCCCTGCCGATCCCGTTCGGGGTCCGCAGGCCGCCCGCCACCGGCTCGATCCTGCCCGTCTTCTTGCTGACCTTGTACGTCGCCCCGCGGCCCGGCGCCGGCTGCGGAACGGTGGTCGCGCCGCCGTAGTTGATGGCGACGGACAGGTTCACGTAGAAGTGGCCGTCACGGTAGAGCAGCCCGAAGGCGAACTCGTGGAAGTTCCCGCCGTACGGCCAGGTGGCGACCGTTCGGTATTCGTCGGTGACGAAGTCCCCGTCCGTGTCGACGAGTCGCGTCAGCTCGTGTTTCTGCGAGACGTACAGAGATCCGTCGACGTACTTGATGCCCATGGGCTCCCGGAGACCCTCGGCGACCTTCTTCACCGTCACCTGTTCCCGGCTGGTGTCACCCGTGACATGGTCCAGGAGGTACACCTCGCCCGTACGGCTCTCGGATCCACCCCACGTGGAGAGTGCCAGACGTCCGTCAGGCAGCCAGTCCATGCCGGTGACCTGCGGTTCGAAGCCGTCCGGGCGCAGATCGGTGAGGTCGAGGTCGGGGCGCACACCGGCGAGCGGCAGACCGTCGCCGGGGCTGTCCGCGCCGGATTCGCACTCCTTGCGGCCGGGCGCGGTGACCCGGACGACCTCGGCGTCCGTGCTCAGGGCCTCGCGGGGGACGACTCCGAATTCCTGCGCGCCCGGCGGCCTCCACGCGAGCGTCAGCTGCTGCTCGCCGCCCCGCTCGAAGTAGTCGACCTTGAACGGGTGCGACCCGGCGTTGAGCTGGACGGAACCGTCCTTGGGCTCGGCGCCGTGCAGGCCGTCGTGGTCGATCACCTCACGGTCGTCGATGGTGAGCCGCGAGCCGTCGTCGCTGTTGAGCCGGAAGGTGTACGTCCCGTCGGCGGGGACGACCAGATAGCCGGAGGCCTCGGCCACGAAGTTGTCGGCGAAGCCGCCGAAGTCGTCGACCGTCGACCAGTCCACGGTCGACATCAGCTTGTCGTGGTTGGGCGTCTGGCCGGGTTTGAGCGTACACAGGGAGCTGAGTGGCACCTGTGTGTCGAAGACGCGCAGGGTGACGCCCGGTTCCTGGGGCGGGATGGCGTCGGGCGCGGCGGCGGCCGGGGGGCCGGCCCAGACGCCTCCTGCGAGGAAACCTCCGACGAGCAGGGTGGTGAGTCGTCTCCGGGCACGTAGAAGCAGCCGTGGATGCATGGGTCCTCCAGAAGGGGGTCGCACTCCGGTCGGGCTGTACTGAACCGCGAAACAGCAATACGCCTACGGTGGCGCCGCAACGCTAGGGGACTTCTGCTGAGGAAGTCCATACTTTGTCATCTGTGAGTTCAAAGTTCGGCCCACACCTTCGCGGACCTGCGGCGGGTAACGCGAAAGGGACGGGGGTACGGCTCTGCGCCCCCGGCGCGGACCTTCGCAGGCCTTACGGCAAGACCGTTGCCGCCGTAGCGGGCTGACGGCGCGGCAGGACCGGCCGGTACCGGCGTGGACACATCATGGCTTTCCGGCCTGGGTCCGGGGCAGCCTCGTGGCCCCGGCCGCCGCGAGCACGCAGAAGCCGAACACCCACCAGAAGGTGTCGGCGAAGGCCGAGGCGATGTCCGGACCGCGCGCGGAGAGCCTGCTCTGCAGGACCACGGCGAGCGTGGCGGTTCCCAGCGAACCGCCGACCGTGCTCAGCAGGTTGAGCGCACCGGACGCACGGGGCAGCTGTTCGGGCTCGATGCGGCTGTAGACGATGTTCATCACGGGTGCGCCGACCATCGCCATGCCGAGGCCGCGGACGGCGAGAGCCGTGACGATCGCGGCGTCCGGCAGCTGGTGGCCGAGCTGCGTGAACGGAACCGTGCCCGCAAGGATCAGGCCGACGCCCGTCACCACCAAGGTCCGCGGCGCGACCTTGTCGATGGTGCGGTTGACCAGCACCGATCCGACCGCGGCACCCAGTCCCTGGGGGGCGAGCAGCAGCCCGGCCTCCCAGGCCGACAGCCCGCGGTCTGTCTGGAAGTACAGGGGCAGGAGGAACATCGTGCCGAAGACCGACGCACCCAGTACCAGCAGCGCGAGCGCGGCGGCACCGAAGGGGGGCCGGGTGAACAGCCGGGGGTCAACCAGCGGGGTGAGCCGGGTCCGCAGGCCGTGCACGGTGAAGCCGGCCAGCATCGCGAGCCCGGCCGCGACACCGGCCACCGCGGGGAGGGTACGGCCGTGGGCCACCTCGGTCAGCCCGTACACCAGCACGGCGAGTCCGGGCGAGAGCAGCAGGGCCCCCCGCAGGTCGAACGCCGTCCGCCGGGTCGACGGCGGCACCGCGGGCACATGGCGGCGGGCGAGCAGGACGACGGCCAGCCCGATGGGCAGGTTGACCAGGAAGAGCCACGGCCACGGCGCCACGCTGAGGATGGAGCCGCCGGCCATCGGGCCGAACACCGGGGCCAGCAGGGGGACGACGGCGACGACGCTGATCACCCGCCCGATTCGGGTGGGGCCCGCGACCCGGGCCAGCAGCGCCTGCCCGGTCGCGGGCAGCAGCCCGCCGCCGAGGCCCTGGACCACGCGGAAGACGATCAGGCTGGTCACCGACCAGGCCACCGCGCAGAGGACCGAGCCCAGCAGGAACACCCCCACCGCGACGAGCCACGTCCGCCGCCCGCCGAACCGTCCGGCCAGCCAGCCGGACGCGGGTACGGCGGCGACCACGGCGAGCAGGTAGGCCGTGGTGACCCACTGGATCTCCGCCACGGAGGCGCCGAACTCCTCGGCCAGGGCGTCGACTCCGACGCTGACGATGGTGGCGTCCAGCGAGGCCATGAAGGTGCCGAGCACCAGGATGTACGCGACCCGCATCAGCTGCCGGTCGATCCGCTCGGCGGACGGCGCGACGTCTCCGCTCGCCGGTCCCCCGCTCATCGGTCCTCCAGGAGCTCGCGTACGTCGTTGTCGAGGTGCTTGTCCATGGCCCGGAGGAGATCGAGCAGCTCCTCGGCGAGCCCGTCGGTCTCCACTCCGGCGCGATGGGCGAGCACCCCGGTCCAGCCGTCGCCGTCGGGCATGACCGTCAGGGTCACCGGGTGGTGGGTGGCCTCACGGAAGCGGGTTCCGACGACTGTGAGTCCTGGTGCGGGTTCGCGCAGGCGTTCCGGGTCGACGGGGTAGTTCTCGAACACCACCAGGCTGTCGAAGAGCCTGCGCCGCCCGGTGAGCCGTTCCAGGTCGGACAGGGCCACGTGATGGTGCTCCACCAGGGCCCGCTGCCCGGCCTGGAGTCCGGCGAGCGCGTCCGCGAGGGTGCCTTCGAGCCGTGCCCGTACGGGCACGG
>NZ_MAPV01000026.1 GCF_001700505.1 Streptomyces mutomycini
CGACAGGGGCCTCGACGACGGAGGTCTCCGCGGCGGGGGCTTCCTCGGCCTCTTCCTCGGCCGGGGCGGTCTCGACGACCGGCTCCACGACCTCGGCGGCCCGCGGCGCACCCGCCGGAGCGGTCGCCTTACGCACCGCACGGCGACGGGCGCGCGCCGGGGGCGCGGCCTCGGCGGCGGGTTCGGGGGCTTCGTCGGCCGCGGCCGGTACGGCCGCCGTCACGTCCTCGGCGGCGACCGCGTCCGGCGCGCCGGACGGCGGGCCGGCGGGACGGGAAGCGGCGCGGCGCCTGCGGCGCGGCGGCAGCTTGTCCCCGGGGGCGTTGTTCTCTTCGGCGTTTCCGGTCGTGCCGGATTCGTTCTCGTGCATGCGGGCGGTTCTCCCGTCGCGCTCCCGGGCGCCACGCCTGATTCCGGTCCGACGCGATTCACACGATGTGCGCGAACCGCCGTCCGGGGCGCGGGCGCCGCACGGGAGCTGATGTCTGGCTCGCCGGTTCCGTACGCTCTGGGCACGGCCTGGCGAAAGTCTTATGGGGCGGTGCGCTGCCCGACCCAGGTGGCTCCCGAGTCCGAGGGCTGCGCTACGACGACCGCCTTACGCGGAACCTGCACCTTCAGGCGCCGTCGCGGCGGCGGCCGGATCGGCCGTGGAAACGGCCGGGGCTGCCTCGCGGTCGGGCCCGAGCGGGTCGGTCACCGTGCCGGACTCCTCGTCGAAGAGCCCCTGCGCCAGCCTGGTCACCGCTGCGGGGACCGGCGGCGTTAGGTCGGCCACAGCTCGGAGACCGGACAAGACGTCGTCGGGTCGCACGGCAGGTGTCACGTGCCGCACTACCAGCCGCAGTATCGCACAGGGCCGGTCCCCGGACCTATCAGGCTGTGGATCAAGGGCCTCCAGGCCGGCCACGGCCGCACGGGCGTCGAAGGTCCGCATGCCGTTCTTCGCACGGCGCTGGACCTCGACCACCTCGGCGTCCAGGAAGGCTGCCACGGCCTTCTCGGCGTCCTGCACGGCGACCCCGTCCAGCCGCATCTCCCATACGGAGGCGGTCAGCCGGTCGGCGAGGCCCGACGTGCGGGCCTCCACCGCGTCGATGACGTCGAGGCCCTCGGGCATCGACGCGTCGAGCAGTTCGCGCAGGGTGTCGGGGTCCCGCGCCTCGGTGAGGGCGATCTCGAGGAACTCGGCCTCGCTGCCCGTGCCCGTCGGGGCGGCGTTGGCGTACGACACCTTCGGGTGAGGGGTGAATCCCGCCGAGTAGGCCATGGGTACCTCGGAGCGGCGCAGCGCCCGCTCGAAGGCACGCTGGAAGTCACGGTGACTGGTGAACCGGAGGCGGCCCCGCTTGGTGTAGCGCAGTCGGATGCGCTGCACCGCCGGTGCGGGCGGCGGGCCTTCGGGCTGTCGCTTGCCCAGTGGTTCTTCTCCTCGGTGCGGGGCGGCCGCGGTGGCGGACCGCCCACGAAGTACAGGGGGTGCCCCGGGGTGCCCCTCCGGCTCACCCCCGTTCGACGTTTTCGACGTCGAGCAGGGAGATCTCGGATACGGGCGCCACGCTGGGGACAGTCGTTGTCCTACCCAGGGTACGCGCAGCGGACCCTTCGAGTTCCCGCGCGTCCGCGACCTGGGGCCTTCCCAGCAGGGCACGCCATGCGTCCCTGCGCGCCGCACGGAAGGTCTCGCGGGCCGAGGCCAGGGCGCCGCGGGCCGCGCGCCCCGCCTCGAGCGCGGCCTGCCTGGTGGGAGCCCAGACCGCGTCACGCAGGAAGTGCCCCACCGGGGTGCACACCGCGCGGTAGACCCAGGTCACCGGCGCACCGGCCAGGTGCCACGCCAGCCAGGCCAGCACGCGGCCGACGGCGCGCGAGATGAACCCGGCGATCCGCCAGGCGACACCGACGGCAGCCACGATTTCCCGCCCCAACGGGGCCAGGACACACCGGTACACCCACCCGAGAGGCAGCACGAACAGCGTCATGACCAGCCACACGACACCGGACCGGAGCCCCCGCCCGGCCGTCCGGAGCGTCCACGTGACGCCGTGCCCCACCGGCGTCAGCACATACCGGTACACCCACACGCCGGGCAGTACGAGGAGGTGCGTGACGAGCCAGTGCGCTCCGGTCCCGACCGGTTTCAGAAGGTACCGCCACACGCCGGCCGCCGGCCACACCAGGAGGACGGTGACGAGCGCGGTCACCGCGGGGACGAGCAGCCTGTCGTACAGCCACCGCAGACCGTGTCCGGCCGGGGTCAGCAGTGCCCGGTGGAGCCACACCAGCGGGACGACGACGCCGTAGCGGGCGACCGGGACGGCCACGTAGCGCCAGAGGCCCACCCAGGGCCGGACCAGGAGGGCCAAGGCCAGCCACACCAGAGCCCGTCCGACCGGGGCCAGCACCTGGTCGTACACCCACTGCAGCGCCCTCCCCAGGGGACGCAGCAGCACCCGCTCCAGGGCGCGGCCTCCCACGACGAGGAGATCCCACAGCATGCGGACCGGCAGGACGAGCACCAGCACCACGATCCGCACCGGCATCCTGACGAGGGTGGTCACGCAGCCCTCCCCGCCCTCGTGGGGCGGGGGCGGGCCGTGCTTCTCGAGGTCCATGCCTCCAACGACGCGGAACGCCCGGCCCGGAGTTGACCGGACCGGGCGTTCGTCACCGGGCTGTTACGCGGAAGGTCTACTTCACGACCGTCAGCGGGAGGAGCTTCTTGCCGGTCGGGCCGATCTGGATGTCCAGGTCCAGTTGCGGGCACACGCCGCAGTCGAAGCACGGAGTCCAGCGGCAGTCCTCCACCTCGGTCTCGTCGAGCGAGTCCTGCCAGTCCTCCCAGAGCCAGTCCTTGTCGAGGCCGGAGTCCAGGTGGTCCCAGGGCAGGACCTCCTCGTACGTCCGCTCACGGGTGGTGTACCAGTCGACGTCGACACCGAAGGCGGGGAGCGTCTTCTCCGCGCTCTTCATCCAGAGGTCGTAGCTGAAGTGCTCACGCCAGCCGTCGAAGCGGCCGCCGGACTCGTAGACCTCGCGGATGACCGCGCCGACCCGGCGGTCACCGCGCGAGAGCAGGCCCTCGACGATGCCGGGCTTGCCGTCGTGGTAGCGGAAGCCGATGGAGCGGCCGTACTTCTTGTCGTCGCGGATCTTGTCCCGGAGCTTCTTCAGCCGGGCGTCGGTGTCCTCGGCGCTGAGCTGCGGGGCCCACTGGAAGGGCGTGTGCGGCTTGGGCACGAAGCCGCCGATGGAGACGGTGCAGCGGATGTCGTTCTGCCCGGAGACCTCACGGCCCTTGGCGATCACGTTGACCGCCATGTCACCGATCTGGAGGACGTCCTCGTCGGTCTCGGTGGGCAGGCCGCACATGAAGTACAGCTTCACCTGTCGCCAGCCGTTGCCGTACGCGGTCGCGACCGTGCGGATCAGGTCCTCCTCCGAGACCATCTTGTTGATGACCTTGCGCATGCGCTCGGAGCCGCCCTCGGGGGCGAAGGTGAGACCGGACCTGCGGCCGTTGCGGGTCAGCTCGTTGGCCAGGTCCACGTTGAACGCGTCGACGCGGGTGGAGGGCAGCGAGAGACCGATCTTGTCCTCGGTGTACCGGTCGGCGAGGCCCTTCGCGATGTCGCCGATCTCGCTGTGGTCCGCGGAGGAGAGCGACAGCAGGCCGACCTCCTCGAAGCCCGTGGCCTTGAGCCCCTTCTCGACCATCTCGCCGATACCGGTGATGCTCCGCTCCCGCACCGGGCGCGTGATCATGCCGGCCTGGCAGAAGCGGCAGCCGCGGGTGCAGCCGCGGAAGATCTCCACGGACATCCGTTCGTGGACGGTCTCGGCGAGGGGGACGAGCGGCTGCTTGGGGTAGGGCCATTCGTCGAGGTCCATGACGGTGTGCTTGGACACCCGCCACGGGACACCGGACCTGTTGGGCACGACGCGGCCGATGCGGCCGTCGGGGAGGTACTCGACGTCGTAGAACCCGGGGACGTAGACGCCGCCCGTCCTCGCGAGGCGGAACAGCACCTCCTCGCGGCCGCCGGGCCGGCCCTCGGCCTTCCAGGCGCGGATGATCTCGGTGATCTCCAGGACCGCCTGCTCGCCGTCGCCGATGACCGCGCAGTCGATGAAGTCCGCGATCGGCTCGGGGTTGAACGCGGCGTGGCCGCCGGCAAGCACGATCGGGTGGTCGACGGTGCGGTCCTTGGCCTCCAGCGGGATGCCCGCGAGGTCCAGGGCCGTGAACATGTTGGTGTAGCCGAGCTCGGTGGAGAAGCTCAGGCCGAACACGTCGAAGGCTCCGACGGGGCGGTGGCTGTCCACGGTGAACTGGGGCACCTTGTGCTCGCGCATCAGCTCCTCGAGGTCCGGCCACACGCTGTACGTGCGCTCGGCGAGGACGCCCTCGCGCTCGTTGAGCACCTCATAAAGGATCATGACGCCCTGGTTGGGCAGCCCGACCTCGTAGGCGTCCGGGTACATGAGTGCCCAGCGGACGTCGCATTCGTCCCACGGTTTGACGGTGGAGTTCAGCTCACCGCCGACGTACTGGATGGGCTTCTGCACATGCGGGAGCAGAGCTTCGAGCTGTGGGAAGACCGACTCGGCAGACATCTGAGGACCTTCGTAGCTGGCAGGGGTGACCACCAAGCGTAACCCGGTGCTCAGCCCTTCAGTGCCGCGCGCAGTCCGGGGCGCGACGCCCGCGCCCAGACATCGGGCAGTTCGCGCTCCCGCGCCTCCGCCGCCGCTTCCTCCCGGCCGTACAGGAGTCCCCAGGTGAACGCGGACTCCCCCGCGCCGTGTGCCTGGACCGCCAGGGTGCGCAGGGCGTCCCGTGCGACGACGCTGTCCTGGTGGTCGCCGAGGAGCGACTGCACGGACTTCATCCGCTTGGCGAACCTCTTGGCGGGCTTCCCCAGGGCCGGCCTGGCGGCCTCGGCGGCGTAACGGACGCGTTTGGCGGCCTTGCGCGCCTCGTGCATGGCCGTGTCGCGCTCCTCGCCCGGCGGCTGTTCCAGGGCGTGGGAGACACGGGTGGCCAGGCGGTCGTAGTCCTTGAGCACGGCGCCGGCCAGGGTGTCCCGCGGTGCCCGCTTCGCGGCGGGGCGAAGGGGCGGCTCGGCGAGGAGGGCGTCCAGGGAGTCCAGCAGGGCCAGATAGCGCCCCCCGTCGAGCACGGAGACGACCCGCCGTCGCGATCCGGTGCGCCCGGCCACGGAGGTGAGCTGCAGCCGTGCGCTCACGGGGCCGAGCAGCAGGGTGTCGGGCAGTCCGGCGACGTGGGCGCGGAGCCGTGCGTCGAGGACCTCCCGGTCGCGCTCGACCCCGAGCTCGGCGGCGAGCCACTTCAGCTCGTCCCGGAGCGGGTCGGTGGCGGTCCGGTCGAGTATCGCGCGGTACGTCCTGAAGGCGCTGCGCAGCCGTCGGGTGGCGACCCGCATACGGTGCACGCTGTCGGGCAGGTCCCGGCGTACGGCGGGGTCGAGCTCGACGAGGGCCGCGACCTGGCGGCGCAGGTAGGCGAGTACGTGGTCACCCGCGGTGCGCGGCGGAGGTTCTTCCTTCTTCGTCCGCCGGCGCTTTTCCGGGGCGGTCTCGGCCAGGGCCCTGGAGAGCTTGGACGGCGCGGCCGAGGGCCGGACCCCGGCCTTGCGCAGCCGGCGTTCGACGGTGTCGAGGAAGGCGGGGTCGCCGTCGTCGGCCAGCTCGACCTCCATCTCCGTCCATGCCGAGGTCGTGCCGTGCCCGTCCTCGGTGAGGCGCTCCGCGAGGACCTCGTCGACGCTCAGCTCGGCGAGGAGTTCCCCGTCCTCGTCGAGGAGGTGGTGGACGTCCCGGGAGGAGAGGATCCGCACGACGGGGATCACCGGGGTGTCCCGTACTCGGGAACGGAGCAGCTCGCCGAGGGCCGGCGGCAGGGTGTCGGTGAGGGGGGCCTGGATCTCGTCGCGGACGCCGGCGGAGACCGGGATCTTGAGGTGCCATCCGGCGTCGTCCCCGCCCGTTCTGCGGCGGAGCGTGAGGGAGTCGGCGGCCAGCCGGAAATCCTCGGTGTCGTAGTAGACGGCGTCGAGCTCTCTGAGGCCGCGGTGGACGACGGCCGAGACCCCGGCCGCGCGGGTCAGGTCGGGCAGCCGGGTTTCGGGAGTCGCTTCGTACTTTCGCTCGACCTCACGTTTGGAGTCCGCCATAGGACGAATCTATCCGCGATGGGCGCGGATATGCAGGGCGGAGCGAAGTCCTCAGGCGGACATCGGGCGTTGGACCTTGATCGACTGCAGCAGTCCGACCGCCACCCACACGGCGAACATCGACGAGCCTCCGTACGACACGAACGGCAGCGGGAGTCCGGCCACCGGCATGATCCCGAGGGTCATCCCGATGTTCTCGAAGGACTGGAAGGCGAACCAGGCGATGATGCCGCTGGCCACGACCGTCCCGTACAGCTCGGTCGTCCCGTGGGCGATTCGGCAGGCGCGCCACATGACCACGCCGAGCAGGACGATGATCAGCCCGGCTCCGAGGAAGCCGAGCTCCTCGCCCGCGACGGTGAAGACGAAGTCGGTCTGCTGTTCGGGG
The DNA here is from genome assembly GCF_001700505.1 of Streptomyces mutomycini. Classification (GTDB taxonomy): domain Bacteria; phylum Actinomycetota; class Actinomycetes; order Streptomycetales; family Streptomycetaceae; genus Streptomyces; species Streptomyces mutomycini. Next base: position 6,586 of record NZ_MAPV01000026.1, read on the forward strand.
ACGAACTGGCCGGTCGTCTGGGATCCGTTGAAGAGCCCGGTGCCCGTGAGTCCGCCGGAGCCGATGGCGATACGCGCCTGGTTGGTGTTGTAGCCGACGCCTGCCGGGTCGAGTGCCGGGTTGGCGAAGGCCGCGAAGCGGGCGATCTGGTAGTCGTCGAGCACACCGAGCTGCCATACGGCCACCGCACCGGCCGTGCCCGCGCCGAGGAGCCCGAAGACCCACCGGTTGGACGCGCCGGAGGCGAGGAGGACACCGAGGACGATCACGGCCATGACCATGACGGAACCGAGGTCGGGCATGAGCATGACGACGGCCATGGGGACGACCGCGAGGCCCAGCGCCTTGGCGACGGTGCGATGGTCGGGATGGGGCTGGTCGCCCGCGTCCACTCGGGCGGCGAGCAGCATCGCCATGCCGAGGATGATCGTGATCTTGGTGAACTCGGAGGGCTGGATCGAGAAGCCGGCCGGAAGCTTGATCCACGCGTGGGCACCGTTGATCGTGGTGCCGAGCGGAGTGAGGACGGCCATGACCAGCAGCACCGAGATGCCGTAGAGGATCGGGACGGCACCGCGCAGCGTGCGGTGTCCGAGCCAGATCGTGCCGATCATCAGGGCGAGGCCGATGCCGGTGTTCATGGCGTGCCGGAAGAGGAAGAAGTACGGGTCGCCCTGGGTGAGGTGGTCGCGGTTGCGGGTCGCGGACCAGACGAGCAGCGAGCCGAGGAAGGAGAGCGCGAGAGCTGCTCCGAGCAGCGGCCAGTCCAGCCGCCGGGCGACGGAGTCGCGGGCGGTCAGTTTGGCCCAGGAGCCCTGCTCGGGGGCGTAGCGGGATACGGAGAATCCGCCTGCCATCAGGGCCGCCTCCCTGTCGTCGCCGGTGAACCGGTGAGCCCCGGCTGACCCGAGGGCTGCGGCAGCACGAACTCGGGACCGGCCTCCTGGCCTTCGGGCTGCGCCGGCCGCGGGTCGTAGGGCCTGACCTTCGGTGCGTAGATCGAGCCGTCGGGCTGGATCGTCGGCAGCGCCTTCTGGGGCTTGGGGAGCAGGGCCTTCTTCACATCCTGGTTCCCCTCTGCGTCGAGCCCGTAGATCGCGTCGTAGATCTTGCGGACGGCGGGCCCGGAGGCGCCCGACCCGGTGCCGCCCTGGGAGATCGTCATGACGATGGTGTAGTCGTCGGTGTAGGTCGCGAACCACGAGGTGGTCTGCTTGCCGTAGACCTGCGCGGTACCGGTCTTGGCGTGCATCGGGATCTTGTCCTGCGGCCAGCCGCCGAACCGCCAGGCTGCGGTGCCTCCGGGCTCGACGACCGAGCGCAGACCCTTGTCAAGGTCCTTGACGGTCTGGGCGTCGACCGGCAGCTTCCCCCGGGCCTTGGGCTTGATCTCCTGGACTGTCTTGCCGTCCGGGCTGATCACGGCCTTGCCGACGGTGGGCTCGTAGAGGGTGCCGCCGTTGCTGATCGCGGCGTAGGCGGTGGCCATCTGGATGGGGGTGACGAGGACGTCACCCTGGCCGATGGCGTAGTTGATGCTGTCGTACGCCTTCAACTGGTTGCCTTCGAGGCAGCTCTCATAGGCGATCTGCTGCACGTAGGTGCCTCCCTTCTTGCCCTCCTTGCACCAGGCGTCCTTGTTCGCCTTCCAGAAGTCCTGCTTCCAGTTCCGGTCGGGGATGCGGCCCTTGACCTCGTTCGGCAGGTCGATGCCGGTCTCGGCGCCCAGCCCGAAGTCACGGGCGGTCCGGTAGAACCAGTCCTTGGCGTCCTTCTTCGGCTTCATACCGCCGTCACGCGCCCACTGCTCGTGGCCGAGACGGTAGAAGACGGTATTGCAGGAGTACTTGAGCGCGTCGCCGAGGGTGATGGGGCCGTGTCCCTGGGACTCGAAGTTGGCGAAGGTCTGGCTGCCGAGGCTGTAGGAACTGCTGCAGTCGTAGAGGTCGTCGAAGTCGTGGCCGGCCCGCACGGCGGCGCTCGCCGAGACGACCTTGAAGATGGAACCGGCGGGTGCCTGACCCTGGATGCCCCGGTTGAGCAGCGGGTAGTTGGACTTCTTGCTGGTGAGCTTGGCGTACTGCTTGCCGGAGATGCCGCCGACCCAGTCGTTGGGGTCGTAGTCGGGCTGCGAGGCCATGGAGACGACGCGGCCGGTCTTCGACTCCATCACGACGACGGCACCGGAGTCGGCCTCGTACTTACGGCCGGTGATCTTGTCGGTCTCCTGGCGGACGGTCTTCATCGCCTGGGCGAGTTCGTACTCGGCCACCGCCTGGATCCGGGCGTCGAGGCTGGTGACGAGGTTGGAGCCGGGCACCGCCGGGTCGTTCTCCGCCTCACCCATGACGCGGCCGAGGTTGTCGACCTCGTAGCGGGTGACGCCGGCCTTGCCGCGCAGCTCCTTGTCGTACGTGCGCTCGAGGCCCGAGCGGCCGACCTGGTCGGAGCGCAGGTAGGGCGACGGGCCGTCCTGCGCCTTCTGGATCTCGTCGTCGGTGACGGGCGAGAGGTAGCCGAGGACCTGTGCGGTCTTCGCCTTGCCGGGTGCTGCGTAGCGGCGTACGGCGGTGGGTTCGGCGGTGATGCCTGGGAAGTCCTCGGCACGCTCCCGGATCGTGAGGGCCTGCTGGGTCGTGGCCTCGTCAGTGACCGGGATCGGCTGGTAGGGCGAGCCGTTCCAGCAGGGCTGGGGGGTCTTGGCGTCGCAGAGCCGGACCTTGTCCCGGACGTCCTGCGCCTTCATGTCCAGGACGTCGGCGAGCCGGGCCAGGACACCGACGCCGTCGTCCTTCATCTTCAGCAGCTCGGTGCGGCTGGCGGAGACGACGAGCCGGGTCTCGTTGTCGGCGAGCGGCACGCCCCGGGCGTCGAGGATCGAGCCTCGCACGGCGGGCTGGACGACCTGCTGCACTCCGTTGCCCGCCGCTTCGGCGGTGTACTCGTCGCCGTTGCGGATCTGGAGGTACCAGAGCCGGCCACCGAGCGTCAGGAGCAGGGAGAAGACGAGGACCTGGATGACGACGAGCCGGATCTGGACCCGCTGGGTCCGCCCCGTCTCCGGAATGTTGCTCACAGTCGCTTGACCCCCTTGATCCTTCCCGCGCGTGCCGCGCGGCTGCGGGCCGCCCTCAGGCGCATCCCGCCCCGCTGGCTGCCGATCCGCAGCCCGGTGCCGGAGGCCAGCCAGCCGGCGGCGACGTCACCGCCGGTGGAGCTCTCGGCGACCGGGTCGTTCTCGGTGCGTCTGGCGAGCGCCATGATCAGCGGGACGGTGAACGGCGCGAGGAGCAGGTCGTACACCACCGCGGTGAACAGCAGGCTGCCCAGCCCCACATGGCGTGCGGCCGTGTCGCCGACGAGGGAGCCGACACCGGCGTACAGCAGGGTCGATCCGACCGCCGCGGCGAAGACGAAGGCCATCGGGGTGAACGCCGACTTCAGCCGGCCGTTCTCGGGGCGGGCCATACCGGCGAGGTAGCCGATCAGGCAGAGCACCAGGGCGTAGCGCCCGGCGGCGTGGTCGGCGGGCGGGGCCAGGTCGGCGAGGAGCCCCGCGCAGAAGCCGATGAGGGCGCCGCTGACGGGCCCGTACACGAAGGCGAGTCCGAGGACGACGAGGAGCAGCAGGTCGGGGGTGGCGCCCGGGAGCTGGAGGCGGGCGAGGACGGAGACCTGGATGACGAGGGCGACCACGACGAGGGTGGCGGAGAGCAGAGTCCGGTTGAAGGGCATGGGGATCAGCTCAATTCCTGCTCGTTCGCCGCGTCACCGGCGGCCGTGTCGGCGTTGCCGGAGGCGTCCGGTGAGGCACCCGGGGAGGCGGATGCGCCGGGCTTCTCGTTGATGTTCCCGACGACCTTTCCGCTGCCGTCGACGAGGTCGCCGTTCGGCTGGACCATGACGGTGACGGTCGGAGTCGGCTTGGGCTTCTCGGGCTTCTTGGCCTGCTTCGGCAGGACCATGTCACGGGGGTCCTCGCGGGGCGCCTGGACGACGATGCCCACGATGTCCAGCTTGGTGAAACCGACGTACGGCCGGACGTGGACCGTCCGGGTCAGGTCGCCGCCGGACGGGTCGACGCGGACGACCTCGCCGACCGGCACGCCGGGGACGAAGGGTTTGTCCCCGCTGGAGCCGAAGGTGACCAGCCGGTCGCCCTTCTTCACGTCGGCCTTGCCGTTGAGGAACTGCACCGAGAGCGGCCGGGACCCCTGTCCGGTGGCGAAGCCGAGCTCGTCGGTCTTCTCCATCCGGGTGCCGACGGTGAAGTCGGGGTCGTTGGCCAGCAGGACGGTCGCGGTGTTCGGGCCAACGGTGGTGACGCGGCCGACGAGCCCCTCGCCGTTCAGTACGGTCATGTCGCGCTTGAGGCCGTCGTGGGCCCCCGCGTCGATCGTGATGGTCCAGGAGAAACCCTGGGCCGCTCCTATGGCGATGACTTCGGCACCCTTGATGCCGTACTGGCCGGCTCCGGCGCTCCTCAGCATGGTGTCGAGCTGACGGACCTTGCTGGCGTTGCGGTCGTCGCTGCCGAGCTTCGTCTTCAGCGCGGCGTTCTCCTGCTCCAGGGCCGCGATCCGGTCGTGCCGGTCACCGGAGTCCCGCACGGCGCCGATGGCGTTGCCCACCGGGTCCACCGCCGCCGCGACGCCGTTCTCGACCGGTCCGAGGACCGTGGCCGCTGCCTGCCGTGCTCCGTCCACCGGCGACTCCTCGCCGCCACGGATATCAACCGTGATCAGGGCGAATGCGATGGCGATCAGCAGCACCAGGAGCAGCCGGCTCTCTCGTGTGTCCCTCACGTGCGGCGGCCGTGCCTTCCTCGTCGGAATGTTCGTGCCTGTATACCAACGTTCCGCCGTACGGGACGGCAGTGCCCGTACGGCGGAACATCGTGTTCTACCGTCGGGGCTGGGCGTCCAGTACCTGCTGGAGTGCCTCGAACTCCTCGACGCACTTCCCGGATCCGAGCGCCACCGAGTCCAGCGGGTCCTCGGCGATGTGGATCGGCATGCCCGTCTCGTGGCGGAGCCGCTCGTCGAGTCCGCGCAGGAGCGCGCCGCCGCCGGTGAGGACGATGCCGCGGTCCATGACGTCGCCGGAGAGCTCCGGCGGGCACTTGTCGAGCGTCGTCTTCACGGCGTCGACGATCGCGTTGACCGGTTCCTCGATGGCCTTGCGGACCTCGGTCGCGGAGATGACGACGGTCTTGGGCAGGCCGGAGACCAGGTCTCGTCCGCGGATCTCCGTGTGCTCGTCCTTCTCCATCTCGAACGCAGAGCCGATCGTGATCTTGATCTGTTCGGCGGTGCGCTCACCGAGGAGGAGGGAGTACTCCTTCTTGATGTGCTGGATGATCGCGTTGTCCAGTTCGTCACCGGCGACCCGGATCGACTGGGCAGTGACGATTCCGCCGAGGGAGATCACGGCGACCTCGGTGGTGCCGCCACCGATGTCGACGACCATGTTGCCGGTGGCCTCGTGGACGGGCAGGCCGGAGCCGATGGCCGCGGCCATGGGCTCTTCGATGATGTGCACCTGGCGCGCGCCCGCCTGCGTCGACGCCTCGATGACGGCGCGTCGCTCGACCCCTGTGATGCCGGAGGGCACACAGACGACGACCCGCGGGCGGGCCAGGTAGCGACGCTTGTGGATCTTGAGGATGAAGTAGCGGAGCATGCGCTCCGTGATCTCGAAGTCGGCGATCACGCCGTCCTTCAGCGGCCGCACGGCAACGATGTTGCCGGGCGTACGCCCGATCATCTTCTTGGCCTCGGAGCCGACCGCCAGGATTCCGCCGGTGTTGGTGTTGATGGCCACGACGGACGGCTCGTTCAGAACGATGCCGCGCCCCCTGACGTACACCAGCGTGTTGGCAGTCCCGAGGTCGATAGCCATGTCACGGCCGATGAACGACATTGAGTTCCCCTTGTTCCCCATGAGGATGCGTCGGGCCTTCCCAAGAAGCGAAGAATGGCTTGTTTTGAGTAGGCGAGGTTGGCGCTGCGGGCGTGGAAGCTTCCATCGTAGTGCCGTATTCACCGACACAGCGCGAGGGTCCTTCGCCAGGCGGGCGGAACGGCTGCCCGTTCCACCCATGGTGACGTTACGTCGGAAGGATGGGTTCCCGCGATACGGAACCCTATGCCGAAGGGCGACCGAATTACTTCGGTCGCCCCAGGTCATGAGCGCTGTTTGGCGGAGCCGAAGTCAGGAGAGCCCGGGAAAGAAAAGCTTGATTTCTCGCTCTGCGGACTCCTCGGAGTCCGAGGCGTGGATGAGGTTCTCCCGGGTGATCGTGCCGAAGTCGCCGCGGATCGAGCCGGGCGCGGCGGCGATCGGGTCGGTGGGGCCGGCGAGGGCGCGGACGCCCTCGATGACCCGCTCGCCTTCGGCCACCAGAGCGACGACGGGGCCGGAGGCCATGAACTCGACGAGCGGCTCGTAGAACGGACGGCCCTTGTGCTCGCCGTAGTGCTGCTCCAGGGTCTCCTGGTCGAGCGTGCGCAGCTCCAGCGCGGTGATCGTCCAGCCGGCCTTGCGTTCGATGCGGCTGACGATCTCGCCGATCAGCCCACGCCGGACGGCGTCGGGCTTGAGAAGGACGAGGGTGCGCTGGGTCATGTGCGGCTCCTTGCAGACTTCCGGTGCGGGTGAGGGCGAGATTACAGGGACGGGCGGGCGGTCATGCGGCCGGGCTTACGCTGCGTCATCCCTGCGCCTGGACCTGGGCGCCGTCCTGCGCCTCGGCCTGGGCCGCCCATCGCGCCTTGGCCTCGTCGATCCGGCGGCCGTAGTGCACCGAGGCCCACCACAGGGCAGCGAAGGCCACGCCGAGGATGAACATCATCGGGACGAAGAAGCCGCTCAGCAACAGCATGACCTGGAGCACCCAGCCGAGCTGGATACCACCCGGTCGGGTGATCACACCGCAGAGCAGTACGGACAACAGCATGCCGATGCCGCAGACCGTCCAGACCGTGGCCATGGACATGTCCTCGGACTTCATGGCCACGAGTCCGGCGAAGCCGATGACGAAGAACTCGCCGATCAGCGTGGATGCACAGAGCGTACGCACAGGTCAGCGCCTTCCCAGGAGCAGCCGGGCCTCGCCGACCGTGATCACGGATCCGGTCACCAGGACTCCGGCGCCCGCGTATTCGGCCTCTTCCTCGGCGAGGGTGATCGCCGCCTCCAGCGCGTCGTCCAGGCGGGGCTCGACCTGGACCCGGTCGTTGCCGAAGACCTCGACGGCGACCGCGGCGAGCGCGTCCGCGTCCATGGCACGCGGGCTGGAGTTCTGGGTGACGACGACCTCGGCGAAGATCGGTTCGAAGGCTTCGAGGAGCCCGCGGACGTCCTTGCCGTCACTCGCGCCGACGACCCCGATCAGCCGGGAGAAGCTGAACGCCTCGGAGATCCCCTCGGAGGCGGCCAGACCTCCGGCCGGGTTGTGCGCCGCGTCCAGGACGACCGTCGGGCTGGACCGGACGACCTCCAGACGGCCCGGCGAGAGCACCGAGAGGAATGCCTTGCGGACCACTTCGACGTCGAGGCTGCGGGCCTGCTCCGCGCCGATGCCGAAGAACGCCTCGACGGCCGCGAGCGCCACCGCCGCGTTGTGCGCCTGGTGCGCCCCGTAGAGCGGAAGGAAGATGTTGTCGTACTCGCCGCCCAGTCCCCTCAGGGTCAGCAGCTGGCCGCCGACCGCGATCTCGCGGGAGACGATGCCGAACTCCATGCCCTCGCGGGCGACCGTGGCATCGACCTCGACCGCCTTCTTCAGCATGACCTGCGCGGCGTCGACCGGCTGCTGGGCGAGGATCACCGTCGCGCCCTCCTTGATGACGCCGGCTTTCTCCCCGGCGATCTCGGCGGCGGTGGAGCCCAGGCGGTCGGTGTGGTCCAGCGAGATGGGGGTGACCACGGCGACCGAGGCGTCGATGACGTTCGTAGCGTCCCAGGTGCCGCCCATGCCCACCTCGACGACCGCGACGTCGACCGGCGCGTCGGCGAAGGCCGCGTACGCCATGCCCGTCAGCACCTCGAAGAACGAGAGCCGGTAGGGCTGCTGGGCATCGACCATCTCGACGTACGGCTTGATGTCGTTGTACGTCTCGATGAAGCGCTCGGCCTCGATCGGGGCGCCGTCCAGGCTGATCCGCTCGGTGATCGACTGGACGTGCGGGGAGGTGTAGCGGCCGGTACGGAGCTCGAAGGCGCTCAGCAGCGCCTCGATCATGCGGGCCGTACTGGTCTTGCCGTTCGTCCCCGTGATGTGGATCGAGGGGTAGGCGCGCTGGGGCTCACCCAGCACGTCCATCAGGGCGGCGATACGGGTCACCGAGGGCTCGAGCTTGGTCTCGCCCCAGCGTCCGGCGAGCTCCTGCTCCACCTCGCGCAGCGCACGGTCGGTCTCGGGGTCGGCGGGGCGGTCGGGGACCGCCTCACCCTGGGGCGGACCCGACTGGGTGCGCAGCGTCCGGCTCCCGGCCTCGATCACCGCCAGGTCGGGGTCGCGGTGGGTCTCCTCGTCGACGATCTCCGCGAAGGTGTCGTCGGGATCGGACGCGTCGTGCCGGTCTGAAGGGCGGGGCTCACTCACAGGGCCAGTCTACGGATGGCCACGGACACCGCGCGCAGCGCCCGGCCCGGCGCCGGCCCCGGCACGGCGAAGCCCCCGCGCTCCCGGTCGGTCGGGGGGCGGGGGCTCCGGCTTCAGGCCATCAGCCCTTCGGCAGGTTCGCCAGCTGGGCGGTGATCCGTTCGATGTCGGTCTCCGCCTTGGCGAGGCGGCCACGGATCTTGTCGACCACGTTGTCCGGTGCCTTCCCCAGGAAGGCCTCGTTGCCGAGCTTCCCGTTGGCCTGGGCCTTCTCCTTCTCGGCGGCGCCCAGGTCCTTCGTGAGGCGCTTGCGCTCGGCCTCCACGTCGATGGTGCCGGAGAGGTCCAGCGCGACGGTGGCCCCGGCGACCGGGAGGGACGCGGTGGCGTGGAAGCCGTCCCCGGCGGGCTGGAGCCGCAGCAGCTGGCGGATGGCCGACTCGTGCGGGGCGAGCGCCGTGCCGGTCAGGGTCAGCTCGGCCGGGACCTTCTGGCCGGGCTGGAGGCCCTGGTCGTTGCGGAAGCGGCGGACCTCGGTGACGACCTGCTGGACGAGCTCGATCTCCTTCTCGGCAGCGTCGTCGCGGAAGCCGGAGTCGCCCGGCCACTCCGCGATGACGATGGACTCGCGCCCGGTGAGCGCGGTCCACAGCGCCTCCGTGACGAACGGGACGATCGGGTGCAGCAGTCGCAGCATCACGTCGAGGACCTCACCGAGGACCCGGCCCGAGATCTCGGCCGGACGGCCGCCCGCGAAGAAGGTGGTCTTGGAGAGCTCGACGTACCAGTCGAAGACCTCGTCCCACGCGAAGTGGCGCAGGGACTCACTGATCCTGGCGAACTGGAAGTCGTCGTAGAACGCGTCGACGTCCGCGACCGTCTTGTTGAGCCGGGACAGGATCCAGCGGTCGGTGACCGACATCTCCTCGACCGGGGGCAGTTCACCCTCGATCGTGGCGCCGTTCATCAGGGCGAAGCGGGTGGCGTTCCAGATCTTGTTGGAGAACTTCGCCGAGCCCTGGACCCACTCCTCCCCGATCGGCACGTCGGTGCCCGGGTTGGCGCCGCGCGCGAGGGTGAAGCGCAGGGCGTCGGAGCCGTACTTGTCCATCCAGTCCAGCGGATTGACCACGTTGCCGAAGGACTTCGACATCTTCTTGCCGTGCTCGTCGCGGACCATGCCGTGCAGGACGATGGTTCCGAACGGCGGGACGCCGTCGTTGACGTACAGGCCGAACATCATCATCCGGGCGACCCAGAAGAAGAGGATGTCGTAGCCGGTGACCAGGACGGAGTTCGGGTAGAACTTCGCGAGGCTGTCGGTCTGTTCGGGCCAGCCGAGCGTCGAGAACGGCCAGAGGCCCGAGGAGAACCAGGTGTCCAGGACGTCACTGTCCTGGGTCCAGCCCTCACCGGTGGGCGCCTCGTCGTCCGGTCCGACGCAGACGACCTCGCCGTTCGGCCCGTACCAGACGGGGATGCGGTGACCCCACCAGAGCTGGCGCGAGATCGTCCAGTCGTGGAGGTTGTCGACCCAGTCGAAGTACCGCTTCTCCATCTCCTGCGGGTGGATCTTGACGCTGCCGTCGCGGACGGCGTCACCGGCCGCCTTGGCGAGCGGGGCGACCTTGACCCACCACTGGAGGGACAGGCGCGGCTCGATGGTCGTCTTGCAGCGCGAGCAGTGGCCCACCGAGTGGACGTACGGGCGCTTCTCGGCGACGATCCGGCCCTCGGCACGCAGGGCGGCGACGATGGCGGAGCGCGCCTCCAGGCGGTCCAGGCCCTCGAAGGGGCCGGGGACGGTGATGACGGCCCGCTCGTCCATGACCGTGAGGAACGGCAGGTCGTGGCGCTTGCCGATCTCGAAGTCGTTCGGGTCGTGGGCGGGCGTCACCTTGACGGCGCCGGTGCCGAACTCCGGGTCGACGTGGTGATCGGCGACGACCGGGATCGTGCGGTCGGTGAGCGGCAGCCTGATCTGCCTGCCGACCAGGTGCTTGTAGCGCTCGTCGTCCGGGTGGACCGCGACCGCCGTGTCGCCGAGCATCGTCTCGGCGCGGGTGGTGGCGACCACGATCGTCTCGTCGCCCTCGCCGTACGTCATGGAGACGAGCTCGCCGTCGTCCTCCTGGTACTCGACCTCGATGTCGGAGATCGCGGTGAGGCAGCGGGGGCACCAGTTGATGATGCGCTCGGCGCGGTAGATCAGCCCGTCGTCGTACATCTGCTTGAAGACGGTCTGGACGGCCTTGGACAGGCCCTCGTCCATCGTGAAGCGCTCACGGGACCAGGCGACGCCCTCGCCGAGACGGCGCATCTGTCCGGCGATCTGGCCACCGGACTCGTTCTTCCACTGCCAGACGCGCTCGACGAATGCCTCGCGGCCCAGGTCGTGGCGGGACTTGCCCTCCTTGCCCAGCTCGCGCTCGACGACGTTCTGTGTGGCGATGCCGGCGTGGTCCATGCCCGGCTGGTAGAGCGCCTCGAAACCCTGCATCCGCTTACGGCGGACCAGGGCGTCGATCAGGGTGTGCTCGAAGGCATGGCCCAGGTGGAGCGATCCGGTGACGTTCGGCGGCGGGATGACGATGCTGTAGGGCGGCTTGTCGCTGTGCTCGTCGACTTCGAAGTACCCGCGCTCCACCCAGCGCTCGTACAGCTTCCCCTCTACCTCGGCCGGCGCGTACTGGGTCGGCAGTTCGGGGGTGCTGGCTGGCTGCTGCGCTGCGTTCTCGGTCACGGCACACAGTTTAGGGGCGTCACGGTCGTGCACTGAAACCGGTTTGCCTAGTAACGGTCTACGCCCGGATGCCCGGCGTGGACGCCGCTTCCGTCAGGATGTCGGCAACGCATAAGCATTCTGGAGGGGACAGCGCCATGAGCTACAACCAGCCGGGCCCGTACGGCGGGCAGCCGCCGCAGGGACAGCCCGGACCTTACGGGCAGCAGCCGGGCCCGTACGGCCAGCAGCCGGGGCCGTACGGCGGTCCGCCGCCGCAGGGCCAGCCCGGCTACGGCTACCCGCAGCAGGCCCCCCAGGGTGTCCCGCCGCAGCAGCAGCCCCCGCAGGGCTACGGATACCCGCAGGGCCAGCCGGGGCCGTACGCCCAGCAGCCGGGTCCGTACGGCCAGCAGCCCTACGGCGGCCAGGTCCCACCGCACCCGGGCGCCCCGAAGAAGAAGACGGGCCTGATCATCGGCGCGGCCGTGGTGGCGCTGGCGGTCGTCGCGGGAGGGGTCTACTTCCTGACGGCGGGCGGCGGCAGCGGCGACGTCGCCGACTCCACGAAGGGGTACAAGCTCACGCCTGCCGCCTCGGTGGACGACTACAAGCGGGCCACGCCGGCGAAGTCGACCGCCCTGACCGGCACGGCGAAGACCCAGGCAGAGGCCATGGGCATCCAGAACGCGAACAGGGTGAGCACCTCCTACCTGAGCGGTGACGCCCAGGAGGTGGAGAAGGCGCTCGGCTTCACGGGCTACTGGGGCGAGGTGAGCGACCCGGCGAAGACTCTCGACCTCGCCCTCTCCGATCCCAAGCAGACCGGGCAGGGCGATGACTTCACGTACGTCGGCGACGCCGAGGCCGTCGAGCCCGAGGGGTTCGAAGGCGCGCTGATGAAGTGCCGGACCGCCAAGGCGGTCAACAAGGCCGCCGACGGTTCGCCGGAGAACGGGCCCAAGGAGATCGTCACACCCGTCTGCGTGTGGGCCGACCACAGCACACTGGCCATCGTCGTGGGCGCCGACCGCGGCGCGATGATGGTCAACAAGTCCATGCCGCAGGACGAGTTGGCCCCCCTCGCCGCCAAGCTGTACAACACCTCGCGCACCAAGATCTGACCCGCACACACGTGAAGGGGCGCCCGGTGGCCGGGCGCCCCTTCGCGTGTGTGCCGCCTGCCGCTACGCGGACTTCTCGTGGCGGCCGCCGTCGTTCTTGCCGATCGTGCGCGGCTCGCGCGGGACCAGCGTCGGGTTGACGTTGTTGCGGACGACGTCCGGGGTGATGACGACGCGGGCCACGTCCTTGCGGGACGGGACTTCGTACATCACGGACTGCAGGACCTCTTCCATGATGGCGCGCAGACCGCGCGCGCCCGTCTGGCGGAGGATCGCCTGGTCGGCGATGGCTTCGAGCGCCTCGCGCTCGAACTCCAGCTCCACACCGTCGAGTTCGAACAGGCGCTGGTACTGCTTCACCAGTGCGTTGCGCGGCTCGATCAGGATCTGGAGCAGCGCCTCGCGGTCCAGGTTGTGGACCGAGGTCAGCACCGGGAGGCGGCCGATGAACTCGGGGATCATCCCGAACTTCACCAGGTCCTCCGGCATGACCTCCTGGAACTGGTCGCTCGCCTGGATCTCCAGCTTCGACCGGATCGTCGCGCCGAAGCCGATGCCCTTGGCGCCGGCCCGCGACTCGATGATCTTCTCCAGGCCCGAGAAGGCGCCGCCCACGATGAACAGGACGTTCGTCGTGTCGATCTGGATGAACTCCTGGTGCGGGTGCTTCCGTCCGCCCTGCGGCGGCACGGAGGCGGTGGTGCCCTCCAGGATCTTCAGCAGGGCCTGCTGGACGCCCTCGCCGGAGACATCGCGGGTGATCGACGGGTTCTCGCTCTTGCGGGCGACCTTGTCGATCTCGTCGATGTAGATGATCCCGGTCTCGGCCTTCTTGACGTCGTAGTCCGCGGCCTGGATCAGCTTCAGCAGGATGTTCTCGACGTCTTCGCCGACGTAGCCGGCCTCCGTCAGCGCCGTCGCGTCGGCGATGGCGAACGGGACGTTGAGCATGCGGGCCAGCGTCTGCGCGAGGAGCGTCTTGCCCGAGCCCGTGGGGCCCAGCAGCAGGATGTTCGACTTGGCGAGCTCGATCGCGTCGTCGCGATTCGCTCCGCCGCCGTTCTCTCCGGCCTGGACCCGCTTGTAGTGGTTGTACACAGCGACCGAGAGGGCCTTCTTCGCGGGCTCCTGCCCGACGACGTACCCCTCGAGGAACTCGTAGATCTCGCGCGGCTTGGGGAGCTCCTCCCACCGCACCTCGGAGGTCTCCGCGAGCTCCTCCTCGATGATCTCGTTGCAGAGATCGATGCACTCGTCGCAGATGTACACACCGGGTCCTGCGATGAGCTTCTTCACCTGCTTCTGGCTCTTTCCGCAGAACGAGCACTTGAGCAGGTCGCCGCCATCACCGATGCGTGCCACGAGGTGCTTCCCCTTCGCCTGGGAGCAGCCTGGTTCAGCGGCTCCTGGTGCCTCTATCCGACGGTACCTTGCCTGGCCCCCCGTTCGGGCCCCCCTTGGCACGGTTCACACGGCCGTGGCCGTGCTGATGGAATGTGCCAAGGGGAAAGACCGACGTCAGACGGACGCGCCGGCTGTGGTCTTACGGGTGGAGACAATCTGGTCCACCAGACCGTACGCGAGTGCGTCGTCGGCGGTAAGGATCTTGTCGCGCTCGATGTCCTCGCTGATCTTCTCCAGCGGGGTGGTGGAGTGCTTGGCCAGCATCTCCTCGAGCTGGGTGCGCATCCGCAGGATCTCGTTGGCCGCGATCTCCAGGTCGGAGAGCTGCTCACGGCCCGTCTGCGAGGACGGCTGGTGGATCAGGACACGGGCGTGCGGGAGCGCCATGCGCTTGCCCGGGGTGCCCGCGGCCAGCAGGACGGCGGCGGCGGAGGCGGCCTGGCCCATGCAGACCGTCTGGATGTCCGGCTTCACGAACTGCATCGTGTCGTAGATCGCGGTGAGCGCGGTGAACGAGCCGCCGGGGCTGTTGATGTAGATCGAGATGTCACGGTCCGGGTCCATCGACTCCAGGCACAGGAGCTGCGCCATGACGTCGTTGGCCGAGGCGTCGTCGATCTGGACGCCGAGGAAGATCACGCGCTCCTCGAAGAGCTTCGCGTAGGGGTCGTACTCACGCACACCCTGCGAGGTGCGCTCCACGAAGCGCGGGACGACGTAGCGGTTGTCCACCTGCGGGCCGGTGTAGAGGCCGCTCGCGGAGGCGCCGGAGAAGTTGTTCATGTGGGTGTTCACCATCCTGGTGGCGTATCTGTGGGCTGGAGGTCTCGGCGTACGAGAGGGTGCGGGGTGGTGCACGCCCGGATCAGGCGCCGGTGCCGCCGCCGCCCGGGATGCCCGACGCGACCGAGATGATCTCGTCGATGAGGCCGTAGTCCTTGGCCTCCTCGGCGGTGTACCAGCGGTCGCGGTCGCCGTCGCGGATGATCGTCTCCACGGTCTGGCCGGAGTGGTGGGCGGTGATCTCCGCCATCCGCGTCTTCGTGCGGAGCAGGTACTGCGCCTGGATCTTGATGTCCGAGGCGGTACCGCCGATGCCGGCCGAACCCTGGTGCATGAGGATGTCGGTGTTCGGGAGCGCGAAGCGCTTGCCCGCCGTGCCACCGGTGAGCAGGAACTGGCCCATCGAGGCCGCCATGCCCATACCGATGGTGACCACGTCGTTCGGGATGTACTGCATGGTGTCGTAGACCGCCATGCCTGCCGTCACCGAGCCGCCGGGGCTGTTGATGTAGAGGTAGATGTCCTTGTCGGGTTCCGCGGCAAGGAGCAGGAGCTGTGCGGTGATCTTGTTGGCGATGTCATCGTCGACCTGCTGACCGAGGAAGATGATGCGCTCGCCGAGCAGTCGGCTGTAGACCTGGTCACCGAGGCCTCCACCGAGGGACGGCTCTCCGGCGGCGTAGGGCATCAGATTCGTCACGTATCCACCTGCTCGTCTCTGACGGCTCCGGCCGTCTCAGCGTCTTCGTACCGGGTGGGCCGGGACTACCCGACCCTTCCTCTTCATGGACCCTAACGCGCAGGTGGGACAACGCCATCCCGGTTCCCCAACTGTTCGCTGGGAGCGCAAGGTGAGCAGTCCCCACAAGGGTTCCCGGGGGGTGCCGCCGGGGCGCGGGCCGATACGACGGCGGGCCCCGGACGCGATACGTCCGGGGCCCGCCGTGCGGATCAGATCAGCGATCGGAACGGGGCTCAGGCCTCGTTCTTCTCGTCCTTCTTCTCGTCGGTCGCCTCGGTGTCACCCTCGGCGGCCTCGACCGTCTCGGTGGCCTCTTCCACGACGTCCTCGTCGTCCTCGAGATCCACGACCTCACCGTTGGTGTCGATGACCTTGGCGGCCTCGACGACGACGGCGAGCGCCTTGCCGCGGGCGACCTCGCCGACGAGCATCGGCACCTGGCCGCCTTCGACGACGGCCTGGGCGAACTGGTCGGGGCTCATGCCGGAGGACTGCGCACGCCGCATGAGGTGCTCGGTGAGCTCCTCCTGGTTGACGTTCAGCTTCTCCTTGTTGACGAGCTCGTCAAGGATGAACTGGGTCTTGATGCCCTTGACGGCCTGCTCGGAGGTCTCGTTCTCGAACTCCTCCAGGGTCTTGCCCTGGATCTCGAGGTACTTCTCGAGGTCGAGACCCATCTGGCCGAGCTGGTGGTGCTCGAGGTTGTGCTTGCGGGTCTGGACCTCGTCCGCGAGAAGCTTCTCGGGGATCGGGACCTCGGCCAGCTTCAGCAGCTCCTCGAGGACGCGCTCCTGGGCCTGGGTGGCCTGGTCGTACTGCTTGGTGTTCTCGAGGCGCTTGCGGCTGTCCTCGCGGAGCTCGGCGAGCGTGTCGAACTCGCTCGCCATCTGCGCGAAGTCGTCGTCCAGCTCGGGCAGTTCGCGGGAGGCGACAGCGGTGACCTTGACGGTGACCTCCGCTTCCTTGCCCTCGGCGGAGCCGCCCTTCAGCTCGGAGGTGAAGGTGGCCTCGCCACCCGCCTCCAGGCCGGTCACGGCCTCGTCGATGCCTTCGAGGAGCTCGCCGGAGCCGATGGTGTACGAGACACCGGCGGCCACGCCGTCCTCGAGGACCTCTCCGTCGACCTTGGCCTCCAGGTCGATCGTCACGACGTCGCCCTCGGCGGCGGCACGCTCGACCGGGTTCGTCGAGGCGAAGCGCTCGCGGAGCTGCTCCACGGCCTTGTCGATTTCCTCGTCGGTGACTTCGAGTGCGTCCACGGTGACCTCGATGCCGGAGTAGTCCGGGATCTCGATCTCGGGACGGACATCCACCTCGGCGGTGAAGGCCAGCAGTTCGCCGTCCTTGAGCTCGGTGATGTCAACCTCGGGCTGGCCCAGAACGTTGAGCTCACCCTCGTTGACAGCCTCGGTGTAGAACTTCGGAAGGGCGTCGTTGACGGCCTCCTCCAGCACAGCACCACGGCCGAACCGCTGGTCGATGACGCGGTTGGGGATCTTGCCCTTACGGAAGCCCTTCACCGTGACCTGCTGGTTGATCTTCTTGTACGCCGCGTCGAGGCTGTCCTTGAGCTCCTCGAAGGGCACCTCAATGCTGAGCCGAACCCGGGTCGGGTTCAGGGTCTCCACGGCGCTCTTCACGGTTCGGTCTCCTTGGTGGCTGACTTCTTGGGGTTCTGCTGGGCCGCCGAGAGGCGGCTTCGCGGATCGAGCCCGGTACATCAGACACACGGGCACGCAATTTGCATAGTAACGGCAAGGTGGAGGACTCCCACAATGCGATCTTGCCGGTGGTCGGGGTGGCCGGATTCGAACCGACGACCTTCCGCTCCCAAAGCGGACGCGCTACCAAGCTGCGCCACACCCCGTCGGTGCGACACGTAGGGTACATGCACACGGGCGCCGCGTCGGCCGCTTTGCCCGTGCCGTCACCGAGGTCGCCCCGGGGGCGCGTCACAACGGGTGTGCGCGCACGCCCTCCGACCCGCTACGATGCTTCCCGTACCGCGGTCCACCGGACATGCGGTGCGGTGCTTGCGGGCGTAGCTCAATGGTAGAGCCCTAGTCTTCCAAACTAGCTACGCGGGTTCGATTCCCGTCGCCCGCTCCAACGGCTCAGGGCCGGGCGGAGGTTTCCCCTCCGCCCGGCCCTGACGTCTTTCGTGCGGCACCCCACCGTGCGCGCAGTGATCATTCGCCGCCCTGCGGCAGCGCGTCCCGCATGGCCTTCGCCGTGACCGCCGGGTCGTACCCCGCGGGGACGCCCTCGACCAGGATCACGTTGCCCTCGATGTGCCGCGAGCGCAGCGGCGCGATCTCCCGGTAGGCCGTCGAGTCCCACCAGGCCCGCGCCTCGCCGATCCCGGGGAAGCCGATCATCACGACGTGCCCGGGCCAGCTGCCCTCCTTCACCTCGTGCGGCGTCGCGTGGACGAGGTAGCGCCCGCCGTGCGCCTCGAAGGTGGCGGGGAGCCGCTCCACGTACTCGGCGATGTCCGGGTGCGGGGCGGCCTCTTGAAGGTGCGCTACGGCATAGGCGGGCATGGCGTCCTTCCGGTACGTGGAGTTCCGTTTGCCGGGAGCATCGCACGCCCGCGCACCGGGGGCGGTCACCTCCGGCCGGACGGCCGTGTCGGCCCGCGCTCCACGCCGAGGGCCCGGCCGGCGGTCAGCCTGCCGGGCCGGGCTCGCAGGTGCGGCCTCAGAAGCTGATCTGGTTGATCGTGTCAGCTATCGAGTTCATGAATCTGTTGATCGACGGCGCCATGCCGGTCGATGCCAGGAAGAAGCCGAAGAGCACGGCGACGACCGCCGGCCCGCCCTTGAGGGATCCGCCGCGGATCAGCACCACCAGGACGATCCCCAGCATCAGCACCACAGACAGTGAAATGGCCACGACTGATCACACCCTTGGTCGGTCCGCCTTGCCGGCCCGGTGGCATGCGGCCGGCACACCTCCGTCGCGTCCATCGTGCCACCAACTGCCCTGTGCCTGCTGCCGGGTGATGGAGAGGTACGGAGAAGGGCGGCCGGATCGCGCCATCCTCGCGCCCCGCGTGCGCCCGGGCGCGACCCGCCGCGCACACAGCCCCGCGGGGGAAGCGCGGGGCCGCGCGGGGAAGCTGTGCGCCCGCTGTGCGCGGGGTAGTTCGAATATGGGCCGCCGTGATCGTTTCCATATCCCCACAGTTCGTCCACAGCGATACGGCAGGAGTTGGTGCGACGAAATTCACGCCCCTTCAATCGGCCGCCGATATGCCCCATTTAAGCGGTATGAATCATCATGTAACGGTCAGTTGTCGGTGGTTTTACTTTCGAATGACCGGGAAGACGCGTTACCTCTTGTGGGTTTTACGCATACCGATTGACGGGTCTAAGGTGCATGAGATGTCCAAAGCTCCGAGCGAAATTCAGCGGGCCCCGATCACCCCGGAGAGCCGGGAGTCGGAGCCGAGACACCAGCAGACCCTGACGGCCCCGCAGGTCCGCCCGCCGGCCGCCGAGGCCGCCTCGGGCCGTACCGGCGCGCCCGCGCCGGCGAAGCGTCGCGACGCTTACTTCGACAACGTGAAGTACCTCGCCATCGTGCTCGTCGCCGTGGCGCACGCGTGGGAACCGGTGATGGACGGCAGTCGCACGGCGCGAGCGCTGTACATGGTCGTGTACACGTTCCACATGCCGGCGTTCATCCTCGTCTCCGGCTATTTCTCCCGGTCCTTCGACATGAGCTCGCCGAAGGTGAAGCGCCTCGTCACCAGCGTGGTGGTGCCCTATGTGCTCTTCGAGACGGCGTACTCGCTCTTCAAGCGGTTCATCGGTGGTGCGGAGGACTTCCCCATCACCCTGCTCGACCCGTTCTTCCTCACCTGGTTCCTGATCGCCCTGTTCATCTGGCGCGTCACCACACCCATCTGGCAGTCCCTGCGCCACCCGCTGCCCGTCGCGCTCGCCATCGCCGTGCTCGCCTCGGTGACGCCGGGCATCGGCAACGACCTGGACCTTCAGCGTGTCTGCCAGCTGCTGCCGTTCTTCGTGCTCGGCCTGCTGATGAAGCCCGAGCACTTCCAGCTGGTCAGGCGGCGCGAGGTGCGGCTGCTTTCCCTTCCGCTGATCGCCGGGGCCCTGGTCTTCGCCTACTGGCTCGAGCCGCGTATGCGTCTCGGCTGGTTCTACCGCAGCAACAGCGCCCAGGAGATGGACGCCCCCTGGTGGTCCGGCGCCGTGATGACTCTGGCGATGTTCGGCTGCGCGCTGCTTCTCACGGTCGCGTTCCTCGCCTGGGTGCCGCGCCGCCACATGTGGTTCACCGTGCTCGGCGCCGGGACGATCTGCGGCTACCTGCTGCACGGCTTCCTGGTGAAGGGCGCCGACTACTACGACGTGTTCGACCACTACAAGTGGCTCTCGGGACCCGTGGGGCTGGTCGTCGTCTCCGTCGTCGCGGCCGCCGCCGTGACCCTGCTGTGCACACCACCGGTCCGGCGCGTGCTGCGCTTCGCCACCGAGCCGGACATGAACTGGGCGTTCCGTCGGAACGCCGTCAAGCGCTGAGCCTGTCCGGATCGGCCCCTTTCCCCCGGGGCCGGTCCCGGCCGCGGGTCAGCCCGTGACAGGGTTGGCTTGATCCCGCCGTTCGACGGGCCCCGCACCCCCGTCGAGCCCCAACAGGCCCCGCACCTGCGCATATTTCTCAGTCAGCCGGGTACGCGTCGCCGGTTCCAGGACCGCGAGCCGGTCCGGGTCCGCGTTGTGCGCCAGATCCGACTCCTTGATCAGCAGCGCGCCGGGCGTGGCGAGAATCCGCCCGGTGTACGCGAAGAGGTCCTCGCCGTCCCGCTTGGTGACGGCGAGGACCATTTCCTTTACCCGCCGGGGCAGCGCGGCCTCCTCCAGCCACTGCCGCGACAGGGCGCCGTCCTCGACCGCGTCGTGCAGCCAGGCGGCGGCCATCTGCTCCTCGCCGCCGCCCCGGATCCGTACGCCCTCGGCAACCGCGGCCAGATGCTCGGCGTACGGGCGCCCCGCCTTGTCGGTCTGTTCGCGATGGGCCTCGCGGGCGATCGCCTCCACCTGGGACAAGGTCAGATACGGGTTCGGCATGGGCCGACTGTACGCCGGGGACCGTCGCACTTCGAAGGGTTCACGTGTGCGACCCGAATCGTTCGGTAAACTAATTACTGACGATTCCTTGACGCGCTCTTGACCTACAGAAGGAGACAGGCTCATCGGACACGCAGACACGCTCATCGCCATGGGGGGCGCGTTCCTCGCCGCGGCCGTCCTCGCCCGCGTCGGCGGCCGCATCGGACTGCCGACCATCCCCCTGTTCATCCTCGCCGGGATCCTTCTCGGCCCGTACACCCCCGGGGTCGTCCTCCTCGACGATCCGCATGACCTCGAGATGCTCTCCGCACTCGGTCTCGTACTGCTGCTCTTCTACCTCGGCCTCGAATTCCATCTGGACGACCTGAAGACGGGCGGGCGCAAGATGGCGCTCGCCGGCGGCACCTATCTCGCCCTGAACGTCGGCGCGGGTCTCGGCTTCGGCTTCGCGCTCGGCTGGGGCACCTCGGAAGCGCTGGTGCTCGCGGGGGTGCTCGGCATCTCGTCGTCGGCCATCGTCACGAAGGTCCTGGTCGACCTCGGCCGGATCGGCAACCCGGAGACACGGCCGATCCTCGGCATCATCGTCGTCGAGGACGTCTTCCTCGCCCTCTACCTGGCCGCGCTCCAGCCGATCCTGTCCGGGGCGGACAGCCTCGGGGCAGCGGTGCTCGACGGCGGCAAGGCCTTCGGCTTCCTGCTGCTGCTCGCCCTGGCTGCCCGGTTCGGCACGAAGCTCATCGGCAAGCTGATGAACACCAAGGACGACGAGCTGCTCGTCATCTCCTTCCTCGGCGTCGCCGTCTTCGTGGCCGGGGTCTCGGAGTGGTTCGGGGTCGCCGACGCGATCGGCGCGTTCATGGTCGGCCTGATGCTGGGAAGCACCACGTCCGGCCCCCGCATCCTGAAGCTGGTGCATCCCCTGCGGGACGCGTTCGGCGCGATCTTCTTCTTCGCCTTCGGACTGTCCATCGACCCCGGCGACCTGCCGAGCGTGCTGTGGCCGGTGCTGGCGGCCGTCGCGGTGACCGTCCTGATGAACGTGTTCGCCGGGATGGCCACGGCCAGGATCTACGCCTTCGGCCCGAAGGCCACGGCGAACGTCTCCACCACCCTGCTCGCGCGCGGCGAGTTCGCGCTGATCCTCGCCACGATGGCGGCGGGAGCGGGTCTGGACGAGCGGCTCTCGCCGTTCATCGCCGGGTACGTGCTCCTGCTCGCGGTCCTCTCACCGCTGGCGGCCGGCCGCTCGCACTGGCTCGCGCGGATCCTGCCGGGCGGGCGTACGCGGGACCCCGAGACGGAGAAAGAGGCGGTACCGGTCTGAGGCGCGGACGACCCGGGTGCGGGGGCGTCGTACCGCGCACCCGGGATGACGCGTCCGTGATGCCGCACCGGGTGTCGCACCCCGGATGCGGCGCCGGGGTGTCGCACCGTGGAGCCGTTTCCTCGTTCGGGTGGCGACCGGGTGCCCTGATTGACACTCGTACCCTTTCAGGTGATTTCGTACGGTTCAGGCGTGACGGGACAACAGCAGCAGTGCGCGGTCGTCGTTGACGTCCTTCGCGCAGGCCTCGATCAGATGCCAGGCCGCACCCTCGAAGCCCGTCGCGACGTAGCGGTCGGCCTCACCGGTCAGCCGGTCGATGCCCTCGGCCATGTCCCGGTCGGACGCCTCGACCAGACCGTCGGTGAAGAGCATCAGGACGTCCCCGGGCGCCAGCGAGCCCTTCACCGCATCGAACTCCGCTCCGTCGTACACCCCGAGCAGCGGGCCCTCGGCCGCCATCTCCTCCCACCGGCCGCTGCCCGCGTGCAACTGGAGTGCCGGAGGGTGGCCGGCCGAGAGGAGTTCGTAGTCGCCGGAGTCCAGGTCCAGGACGAGATGGATCGAGGTGGCGAAGCCCTCGTCCCAGTCCTGGCGCAGCAGATAGCCGTTGGCCGCGGGCAGGAAGCCGTGCGGCGGCAGGGAACCCAGGAGTCCGCCGAAGGCGCCGGACAGCAGCAGGGCACGGGAACCCGCGTCCATGCCCTTGCCGGAGACGTCGGTGAGTACGACTTCCAGGGTGCGTCCGCCGTTGGTGCGGGCGGCGACGACGAAGTCTCCGGAGAAGGACTGGCCGCCCGCCGGGCGCAGGGCCATCTCGCGGTGCCAGCCCTCGGGCAGCCGGGGCAGGGCGCTCTGGACCCGGATCCGCTCGCGCAGGTCGAAGAGCATCGTGCCGCCGCGTCGCCACGGCACCCCGACCCTGGCCCGGAACTGGGCGAGGACCAGTCCGAAGAAGCCGCAGGCCGCGACGACCAGGACGGTGCCCGGTGTGACCCGGGCAGGCCCGTCCGCATAGGGGCCGAGGGCGATCGACTCCACGATCAGGGCGGCGGCGGCGGTCGCGTACAGACTCAGCAGGCTGGCCGGCCTCAGCAGCAGACCGCCCGCGACGATCGGCAGCGCCAGGGCGGCCGGTGAGGACCAGACCGGGTTGATCAGTGTGGTGCAGGTGATGACCGGAATGACGATCAGCAGACCGGCCAGGGCTATCCAGTCGGAGCCGTCGCCGCGGAAGTAGTCGACGCCGGACCTGCGCAGCGCGATGCGCGCCCGGTGCGCCGATCTTCGCCACCGGGCGGTGTAGGTGTCTGCTCCTGCGCGTCGGGCCATTGTCGGGACCTTATCCACCCGACGGCCTCCGGTGCAGGGGGACCCGGTGACAATGTGTTCGAAAGTGGGTCGCCCGGGTGGCGGGGCCCTGATAAGCAGGGCTCATGAACACGGATCTGCGGGTGTTGTCCGCCCCGGAATGGGACTCCTGGCTCAGCTGTGTCGAGTTGGCGTTCGGAGGCGTGCCCATCTCCCCGGAGACCCGGGAGATGTACGCCGCGCTCTCCGAGCCGCGACGGGCGCTGGGGCACTGGGACGGTGCCGAATGCGTGGGGACGGCCGGGGCGCACAGCTTCCGGCTGACCGTCCCCGGCGGGGCCCCGGTGCCGGCAGCGGGGATCTCGATGGTGAGCGTCGCCTCGACGCACCGCAGGCAGGGGCTGCTGACGTCCATGATGCGGCGCCAACTGGACGACGTCCGCTCGTGGGGTGAACCGCTCGCGGTGCTGATGGCGTCGGAGCCCGGCATCTACGGCCGGTTCGGCTACGGCGCGGCATCGGCGGAGACGAAGCTGCGGATCGACACCTCCCAGGTGCGCCTCGCGCTGCCCCCCGGCACGGACGGGGTGCGGGTACGCCGGTCGTCCCCCGGGGAGGCGCTCGGTGCCTGCGAGGCCGTGTACGCACGTCTCGCCCCGCTCCGGCCCGGCACTCCGGTCCGGCAGCCGGGCTGGGAGCGGGTGCCGGTGAACGACCCGGAGAGCGCCCGGGACGGCGGCTCGCCGCTCCAGTGCGTCCTCGCCGAGCGGGACGGCGAGGTCACGGGGTACGTCACGTTCCACCTGCGGCCCGCCTGGGAGGGCGCCGTACCCAGGGGTACGGTCGCGGTGCGTGACCTGGCGGCGCTGGACCCCGCGTCGTACGCGGCGCTGTGGCGCTTCCTGTTCGGCATCGACCTGACCTCGGTGGTCGAGTGCGGCAACCGGCCGGTGGACGACGCGGTGCTCCGGCTGGTCTCGGACGTCCGGCGCTGCGAGGTGCGGGTGCGGGACGGGCTGTACGTGCGGCTGGTCGAGCTGGGCGCGGCGCTGGGCGCCCGTGCCTACCGGGCCCCGGTCGACGTGGTGATGGAGGTGGAGGACACCTTCTGCCCGTGGAACGCCGGGCGTTGGCGGCTGACCGCCGACGCGAAGGGCGCGGCCATCTGTCGGCGGACGGATGACGAACCCGAACTGGCCCTTTCCGTGAACGAGTTGGGCGCCGCCTATCTGGGCGGGGTGTCGCTGACGACGCTGGCGGCGGCCGGGATGGTGCGCGAGCTGCGTGAGGGCGCGCTGGCCGGGGCCTCGCTGGCGTTCTCCTCGGACACACAGCCGTGGTGCCCGCACGGTTTCTGATCCGGGCGTTCCCCGGCCTGCCTAACGACCCGCCGTGGACGGCTGGCAGGACGGGCACCAGAAGAGGTTGCGGGCCGCCAGGTCCGCCGTGCGGACCTCGGTGCCGCAGATGTGGCAGCCCTGCCTGGCCCGGCGGTAGACGTACACCTCGCCGCCGTGGTCGTCGACCCGCGGAGGGCGGCCCATGGCCTCCGGCAGGTGCTCGGGGCGGACGGTGTCGATGCGGTTGTTCCGGACGCCCTCACGCATCAGCTCGGCGAGGTCGGCCCAGAGCGCGTCCCACTCACCCCGTGCGAGGTCCCTGCCCGGGCGGTACGGGTCGATGCCGTGCCGGAAGAGGACCTCCGCGCGGTAGACGTTGCCGACGCCCGCGACGACCTTCTGGTCCATCAGCAGGGCGGCTACCGTGACGCGGCTGCGGGAGATCCGCTGCCAGGCCCGCTCGCCGTCCTCGCCGGCGCGCAGCGGGTCCGGGCCCAGCCTGTCGTGTATCGCGCGCTTCTCGGGGCCCGTGATCAGGGCGCAGGTGGTGGGGCCGCGCAGGTCCGCGTGATGGGCGTCATTGAGGAGGCGCAGCCGGACCGTGTCGGTGGGCGGCGGCGCCGGGGCCGTACCGAAGCCGAGCTTGCCGAAGAGGCCGAGGTGGATGTGGACCCAGACCGATCCCTCGAAGCCCAGGAAGAGGTGTTTCCCGTGGGCGTCGACCCCGGTGAAGAGGCGGCCGTCCAGCAGTGCCGCGCTGTCGGAGAACTTGCCCTGGGGACTGCTCACCCGCACAGGGCGTCCGGTGAACCGCTCGTGGTGGTCGGCGGCGAGGCGGTGGATCGTATGCCCCTCGGGCACGGCGTGTCTCCTGGTAACGCGCTTGTGCCGCCGGGTGTGGCCCGGCGGCACAAGGGAGGCGGGTGCGGGCGGTTCAGCCCTGCTGCGGGTGGTGGGCCGGGACCGGGGGGAGCTCGCCGGTGTTCTCGTAGGCCGAGAGCATCTCGATGCGGCGGGTGTGGCGCTCCTCACCCGAGTACGGGGTGGCCAGGAAGATCTCGACGAACTTCGTGGACTCCTCCACCGTGTGCATCCGGCCGCCGATGGCGACCACGTTGGCGTCGTTGTGCTCACGGCCGAGCGCGGCGGTCTGCTCGCTCCAGGCGAGCGCGGCACGGACGCCCTTGACCTTGTTCGCGGCGATCTGCTCGCCGTTGCCGGAGCCGCCGATGACGATGCCGAGGGCCTCCTTGTCGGCGGCTGTCCGCTCGGCGGCGCGGAGGCAGAACGGCGGGTAGTCGTCCTGGGCGTCGTAGATGTGGGGACCGCAGTCGACGGCCTCGTGGCCGTGGGCCGTGAGCCACTCGACGAGGTGGTTCTTCAGTTCGAAGCCGGCATGGTCGGAGCCGAGGTACACGCGCATGGTGCGAAGTGTGGCACGGACGGGGCGGGGTAACCGTCAGCGGGGTCGGGACCCACCGGGCTCTGCCGAGCTCCGGTTCAGGTCCGGCGTCTGTGTGCAAAGCCACTCGGGCAACGATCGGGTCAAGGAACCGGATGAAGGGGTTCCGTTTTCTGTGCCGATCGGGCTTGAATGCGTGGCCTTGCCTTCGCACCACCCCCGCCGAGGCAACACCGACACGCGTGATCAGAAAACGTGAGGATTCGATCCATGACGTCGCAGACGACTCTGGCCGGACCGGGCCGACAGCCCGGCGAGCCGGGTAAGCCGGACTCCCCGGACGGGCTCCAGGCCGGTCTCAAGAACCGTCATCTCTCGATGATCGCCATCGGTGGCGTGATCGGGGCGGGCCTCTTCGTCGGCTCCGGCGCCGGCATCGCCGCTGCGGGACCGGCCATTCTCCTGTCGTACGCGCTGGTCGGCCTGATGGTCGTCTTCGTCATGCGGATGCTCGGCGAGATGGCCGTAGCCCGGCCGAGCTCCGGTTCCTTCTCCGCCTACGCCGACCAGGCCCTGGGCCGCTGGGCCGGCTTCTCCATCGGCTGGCTGTACTGGTTCTTCTGGGTCGTGGTGCTCGCCGTCGAGGCCACGGCGGGTGCCAAGATCCTGGAGGGCTGGGTCCCCGGCGTACCGCAGTGGGCGTGGGCCCTGATCGTCATGGTGGTCCTCACGGCGACCAACCTGGTCTCCGTCGGTTCCTACGGCGAGTTCGAGTTCTGGTTCGCCGGGATCAAGGTCGTGGCGATCGGCGCTTTCGTCGTCGTCGGGCTGCTCGCCGTGTTCGGCATCCTGCCGGGTTCGGACAACGCGGGGTCGGGCCTCGCCCACCTCACGGACACCGGCGGGTTCTTCCCCGAAGGGCCGGGGGCCATCCTCACGGGTGTGCTGATGGTCGTCTTCTCCTTCATGGGCAGCGAGATCGTGACCCTGGCGGCCGGTGAGTCCGAGGACCCGCAGCGTGCCGTCTCCAAGGCCACCAACAGCGTGATCTGGCGTATCGCCATCTTCTACCTGGGCTCGATCTTCGTCGTCCTGACCCTGCTGCCGTGGAACGACCCGTCGATCGTCAAGGACGGCTCGTACGTCGCCGCGCTGAACGTCATCGGTATCCCGCACGCCGGCCAGGTCATGGACGTCATCGTGCTGACGGCCGTGCTGTCCTGCCTCAACTCCGGCCTCTACACGGCCTCGCGCATGGCCTTCTCGCTGGGACAGCGCGGTGACGCCCCCAAGGTGTTCACCAAGGTGAACAAGCGCGGCGTGCCGCAGGTGGCGATCCTCTCGTCCGTCGTGTTCGGCTTCGTCGCCGTGTTCTTCAACTACCAGTGGCCCGACACGGTGTTCGCGTTCCTGCTGAACTCCTCCGGCGCGGTCGCCCTGTTCGTCTGGCTGGTGATCTGCTTCACCCAGCTC
Source organism: Streptomyces mutomycini (assembly GCF_001700505.1). GTDB lineage: Bacteria > Actinomycetota > Actinomycetes > Streptomycetales > Streptomycetaceae > Streptomyces > Streptomyces mutomycini. The sequence continues at coordinate 33,924 of NZ_MAPV01000026.1, forward strand.
AGGATGCGCGGCATCATCCTGCGCGAGTCGCCCGAGAAGCTCGTCGTACGGATGTGGCTCTTCCCGTACCTGACGTGGGCGACGATCGCGATGATCTCCTTCGTCCTCGTCTACATGCTGACCGACGACGCCGGGCGCGAGCAGGTGCTGCTCTCGCTGCTGGTGGCCGCCCTGGTCGTGGGGATCTCTCTGGTGCGCGACGCCCGCAGCCGGAAGGCGGAGGCGGCGGCGCCCGCCGAGTGACCGCTGCGCGTGCCTGACGGCCGATGTCAGGTCCACCAGGAAGGCTCTCCCCCCGCCCGCGACCGCGGGTGGGGGGAGAGCCTTCCTGCATGACCGGGCCACCACGGGGCCCACCGAACGCGAGAGGCCCGCCGGTCCGGTGTTCGTCACACCATCCGGCGAGCCTCTTCGGTGGTACCTGCGGCGTCAGCCGCGACGCCCGACGAGCTTCCAGGAGGCGGGCAGCGCGCCCATGGCCAGCGCGGCCTTGAGGGCGTCGCCGATCAGGAACGGCACCAGGCCGGCCGCGACGGCGGCGCTCATCGACATGCCGGTGGAGAGCGCCAGGTACGGCACGCCGACCGCGTAGATGATGAGGGAGCCGACCGCCATCGTGCCCGCGGTGCGCAGGACGGAGCGGTCGCCGCCCCGGCGGGCCAGGCCGCCGACGACGGTGGCGGCGAGCAGCATGCCGAGGACGTAGCCGAACGACGCACCGCCCGGGCCGGAGGTGCCCCCGGAGAACCAGGGCATGCCGGCCATGCCGACGAGCGCGTACAGGGCGAGGGAGAGGAAGCCGCGGCGGGCGCCGAGCGCGGTGCCGATGAGCAGCGCGGCGAAGGTCTGGCCGGTCACGGGGACCGGGGAGCCGGGGACGGGCACGGCGATCTGGGCCGCGATGCCGGTGAGCGCGGCGCCACCGACGACCAGCGCCGTGTCCACGGCGTAGCGGTGCCGGGCTGCGGGCAGCAGGTCGGCGAGGACCGCTCCGGAACGGACGGGGGCGGCAGCAGTGCTCATCGGGACTCCGCGGGTGAGGTAGGCAGGGACGGACTGAGGCTGACGTTAGCCGACGGAATATCGCCCGATCACCATCAGCCGCCCACAAAGCGCTGGTTGAGGGGTTAGTCGGGTTCACACAAAGAGCATTGCGCAATCACTCACCGACGTGATGCTGGTCACTGAGGCCGGGGTGCACCCGGCCCTCCATTCGGAGAGGGGCGTCGCACCGTGAGACTGTAGGTTCCCCATAAATGATCCGAGAGTGACCGCAGCTCATGCACGACGTGCCCCCCACGCACTCACCCGTTCCGTCCGAGCCCCTGGCCCACGGTCTGAAGCAGCGCCATCTGACGATGCTCGGCCTCGGCGGGGTGATCGGTGCCGGTCTCTTCGTCGGGTCGGGCGCCGGCATCGCGGTCGCCGGGCCCGCCGTCGTCGTCTCGTATCTGATCGCGGGCACGCTCGCGATGCTCGTGATGCGGATGCTCGGCGAGATGTCGGCGGCCATGCCCGCGTCCGGGTCCTTCTCCGTCCACGCGGAGCGCGCGCTGGGCCGCTGGGCCGGCTTCAGCGTGGGCTGGCTCTACTGGTTCCTGCTGGTCGTGGTGCTCGCCGTGGAGGCTACGGCCGCCGCGCAGATCGCCCACGCCTGGGTGCCCGCGGTGGACCAGTGGCTCTGGGTGCTGCTGTTCATGGTGGTGTTCACCGTGACCAACCTGACGGCCGTGAAGAACTTCGGCGAGTTCGAGTTCTGGTTCGCCGCGCTGAAGGTGGCCGCGATCGTGGTCTTCCTGGCACTGGGTCTGCTGGCCGTGTTCGGCATCCTCCCCGACACCGGTCCGGTGGGGCTGACGAACCTCGTCGGGCAGGGCGGTTTCCTGCCGCACGGCTGGGACGGCGTGGTCTCCGGAGTCCTCACCGTGGTGTTCGCCTTCGGCGGGCTCGAGGTCGTGACGATCGCGGCGGCCGAGACCGACGATCCGGCCCGTGCCGTGGGGCGTGCGGTGCGCAGCGCGGTGGTGCGCATCCTCTTCTTCTACGTCGGCTCGATGCTGGTGATCGTGACCGTGCTGCCGTGGACCGCGCAGCAGGCCGGCCTCAGCCCGTACGTGAAGGTGCTGGACTCGATCGGGGTGCCGTCGGCCGGGCAGATCATGAACATCGTGGTGTTCGTGGCGCTGCTGTCGGCGCTCAACGCCAACCTGTACGGCTCCTCCCGGATGGTCTTCTCGCTGGCCGAACGCGGCGAGGCGCCGCGGGGGCTGCTCAAGGTGTCGGGCGCACAGGGCGGCGGGGGCGGGGTGCCCCGCCGGGCGGTGCTGGCCTCGGTCGCCTTCGGCTTCGTCTCGGTACTGCTCAATCTCCGCTGGCCCGACACCGTGTTCCTCTACATGCTCAACTCGGTCGGCGCGGTCCTGCTGTTCGTCTGGGGCCTGATCGCCGCCTCGCAGCTGCGGCTGCGACGCCGGCTGGAGCGGGAGGCTCCGGGCGCGCTGGGCCTGCGGATGTGGTGCTTCCCCTATCTGACCTGGGCGACCCTGGCCGGTCTGCTGGCCGTCCTGCTCCTCATGCTCACCGATGACGCGGCACGTCCGCAGGTGCTGTGGTCGGCGGGCGCCACCGGACTCGTGCTCCTCGTCGCGGTCGTACGGGAGCTGCGCGCGCGGCCGTAGGCGGGTGAGCACCTTGTGTGAGCCTGGTGACCGTATAGCGGACAGCTGTTCCCCGTGGGCGGGGCCCGTAGCCAGACTGTGGGCCGTCCCCCCGCCCGACCAGTGAACAGAGCCTGTCCATGTCCCGGACCTCCGCGCCGCCCCCCACGGACGCCGCCGCCCCCGCCGCCGACTCCGCGCTCACCCACGGACTCAAGCAGCGCCACCTCTCGATGATCGCCCTGGGAGGTGTGATCGGGGCCGGGCTGTTCGTGGGCTCCGGTGCGGGCATCGCCGCGGCCGGTCCCTCGATCGTCGTCGCGTACGGCATCTCCGGACTGCTGGTCATGTTCGTGATGCGGATGCTCGGCGAGATGTCGGCGGCCAATCCCGCGTCCGGCTCCTTCTCCGTCCACGCGGAACGTGCGATCGGGCCGTGGGCCGGCTTCACCGCCGGGTGGTCGTTCTGGGTGCTGCTCTGTGTCGCCGTCGGGCTGGAGGGCATCGGCGCCGCGCAGATCGTCACGGGCTGGCTGCCCGGTACGCCGGAGTGGGCCTGGGTGGCCCTGTTCATGGTGATCTTCCTCGGCACGAATCTCGCCGCCGTGAAGAACTTCGGCGAGTTCGAGTTCTGGTTCGCCGCGCTCAAAGTCATCGCGATCACGCTCTTCCTGGTGCTGGGCCTCCTCGCGATCCTCGGCGTGCTGCCCGGCACCGACTCCCCCGGTACCTCGAACCTCACCGGGGACGGCGGCTTCATGCCGAACGGCTCCGAAGGTCTGATCGTCGGCCTGCTCGCGTCCGTCTTCGCGTACGGCGGTCTGGAGACCGTCACCATCGCGGCGGCCGAGTCCGAGAACCCCGTGCAGGGCGTCGCCAAGGCGGTGCGTACGGCGATGTGGCGCATCGCCGTCTTCTACATCGGCTCGATGGCGGTCATCGTGACCCTTGTGCCGTGGGACGACCCCCAGGTCGCCGAGGTGGGACCGTTCTACGCGATGCTCGACCACCTCGGCATCAGCGGTGCGGCGGAGATCATGAACGTGGTCATCCTGGTCGCCCTGCTCTCCGCGATGAACGCCAACATCTACGGCTCCTCACGGATGGCCTTCTCCCTCGTCGCCCGCGGCCAGGGCCCGAAGGTGCTCGGCAGGATCTCCTCGGGCGTCCCGCGCAACGCGGTGCTCGCCTCGTCGGTCTTCGGCTTCCTGTGCGTGCTGCTCAGCTACTGGCGCCCCGACGACGTCTTCCCGTGGCTCCTCAACATGATCGGCGCGGTGATCCTGGTCGTCTGGATCTTCATCGCCGTCTCCCAGCTGATCCTGCGCAGGCGGACGGAGCGGGAGGCCCCGGAGCGGCTCGTCGTACGGATGTGGCTCTTCCCGGTCCTGACGATCGTGGCGCTGGCGGCCATGGTCGGCATCTTCGTCCTGATGCTGCGGCAGCCCGACACGCGGGACCAGCTGCTGGCGACCGGGGTGCTGACCACGCTGCTGATCGTGATCGGCCTGGTGCGGCAGAAGCGGGCGGAGCGCGGCACGCCGGCCGAAAACTGAGTGCATGAGGCACGGTCCTCTGCGAGGGTGCCCCCATGAATCCCCTCCCCGCAGATCCGGCCGTGCTGCACCCGATGCCCGGACAGCCGCGGGTGGTACAGCTCCAGCCGCTCGTCACGTCCCCGCTCATCGAGGTCGGCGCGTACTCGTACTACGACGACCCCGATGACGCGACGGCGTTCGAGACCCGCAACGTGCTGTACCACTACGGCCCCGAGAAGCTCGTCATCGGCCGTTTCTGCGCGCTGGGCACCGGGGTGCGGTTCATCATGAACGGCGCCAACCACCGCATGGACGGCCCCTCCACGTTTCCCTTCCCCACCATGGGCGGCTCCTGGGCCGACCACTTCGACCTGCTGACCGGGCTGCCCGGCCGGGGCGACACCGTGGTCGGCCACGACGTGTGGTTCGGCTACCGGGTGACGGTGATGCCGGGCGTGCGGATCGGGAACGGCGCGATCATCGCCGCCGGTTCCGTCGTCACGTCCGACGTGCCGGACTACGGCATCGTCGGCGGCAACCCCGCGAAGCTGCTCCGCACCCGCTACGACGACGCGGACATCGCCCGGCTCCTGGCCGTCGCCTGGTGGGACTGGCCGGCCGAGCACATCACCGAGCACGTCCGCACCCTCATGTCCGGCTCGGTCGACGACCTGGAGGCGGCCGCGCCTCAGCCGGGCTGAGCGCCGAACTCGATTCTGAGCAGCGGAAGTTCGCGCCCGGGGATGGAGCCCGACGGGGTGGCGCCGATCCGGACCGCGCCCATCGCCGTGTAGAACGGCTCGGCGTTCGGGTCGGCGTCGATCGTGAGCGCCGCGAAGCCGAGGCGGCGGGCCTGTCCCACGGCGTGCTCGAACAGGAGCCGCCCCACGCCCCTGCCGATGGCGTCCGGCTCGACGAACATCATGCCGAGTGCGCCCTCGGGCGGCTCCCCGGACAGGGCGGCGAAGCCCAGGAGACCGCCGTCCTCCTCCGCGACCACCGTGCGCCCGTCCTCCATGTCGCCCGCCCGGACCGTCAGTTCGTCACGGCAGGCGGCCAGGAACGCGGCGTCGTAACCCCAGTGGGCCTTGGACCGCAGGGCCAGCGCGGTCAGCGCGGCGGCCTCGTGGGGCCGCCCCGGTCGTAGCTTCACATGTCCCTCCTCCGTCGCCTGCCGAGAACCGTACCCATGGCCGTACGGGAGGTGCCAAGGTTGCCTCGGACCCTGACGTGAACCCGTGGGGCTTCGGTGGTTGCCCCGCGCCTACCGAGGAGACCGCATGTCCTTCCCACGCCCGCGACGCCGCTCGATCCTGCTGGCCGCGGCGGCCGTCTCCGCCGCCTCGGCGGTACCGGCCGTCGCCTCCGAACCGTACGGCGGCGCGAGGGGGCCGGTCGTCATCGGCCACCGGGGCGCCGCCGGGTGGCGGCCCGAACACACCGCCTCCGCCTACACCTTCGCGGTGCGCGCGGGGGCCGACTGGATCGAGCCCGACCTGGTCCCGACGAAGGACCACGTCCTGGTGGTGCGCCACGAGAACGAGATCTCCGGCACCACGGATGTGGCCGGACACCCGGAGTTCGCCGGCCGTCGCACGACGAAGACGGTGGACGGCCGTGCCGTCACCGGCTGGTTCACCGAGGACTTCACCCTCGCCGAGCTGAAGACCCTGCGCGCGGTGGAGCGGCTCCCCCTGGTCCGCAACCGCAACACGGTCTTCGACGGCCGCGAGCAGATCATGACCTTCCAGGAGGTGATCGACCTGGCCCGCTCTCTCTCGAAGGAGCACGGCCGCAGGATCACGGTCTTCCCGGAGACGAAGCACCCGGCATACTTCCGCTCCGCCGGCCTGCCCCTGGAGCCGGAACTCATCAGGCTCGTCCGCCGCAACCGGCTGACCGCACGCGACTGCGTCGTCCAGTCCTTCGATCCGTCCAGCCTCCGTGAGGTGTCGGCGGCGCGCCTCGGCCTCCCGCTGTGGCAGGCGCTGGGGACGAGCGGCGGTCCGTACGGCCACCCGGTGACGTACAAGGAGATGATGACGCCTGCGGGGCTGCGCGAGATCGCCTCGTACGCCGGGTGGATAGGCCCGGACAAATCGTCACTCATGCCTCCGCTGACCCTGCTGGACGACGCGCACGCGGCCGGGCTGAAGGTCGGTGCGTACACCTTCCGCGCCGAGAACCAGTTCCTCCCGGCCGAGTACCGCAAGGGCACCGCGCCGAACGACTTCGGTGACGCGTTCGCCGAATACGCCTTCCACTTCGGCCGGGGCGTGGACGCCGTCGTGACGGACTTCCCCGACCTGGCCGCGATCGCACGCGACAGCCACCGGTCGTAGGACCAACGACTGATCACCTCCGGCCCCTCCTCCTGCTAGCCTGCAATTGCGCATTGCTTGCAATAACAACCAGGTAGCAGTTGGAGGGTTCGATCCCATGGCCACGTACACGCTTCCGGAACTCCCGTACGACTACGCGGCGCTCGAACCGGTCATCAGCCCGCAGATCGTCGAGCTCCACCACGACAAGCACCACGCGGCGTACGTCAAGGGCGCGAACGACACCCTGGAGCAGCTGGAAGAGGCCCGCGACAAAGGGGCCTGGGGCGCGGTCAACGGCCTCCAGAAGAACCTCGCCTTTCATCTTTCCGGCCACATCCTGCACTCGGTCTACTGGCACAACATGACCGGCGACGGCGGCGGCGAGCCTCTCGCCGCGGACGGTGTGGGCGAGCTGGCGGACGCGATCGCGGAGTCCTTCGGTTCGTACGCCGGCTTCAAGTCCCAGCTGACGAAGGCCGCGGCGACCACGCAGGGTTCCGGCTGGGGCGTCCTCGCCTACGAACCGGTCAGCGGCAGGCTGATCGTCGAGCAGGTCTACGACCACCAGGGCAACGTCGGGCAGGGCTCGGTCCCGGTCCTGGTCTTCGACGCCTGGGAGCACGCTTTCTACCTGCAGTACAAGAACCAGAAGGTGGACTTCATCGAGGCGATGTGGCGCGTCGTCAACTGGCAGGACGTGGCGAAGCGCTACGCCGCCGCCAAGGAGCGCGCGGACGTGCTGCTGCTCGCGCCCTGACGGGAGCCCCGGGCGTCCTGCCTCGTGATCGTCTTCTCAGCCTTCACCGGGCAGGCGGATGAACGGAGAGCCCCCGCGAGGACATGACTCGCGGGGGCTCTCCCATGGGCGGACGCGCCCGCCGCCGGGACCGCTGCAGGTGGCCGCCCATGCCCCGGGGCCCGCCGGGGGCGGGATATCGCCGCGGTGGCCCATGTCCTGCGTTCCCGTCGCCGCCGGTGCGAGACTTGCGGGGTGACGGACATCGAACGGCAGACGGAACGTCGCTTGGAGCGAGCCATTGTCGAGCTGCTGGAGCAGCGTGGGCCGACCGCGACGATCTGCCCCTCCGATGCCGCGCGGGCGGTCTACGAAGGGGACGACGACGGCTGGCGGGCGCTCATGGAACCCGCCCGCAGCGCGGCCCGGCGGCTGGTCACGGCCGGCGAGGTGGAGATCACCCAGGGCGGCCACGTCGTCGAACCCGCCGAGGCCCGCGGTCCGATCCGCATCCGCCGGGCCGGCTGACACGCCCGCCGGCGCACCCGGTGCGGAGCTGGTTCCCGAAAGCCCGCACCAGCCGGGCCGGTCAGTCGAAGACCGGGCCCTGCGTGCGGGTCCGCTTGATCTCGTAGAAGCCGGGGACCGAGGCGACCAGCAGCGTGCCGTCCCAGAGCTTCGCGGCCTCCTCGCCCTTGGGGGCGGGGGTGACCACCGGGCCGAAGAAGGCGATCTGGCCACCGTCGGCGCCGGGCACGGCGATGACCGGGGTGCCGACGTCCTGGCCGACCTTGTCGATGCCCTCCTGGTGGGAGGCGCGCAGCTCCTTGTCGTAGGCGTCGGAGTCGGCGTACTCCAGCAGGTCGGCCGGCAGGCCGACGTCCGCCAGCGCGCCTGCGATCGCCTCGCGGGTCGGGCCCTCTCCCTTGTTGTGGAAGCGGGTCCCCATGGCCGTGTACAGCGGGCCGACGATCTCGTCCCCGTGCTTCTCCCGGGCGGCGACGACGACACGCACCGGCGCCCACGCCTGGGTGCGCATCATGTCCTGGTACTCCTCGGGCAGCTCGTCGAGCCGGGGCTCGTTGAGGACTGCCAGGCTCATCACGTGCCAGCGGACCTCCACGTCGCGGACCTTCTCCACCTCCAGCATCCAGCGGGAGGTCATCCAGGCCCAGGGACAGAGCGGGTCGAACCAGAAGTCGGCCGGGATCTTGACGCCGGCCGTGCTGTTCTCGGGCATGTCTCTCCTCATGAGGTCGGTCTCTGCTCCTGGGCGTCAGAACACCGTGGGGCGCGCCCGCCATTCCCGTGTGTGGGCGCCGACGGCCGCATGCGAGTATCAAAGTTGTTCGAATGAGACACGAAGGAGTGTTCCGTGCCTGGTGAAAACCTGTCCCGCGACGAGGCCCGCCAGAGGGCCGAGCTGCTGACCGTCGACGGTTACGAGGTCGCCCTCGACCTGCGTTCCGCGGTCGGTGAGCCCGACGGGGGCGACGAGGCCGGTCCGCGCACCTTCCGCTCGCAGACCACGATCCGCTTCCGCGCGGCCCGGGCCGGGGCCTCGTCCTTCGCCGATCTGGTGGCCCCGTCCGTGAGCGCCGTGACGCTGAACGGCAAGGACCTGGACCCCGCGGTCGTCTTCGACGGTACACGGATCGCGCTGGACGACCTCGCCGGCGGCGACAACGTCCTCGTGGTCGACGCACAGTGCGCCTACAGCCGGACCGGCGAGGGCATGCACCGTTTCGTCGACCCGGAGGACGGCGAGGTCTACCTCTACACGCAGTACGAACCGGCCGACGCCCGGCGCGTCTACGCCAACTTCGAGCAGCCCGACCTGAAGGCGCCCTACCGCTTCGAGGTGACGGCGCCGGACGGATGGCGGGTCTGGAGCAACGGCGCGGAGGAGTCCCAGGAGGGCGAGGTCCACCGGTTCGCGGAGACCCTGCCGATCTCCACGTACATCACGGTGGTCGTCGCGGGCCCGTACCACTACGTGAGCGACCGCTACACCCGTACGTTCGACGACGGCACGAAGCTGGAGATCCCGCTCGGCGCGATGTGCCGCAAGGGGCTCGCGCGCCACTTCGACGCGGACGACGTCTTCCTGATCACCAAGCAGGGCCTGGACTTCTTCCACGACAACTTCGACTACCCGTACCCCTTCGGGAAGTACGACCAGGCGTTCGTGCCCGAGTACAACCTCGGCGCGATGGAGAACCCGGGGCTCGTCACCTTCCGCGAGGAGTACATCTACCGCGGCAAGGTCACCTCGGCCTCCTACGAGCGCCGCGCCAACGTCATCCTGCACGAGATGGCACACATGTGGTTCGGCGACCTGGTCACCATGCAGTGGTGGGACGACCTGTGGCTGAAGGAGTCCTTCGCCGACTTCATGGGGACGTTCTCGATGGTGGAGGCGACCCGCTTCACCAACGGCTGGATCACCTTCGCCAACAACCGCAAGGCATGGGCCTACCGCGCCGACCAGCTGCCGTCCACCCACCCGATCACGGCCGACATCCGTGACCTGGAGGACGCCAAGCTGAACTTCGACGGCATCACGTACGCCAAGGGCGCCTCGGTGCTCAAGCAGCTCGTGGCGTACGTGGGACGGGACGCGTTCCTGGAGGGCGCGCGCCGCTACTTCAAGCAGCACGCCTACGGCAACACGCAGCTGGGAGACCTTCTCTCGGTGCTGGCCGAGACGTCCGGGCGCGACATGACGGCCTGGTCGCGCGCATGGCTGCAGACGGCGGGGGTCAACGTCCTGACCCCGGTCGTGATGTACGACGGGGAGGGCCGGATCGCGGAGCTCGCCGTGACCCAGGAGGCCGCCGCCTCCCACCCGGAGCTGCGGCCGCACAGGGTCGCGGTGGGCCTGTACCGGCTCGCCCCGGAGGGCGGGCTGGTGCGGTACGCCCGCGCCGAGACGGATGTCGCGGGCGCGCGGACCGTGGTCGCGGAGCTGGCCGGGGCCGAGAAGCCCGATCTGGTCCTGGTCAACGACGACGACCTCACCTACTGCAAGGTCCGCTTCGACGAGGTGTCCCTGGCCACCCTTCGCGAGCACCTCGGTGACATCACCGACCCGCTGGCGCGGGCGTTGTGCTGGTCCGCGCTGTGGAACCTGACGCGGGACGCAGCTCTGCCGGCGCGGGACTTCGTGTCCCTGGTGCTGTCGTTCGCCGGCGGGGAGTCGGACATCGGCGTCCTGCAGATGCTGCACGCCTGGGCCCGGTCGGCGCTGACGCACTACGCCGCGCCCGCCTGGCGGGAGGAGGGCGGCCGGGCGCTGGCCGAGGGCGCGCTGGCGGAGCTGCGACGCGCCGAGCCGGGCAGCCAGCACCAGCTGACGTGGGCCCGGTTCTTCGCCGCGGTCGCCGCGTCGGACGCGGACTTCCAGCTGCTGGGCGGACTGCTCGACGGTTCGGCCGTGATCGACGGGCTGGACGTCGACCAGGAGCTGCGATGGGCGTTCCTCTCCCCGCTGGTCGCGCACGGCAAGGCCGGTGAGGCGGCCGTGGACGACGAACTCGCCAGGGACGACACGGCGTCCGGCAAGCGGCACCACGTGCGGTGCCTGGCCGCACGCCCCTCGGCGGCGGTCAAGGCACAGGCGTGGGCGACGGTCGTGGAGTCGGACAAGCTGTCCAACGCGCTCGTCGAGGCGACGATCGACGGCTTCGGGCAGCCCTCGCAGCGGGAGCTGCTCGCCCCGTACACGGCCTCGTACTTCGAGGCGATCGAGCGGGTGTGGGCCGAGCGTTCCATCCAGATCGGCATGGACGTGGTCAAGGGGCTGTTCCCCGAGCTGCAGGACGACCCCGCGACCCTGAGCGCGACGGACGCGTGGCTGACCTCGCACCCGGACGCGGCACCGGCGCTCCGGCGGCTGGTCCTGGAGGCGCGGGACGATCTGGCGCGGGCACTGCGGGGTCAGGCCCGCGACGCGGGAGCCTGATCACCCGGCGCGCGCCCCGCACGCAGGTGCGGGGCGCGCGCCGCGCATGCCCCGGAACGTCCCCTCCCCCGCGCTCCGTTCACCCCCTGCCTCCGGCCATGTACGCGGTGGTCCTGCCCCGGTAGGTGGCGTAATGGCACCGGTGGCGGATCTACGCCATGTCCCGTTCTCGTCCTCGTCAGCTCTCCACAAACCCCTGTCTTCTAAGCAAGGCTGAGCGGTCATCGGGTACCGAATTCCGGACTCTCTCTTTCTTTCACATTCAGGGATGCTGATGACCAAGGAATCCCCCGGCTCCATACCCGGGGCGAGACGCGCGGCGCGTATCGCGGCCGCGGCCGGTCTGGCGGCCGCACTGGCCGCCTCCGGCGCCGCCCCGGTCCTCGCAGCCGACGACCCGGCGACCTCCCCGGTGAAGCCCGCCGCCTCGAGCGCGAAGGGCGACAAGCTGGGCGAGGCGGACGCCGATGTGCTGGCGAAGGCCGAGGCCAAGGGCGAGAAGAACATCACCATGATGGTCGCCACCACCCCGGGTGCGACCGAGAAGGTCGCCGCACAGCTGGACTCCGTCAAGGGGTCCGTGCTGGGGCAGACGTACGACAAGCTCGGCTACGTCCGGGCGACCGTGCCGACCGCGACCGCCGAGACCACCATCAAGGCGGCGCAGAAGCTCTCCTCCGTCCAGGGCATCGATCTCAAGCAGGAGATCAAGCTGGACGACCCGACGCCCGCGGGCGACCGGGCCACCGGTGCGAAGCAGCAGAAGGTCACGGGCAGTTACCCGGCACCTGGCAAGAACACCCCGGCGAAGAACCCGTACAACCCGTCTTTCGAGACGGGCGCGGTCGACTTCGTCAAGCAGCACCCGAAGGCCGACGGCCGAGGGATCACCATCGGCGTCCTGGACTCCGGTGTGGACCTCGGCCACCCCGCGCTTCAGAAGACCACCACCGGCGAGCGCAAGATCGTCGACTGGGTGACGGCCACCGACCCCGTCAACGACGGTGACGGCACCTGGCTGCGGATGGACCAGCGCGTGGCGGGTCCGACGTTCACGAGTGGCGGCAAGACGTACTCCGCTCCGAACGGCTCGTACGGCTTCAAGCTCTTCAAGGAGTCGGCCACCCGTGGCGGCGACATGGCGGGCGACCTCAACCGCGACGGTGACATCACCGACGAGTGGGGCGTGCTCTACGACGCGGCCTCCGGGACGACGCGCGTCGACCTGAACGGCAACGCGGACTTCGGCGACGACGCCGTCCTGAAGCCGTACAAGGACGAGCACCAGGTCTCCTACTTCGGTACGGACGACCCGGCGACGCAGATCGTCGAGCGCATCCCGTTCGTCGTCGAGACCCGTAAGGGCGTCGTCTACGACGCGGCCGGCGCGAAGGCCGACTACGTCAACATAGGTGTCATCGAGAGCGAGCACGGCACCCACGTCGCGGGTATCACCGCGGCCAACGGCCTGTTCGGCGGCAAGATGAACGGCGCGGCGCCCGGCGCCAAGGTCGTCTCCTCGCGTGCCTGCACCTGGTCCGGCGGCTGCACCAACATCGCCCTGACCGAAGGCATGATCGACCTCGTCGTCAACCGCGGCGTCGACGTCGTCAACATGTCGATCGGCGGCCTGCCGCCGCTCAACGACGGCAACAACGCGCGCGCCGAGCTCTACAAGCGGCTCATCGACATCTACGGCGTCCAGCTGGTCATCTCGGCCGGCAACGAGGGCCCGGGTGTGAACACCATCGGTGACCCCGGCCTCGCCGACCACGTCATCTCGGTGGGCGCGTCCGTCTCCAAGGAGACCTGGGCAGCCAACTACGGCTCGAACGTCACCAAGAAGTACGACATGCTGCCCTTCTCCTCGCGCGGTCCGCGTGAGGACGGCGGCTTCACCCCGACCCTGACGGCCCCGGGTGCGTCGATCAACACCACGCAGACCTGGTTCCCCGGTGGTCCGGTCAAGGAGGCGGGCTACTCCCTCCCCGCCGGTTACTCCATGCTGCAGGGCACCTCGATGTCCTCGCCGCAGGCCGCCGGTGCGACGGCGCTCCTCCTGTCCGCCGCGAAGCAGAAGCACATCGAGCTGCCGCCGGCCGACCTGCGGACCGCGCTGACCAGCACCGCCACCCACATCGACGGTGTGCCCGCGCACGCCCAGGGTGCCGGTCTGATCGACATCGTCGGCGCCTGGAAGCAGATCGCGAAGCAGGGCACCCCGGCGCACGAGTACTCGGTGAAGGCCCCGGTCGACACCGCGATCGACTTCGCGCTGAAGGACCCGGGCTTCGGCACCGGCCTGTACGACCGTGAGGGCGGCCTGAAGGCCGGCCAGAAGAAGTCGTACGACGTCACCGTCACCCGCACCACGGGTCCGGACCGCGACGTCGCGCACAAGCTGTCCTGGAAGAACAACGATGGCACCTTCGCCCTGACGGGTTCGAGCAGTGTCTCGCTGCCGCTCGGCAAGCCGGTGACCGTCAAGGTCCAGGCGAAGCCCCGCACGGCGGGCGTCCACAGCGCGATCCTGCAGGTGGACGACGCGCGGACCAGCGGCGTCGACCAGCAGATCCTCTCCACGGTGGTCGTCGCCAAGGACCTGGTGAAGCCGGGTTACGCGTTCTCGACGACCGGCTCGGTGCAGCGCAACGGCACCACGTCGTACTTCGTGAACGTCCCGGAGGGCGCCAAGACCCTCGAGGTCGCGATGAGCGCCCTGCGCTCGGGCAGCCAGACCCGGTTCATCTCCCTGCACCCCTACGGGGTCGCGGTGGAGGACAGCTCCACGGTCTACTGCTACCCGAACTACGAGAACCCGGCCAACACCTGCCGCCCGGACACGCGCTCCTACAAGGACCCGCAGCCCGGTGTCTGGGAGATCGAGGTCGAGTCCCGCCGTACGTCGCCGCTGCTGGACAACCCGTACAAGCTGGACGTCTCGCTGCTCGGCGCCACCTTCGACCCGGCGGTGCGGACCATCCCCGAGGCGAAGATCGGTGCTCCGGCCGCGGTGGACTGGACGGTCACCAACAACGCGGGCGACCTGGAGGGCAAGCTCAAGGGCGGCTCGCTGGGCTCGGCCGACGTCGAGCGTCCGTCGATCTCCACCGGCGTGAAGTACACCAAGACGGTCACCATCGGTGAGGGTGTCGAGAAGCTCGACGTCGCCATCGGCAACACGTCGGACGCCAACGCCGACATCGACCTGTACGTGTACAAGGGCGCCACCGAGGTCGGCACCTCGACCACGGCGGGCTCCGAGGAGTCCGTCAGCCTGGTGAAGCCGGCGGCCGGCACGTACACCGTCGTCATCGACGGCTACTCGGTCCCGGCCGGGACCACCGAGTACGACTACCGGGACGTGTACTACGCCCCGTCGCTCGGCGAGATCAAGGTCGACGAGTCCAAGGCCGTGAACCTGGCCAACGGCGCGTCCGCCCAGGTCGGCGCCGAGGTCCTGGTCGCCGGAGCGGCTCCCGAGGGCCGTCAGTTCTTCGGTGAGGTCCAGCTGGTGAACGCCCGCGGCACCGCGGCGGGCACCGGCAGCGTCGTGATCGAGAAGGTCGCGCCGTAGCCGTCACCACCGTGTGATCCGTACGACACCTCATGACTGTGGGGCGGGTGCTCTCAAGGGCTCCCGCCCCACAGCTCTGCGCGCGGCCCGTCCGCCTGCCGGACAATGGATTGGACAAGGGGGCCATGGACATAAGCATCATGGACCGGCAACCCGTGCCCGTTCGCATCCGTGAGGGAGTCCCAGTGAAGGTCGGAATCGTCGGCGCCACCGGTCAGGTCGGCACAGTCATGCGCAGCATCCTGGCCGAGCGGAAGTTCCCCGTCGCCGAACTGCGGCTCTTCGCCTCCGCGCGCTCCGCGGGATCCACCCTCACGTACGAGGGCACGGACATCACCGTGGAGGACGCCTCGACGGCGGACTACTCCGGGCTCGACATCGTGCTGTTCTCCGCGGGCGGCGCCACCTCGAAGGCGCTGGCCGAGAAGGTCGCCTCCCAGGGCGCCGTGGTGATCGACAACTCCTCCGCATGGCGTAAGGACCCCGAGGTACCGCTGGTCGTCTCCGAGGTCAACGCGCACGCGATCGCGAACCGCCCCAAGGGCATCATCGCCAACCCGAACTGCACCACGATGGCGGCCATGCCCGTGCTGCGTCCCCTGCACGACGAGGCGGGGCTCGACGCGCTCACCGTGGCCACCTACCAGGCGGTGTCCGGCTCCGGGGTCGCCGGTGTCGCCGAGCTGCACGGCCAGGCGTCGAAGGTCGTGGCCGACGCGGACAAGCTGACGCACGACGGGGACGCGGTCGACTTCCCCGAGCCCGCCGTCTACAAGCGCCCGATCGCCTTCAACGTGCTGCCGCTCGCCGGTTCGATCGTCGACGACGGCTCCTTCGAGACGGACGAGGAGCAGAAGCTCCGCAACGAGTCCCGCAAGATCCTGGAGATCCCGGAGCTCAAGGTGTCCGGCACCTGCGTCCGGGTCCCGGTCTTCTCCGGTCACTCCCTCCAGATCAACGCCCGTTTCGCCCGTCCGATCAGCGTCGAGCGCGCCCACGAACTGCTGAAGGACGCCGAGGGCGTCGAGCTCTCCGAGATCCCGACCCCGCTCCAGGCGGCCGGCAAGGACGCCTCGTACGTGGGCCGCATCCGCGTCGACGAGACCGTCGAGCACGGCCTGGCGCTGTTCGTCTCCAACGACAACCTCCGCAAGGGCGCCGCGCTGAACGCGGTCCAGATCGCGGAGCTGGTGGCTGCGGAGCTCAAGGGCTGACCCCACTCATCCACGAAAGGGCGGCCCCGGGATCCGGGGCCGCCCTTTCGCATGCCTCAGAGGGCGAGGTGCCGCCTCAGCGCGGCATCGATGTCGCTCATGCGCTGACGCGGGACGGTCCCGATGCGCTTCAGTACGCGCTCCGGAGAAACAGCCCGCACCTGCTCGCACTGCACCTTCGAGTCCCTCGGCAGCCCGCTCCCGGCGGCCTGGAGCAACACCTGGAACGTGAGGACGCGGGCGGTGTTCGATGTCAGGGGCACCACCGTGATCACCCCGCGGCCGTTCGACGCGACCGACTGATTGGCCGCGTTGTTGGACACGATCACGGCCGGCCTGACCTTGTTGGCCTCGCTGCCCCGGGCGGGTTCCAGGTCGACCAGGTGGATATCGCCTCTACGCATCGACGATTCCGTCCCCGACCGTGCGGTCCCACAGGACGGCGTCCTCGCTCGCGTCCCACTCCTCGAAGGCCTCGGTGTACTCCGCTTCGAGCCCCGCCTCGCGCAGCAACTCGATGGCGGCGTGTATGACCGCCGACCGCGAGTCCGCCTCGGTCTTCGCGGCGTACTCGTCGACGAAGGCGACATCCTCCTGCGGCAAGCTCACGCTGATCTTCATGCCCTCCATCCTACCTGAGGTAGGAAGGAGTGCCTACCCGAGCACTACCTCCCGGCCCTGTTCGGTAGCACCTCGAAGAGGAAGCACCCGTACTCCACCGCCCGCACGTGCACCAGCGCCACCTCCGGGTCGGCGAAAGCCTCCGCGAAGGCCTCGTCACAGCCCTGCTCCCCGTCGGCCGGGATCTCCAGCAGCCGGCCTCCTACGATCTCGCCGTCCGCGTTGTAGCGCCGGACCGTGCGCAGGGCGCCCGCGCGTGAGAAGGGATAGCCGCTCCGGCCGGGCGCGGGCCCCTCGCACTCGTCGGCGTGGATGAAGACGGGACCCTGTTCGTCGTACGCCCCCGGGCGCGCCCAGGTCTCCGCCGCCCAGCGCCGCAGCGGCGCGTACGAGACGAGCGCGACCCGCTCCCCCGACCCGATGCCACGCAGGCAGCAACGCAGGGGATCGCCGTCCTCCGTGGGCGTGTACGGGACGCAGGGACGTCCGGCGTCGTCGGCCGTCCGGAGCTCTTTCAGGGCGCTTGGCCCGATGGGCCGGGCCTCGTATGCGGTCATGGTCCGAGGGTGGCCCGGACGCCCGCGCAGGTCCGGCGGAAAACGGACATCGCGCTGCGCCCGTTCCACGTGGAAGGATGGCCAAAAACGTCGTATAGCAAGGAGATGACCGCGTGCCTGGCACGAATCTGACCCGCGAAGAGGCACAGGAGCGGGCGCGCCTGCTGACCGTGGACGCGTACGAGATCGATCTCGACCTCTCCGGCGCGCAGGAAGGTGGCACCTACCGGTCCGTCACCACCGTGCGCTTCGACTCCGCCGAGGCCGGTGCGGAGACCTTCATCGATCTGGTCGCGCCGGCGGTGCACGACATCGTGCTGAACGGCAAGGACCTGGACATCGCCGCCGTCTTCCGGGACTCCCGGATCGCGCTGAAGCACCTCAGGGCGGGTTCCAACGAGCTCAAGGTCGTCGCCGACTGCTCGTACACGAACACCGGCGAGGGCCTGCACCGCTTCGTCGACCCGGTCGACGAACAGGCCTACCTCTACACCCAGTTCGAGGTCCCGGACGCCCGCCGGGTGTTCGCCAGCTTCGAGCAGCCCGACCTGAAGGCGACCTTCCGGTTCACCGTGAAGGCACCGCCCGGCTGGACGGTGATCTCCAACTCGCCGACGCCCGAGCCTGCGGGCGACGTCTGGTCCTTCGAGCCGACGCCGCGCATCTCCAGCTACATCACGGCCCTGATCGCCGGCCCGTACCACTCGGTGCACAGCAGCTACGAGAAGGACGGCCGGTCCGTGCCGCTCGGCATCTACTGCCGGCCGTCGCTCGCCGAGTACCTCGACGCGGACGACATCTTCGCGGTCACCCGGCAGGGCTTCGAGTGGTTCGAGGAGAAGTTCGACTTCGCTTACCCCTTCGCCAAGTACGACCAGCTCTTCGTCCCGGAGTTCAACGCCGGGGCCATGGAGAACGCCGGCGCGGTCACCCTCCGCGACCAGTACGTGTTCCGTTCGAAGGTCACGGACGCGGCGTACGAGACGCGGGCCGCCACCATCCTCCACGAGCTGGCCCACATGTGGTTCGGCGACCTCGTGACCATGGAGTGGTGGAACGACCTCTGGCTGAACGAGTCGTTCGCCACGTACGCCGAAGCCGCCTGCCAGGCGGACGCCGAGGGCTCGAAGTGGCCGCACTCGTGGACCACCTTCGCCAACTCCATGAAGACGTGGGCGTACCGGCAGGACCAGTTGCCGTCCACGCACCCGATCATGGCGGACATCCGGGACCTCGACGACGTCCTGGTGAACTTCGACGGGATCACGTACGCGAAGGGCGCCTCGGTCCTGAAGCAGCTCGTGGCGTACGTCGGCGAGGATGCCTTCTTCAAGGGCGTGCAGGCGTACTTCAAGGCGCACGCTTTCGGGAACACGCGCCTCTCCGACCTGCTGGGCGCGCTGGAGGAGACCTCCGGGCGTGACCTGAAGGCCTGGTCGAAGGCGTGGCTGGAGACGGCAGGCATCAACATCCTGCGCCCGGAGATCGAGACCGACGAGAACGGCCACGTCACTTCGTTCACCGTGGTCCAGGAGGCCCCGGCCCTGCCCGACGGCGCCAAGGGCGAGCCCACGCTGCGCCCGCACCGGATCGCCATCGGCTGCTACGACCTCGACGCGGCCGGGAAGCTGGTCCGCACGGACCGGATCGAGCTGGACGTCGACGGCGAGCGCACCACCGTGCCGTACCCGTCCGGCACGGCGCGCCCGGCGGTCGTCCTGCTCAACGACGACGACCTGTCGTACGCGAAGGTCCGCCTCGACGAGGAGTCCCTGCGGGTCGTCACCGCGCACCTCGGCGACTTCTCCGAGTCTTTGCCCCGTGCCCTGAGCTGGGCCTCGGCCTGGGACATGACGCGCGACGGCGAGCTGGCGACGCGCGACTACCTGGCGCTGGTCCTCTCCGGGATCGGCAAGGAGTCGGACATCGGCGTCGTGCAGTCGCTGCACCGCCAGGTGAAGCTGGCCCTCGACCTCTACGCCGCCCCGGAGTGGCGCGAGGCGGGTCTGAACCAGTGGACCGAGGCGACGCTGGCGCACCTGCGCGCGGCGGAGCCGGCCGGCGACCACCAGCTGGCCTGGGCACGCGCGTTCGCCGCGACGGCGCGCAGCCCGCTGCACCTCGACGTGCTGCAGTCGCTGCTGGACGGCACCCAGGTGATCGAGGGGCTGGCCGTCGACACGGAGCTGCGCTGGGCGTTCGTGCACCGCCTGGCCGCGACGGGCCTCCTGGACGAGGAGGAGATCGCCGCCGAGTACGAGCGCGACAGGACGGCCGCGGGTGAGCGCCACGCGGCGTCCGCACGCGCCGCCCAGCCCACCGAGGGCGCGAAGGCCGAGGCGTGGGCGTCGGTCGTCGAGTCGGACAAGCTGCCGAACTCCCTCCAGGAGGCGGTCATCGGCGGTTTCGTGCAGACCGACCAGCGTGAGCTGCTGACTCCGTACACGGAGAGGTTCTTCACGGCGGTCAAGGACGTCTGGGACACGCGGAGCCACGAGATGGCCCAGCAGATCGCGGTCGGTCTGTACCCGGCCCTCCAGGTCTCGCAGGAGACTCTGGACGCCACGGACGCCTGGCTGGAATCGGCGCAGCCGAGCGCGGCTCTGCGCCGGCTGATGTCGGAGTCCCGCTCGGGCGTGGAGCGTGCGCTGAAGGCGCAGGCGGCGGACGCGGCGGCGGCCACCGCCTAGCGGTCCGGCACGCGGACGAAGGGGGCGCTTCCCGGTGGGGCGCCCCCTTTCGCGCGCTTCCCGGCGAAGGCGCCCCCTTCCGCGTCGGCCGGGCGGCGGGCACCTCGGCCCCGGGCGGGCGGCGGGCACCTCGGCC
>NZ_MAPV01000260.1 GCF_001700505.1 Streptomyces mutomycini
GGGTGCGGCCGGGGGCGACCCCGCCGCCGGGTCCGGGTGTGCCGGCGGGTGGTTATGTGCCGACGCAGCTGGTCTCGCAGCAGGGTCCTCCGGGGGCGATGCCGCCTCCGGGCGCGCCGCAGCCGCCTGCTCCTCCCGGGCCGCCCGGTCCTCCTGCTCCTCCCGGGCCGCCTGGTTCGACGCCGCCTCCGGGTGGCGGGATGCATCACGCCGCGACGATGTTCGCCGATGCGAGCATCGGTGGCCCGAACGCGCCGCGTCCTCCGGGTCCGCCCGGTCCGCCGGCACCTCCTGGGCCTCCCGGTGCTCCGGGTGCTCCGGGTATGACGCCGCCGCCTCCGCCCGGCTCCACGCCGCCGTCGCCCGGCTCCACGCCGCCGCCGCCCGGCCCGCCTGGTCCTCCCGGTCCGCCTCCGGGGGCGATGCCTCCTCCGGGCGGCGGGGTGCACCATGCCGCGACGATGCTGGCGGGTCCGGGGCAGGCCGGCCCGGGTGCGCCGCAGCCGCCCGGTCCTCCGGGTCCGCCCGGTATGCCGGGGCAGGGTCCGCACACTCCGCCGCCGCCCTCCGGGGCGTACGGCTATCCGCAGCAGCCGGCGGGTCAGCCGACGGTCGGTCCGGGGTATCAGGCCGTGCTGCGTTTCCGTGCGCCCGACGGCAGTGAGCAGCAGCTGATCCGGCGTTCGGCGCCGGGTACTCCGCATCCGGAGTGGCAGATGCTGCATGAGCTGCGTGCGATGAACGTGCCGCCGCAGCAGGTGATCGAGCTGCACACGGAGCTGGAGTCGTGTGAGCTGCCAGGTGGTTACTGTGCGCGGATGATCCGGGAGACGTGGCCGCAGGTCCGGATCACGAGTGTGGCGCCGTACGGTACGGATCATGCGAGCCGGCAGCAGGGTATGCAGCATCTGCTGACGCATCAGGGTGAGTTGCATCAGGTGGCGGACGGTCCGGCGCGGCCGGCTCCGGTGCGGGCGCCGTTGCCGCAGGTGCCGCCTGCGATGGCGTTGCCGCCGGAGGCGCTGGCGGAGGAGCTGCACGGGGCGTTCGGTCCCGGTGTGCTGCGTTTCGATCAGCGGGCGGTGTCGCGTCAGGGTGTGCCTGAGGTGGTGGCGCGGACGCTGGTGTGGGCGGGGCTGCCGGCTGATTTCGGGCCGTTCTTCTGGGCGCAGCCGGGTCATCCGGTGGTGCCGACGCTGGCGGAGCTGGCGGCGCAGCGTCAGGTGCAGCCGGCGCCGGACGCGGGTTCGTATCTGGTGATGGGTTCGGACTTCGGCCGGGCGATCTGTGTGCAGTACGGGACGGCGAACATCGTGGCTGTTCCGGTGGAGGCGGGTCCGGGCGGTCAGCCGGTGCCTCCGCAGTTCGTGAACACGGGGCTGCCCGAGTTCGTGCGGTCGATGGCGTTGCTGGGCCGGATGTGGCGGTTGCGGTTCGGGTTGAATCCGGAGCAGGCGGGCCGGTGGACGGTCGATTTCCAGGCGCAGTTGGTGGCGATCGATCCGGCGGCGCTGGCGTCGCCGGACGGATGGTGGTCGGTGCTGCTGGAGCAGATGTGGGACGGACTGCTGTGATCCGTTCGGACCGGGTCTGATCTTTTGTGTGCGAGAGGCGCTCGCCCCTGGTGGGGGCGGGCGCCTTTTGTGTCGGGTTCTGTGATGCGGGTCGCTTCCGTCCTGAATGCAGCTGATCGATTCCGACTTCCGGGCGAATTGCCGCATCCTTGGCGTATTGCTTCATGGTCGGGGAGTCGGAGAGCGGGAAGAGGGCTTCAGGGATGAGTGGTGGACCGGTGTCCGCGCACGGATTTGTCGGCGTACGGGGGCGTGGTTACCGCCCTGAGCAGGTGGACCGCGTGGTGGCCTCGCTGTCGGCGGAGCGGGACGGGGCCCTGGAGCGCCTCTCGCGGCTGACGGAGCTGGAGCGGGAGCTGACGGAGGAGTCGGCTCGGCTGGGTGAGGTGGTTGCCTCACTGGCGCCCCAGACGTATCAGTCGCTGGGGGAGCGGGCGCAGCAGATCCTGGCTCTGGCGGAGGCCGAGGCGGAGGCGGCGCGGGGTGCGGCGCTGGAGGAGGCGCAGGCGCTGGCTGACGCGGCGGATGCGGCGGGCCGGGAGGTCCGCGAGGCGGCGCGTGTGCGGGCGGGGGCCGTGCGGGACGCGGCGGATGCGAGTGCGGAGGAGGTGCTCGCGGCGGCGCGGGATGCGGCCGGGGTGCTGGTGGACGAGGCGCGCCGGGATGCTGGTGAGGTGCGTGGGGCCGCGGATGAGGAGATGGCGGGGACGCGCCGCCGTACGGCGGGGGTGCTGGCGCATCAGGAGCGGGAGCATGCCGAGCGGGGCAAGGCGGCGGATGCGGAGATCGCCGGGGCGGAGGCTGCCACGGCGGAGCGTGAGGCGGCTCTGACGGCGCGTGGGGAGGCGCTGCTCGCCCGGGCGCGGCGGGAGCTGGCGGAGACGGAGGAGGCGGCCCGGCACGGCCAGGAGGACGCGGAGGCGCGGGCGGCGGAGCTGGTTTCGGCGGCGAGGGCGGCGGAGGAGCGTGTGGTGCGGGAGACGGAGCGGGTCCTGCGGGAGCACGAGGAGGGCCGCGAGGAGGTGCAGGCGCACATGGCGCATGTACGTAATTCGCTGGCGGCTCTGACGGGGCGTGCGGTGGCGGGTCCGGCGGAGTAGTTCCGCGTCGCGCGCCGCGTCGGGGCGGTGCCTGGCCCGCTTCGTACGGTCAGCTCCCGGCGGCGCCCCGGTTCCGCGTATCCGTGCCGGGTTCCAGTGTGAACACCTGGTCGAGTCCGGTGACGTGCAGGACGCGGAGTACGGGGCCGGGTACGTTGACCAGCGTGATCCGGGCCTGGGCGGCGGTCGCGTGGTTGCGGGCGACGATGAAGGCGGTGATGCCGCTCGAGTCGCAGAAGTCGAGGCGCCCGAGGTCGAGTACGAGCGGCCGGTCCGGTCCCAGGGTGAGGCCCGTCACCACCTGGCGGAGTTCGGCGGCGGTGCTGTAGTCGAGTTCTCCCGCGACCCGCAGCACGGTGCCGGTTCCGGTTTCCTGGACTGTTGTCGTCAGTGGGTTCATGTCGGGGTGTCGCTCACAGGGTGGGGCCGGTTGGTGGGTACGCCGAGGGCCAGCAGGGCGGTGTCGTCGTCCAGGCCGTCGCCGAAGCTGTTGAGCAGGCCGGTCATCGCGGTGATGACCTGCTGCGGTCCGGTGTGGGTGAGGCCTGCCGCGAAGTCGCGCAGGGCGTCGTCCCCGAACAGTTCGCGTTGATCGCCGGTCCGGGCCTCGGTGAGGCCGTCGGTGTAGAGCAGGAGGGTGTCACCTGCTGCCAGCACGGTCCTGGCGGGGGTGAAGGGGGCTGTGGGCAGGATGCCGACGAGGAGCCCGCCGGGGGTCGGCAGGTAGTCGGCCCGTCCGTCCTCGCGCAGGACGAGGGCCGGGGGGTGGCCGCCGGAGGCGAGCTGGACGGTGACGGTGTCGCCGTCGGGTTCGAGGACGCCGAAGACGGCGGTGCAGTAGCGCGGGTCGCCGGCGGCGTACCGCTCGTGGAGAACGGTGTTGAGGGTGGTGAGTGCTGCCACGGGGTCCGGGTCGTGGAGGGCCGCGGCCCGCAGGGTGTAGCGGGCCAGTGAGGTCACGGCGGCGGCCTGGGGGCCTTTGCCGCAGACGTCGCCGAGGAAGAAGGCCCAGCGTTTGCCGTCCAGGGGGAAGAGGTCGTAGAAGTCTCCGCCGAGACGGTCCGGCGACGCGGTGTGGTAGTAGGAGGCGGCTTCCATGCCCGGCACCGGGGGGAGGGCGGCGGGGAGCAGGCTGCTCTGCAGTACCGCGAGCGCTTCCTGCAGCCGTTCACGGTCCTCCTCGGCCCGCCTGCGGGCCCCTTCGGCGACCTGGCGTTCGCGGAGCAGTTCCTGTTCGTAGGCGCGACGGTCACTGGCGTCGAACACCGTGGTGCGGATGAGCAGGGGCCGGCCGTCGCTGTCGGTCTTCGTCAGGGAGCTGACGAGCGCGGGGAGCCGGCCGCCCCCGGCCTTCTTTATGTCGAGGGCGATGCCGTTGATGCTGCCCTGCATGCTCAGGAGGGGCGCGTAGTGGGTGTCGTGGTAGATCTTGCCGCCGACGGTCAGCAGGTCGGTGAAGCGCATGCGGCCGACGACTTCCTCGCGGGACCGTCCGAGCCAGGTCAGCAGCGTCGTGTTGATCTTCGCTATGGTCCCGTCCATGAGCGTCGACAGGTAGCCGCAGGGAGCGGATTCGTAGAGCTCTTCGGCGCTGTCCTCGAGCAACGCGGTGAACGCGGCGTCGGTGGAGGCGGTCGCCTCGCCCTTGGGCCGGTCGGGCACCGGGTCGGTACGGGACATCACGACAGGTTCCCGAGGAAGCCGGCGATGGCGGTCAGGGTCGCTTCGGGGGCGCTCAGGTGCGGGCAGTGGCCGGTCGCCTCCAACGTGACGAGCCGGCTGCCCGGGATGGCCGCGTGGACGTACGCACCCACTTCCCGGGGGGCGATCACGTCCTGTGAGCACTCCAGGACCAGGGTGGGGACGGTCACCTTCTTCAGGTCCTCGCGGGTGTCGGACAGGAACGTGGCCCGGGCGAAGACGTGGGCCATGGCCGGGTCGGTGGCGCAGAAGCTGTTGGTCAGTTCCGCACCCAGTTCGGGGCGGTCGGGGTTGCCCATGATGACGGGGGCCATGGCCGCCGACCATCCGAGGTAGTTCGCCTGCAGGGACTGCAGGAGCTCGTCGATGTCCTCGGCGCTGAATCCGCCCCGGTATCCGGGGGAGTCGACGTAGCAGGGCGAGGGGCCGATCATGATCAGCGAGGCGAACCGGTCCGGTGCCGCCGCTGCCGCCAGTACACCGATCATGGCGCTGACCGAGTGCCCGACGAACCGGACCTCGCGCAGGTCGAGCGCTTCGCAGATCTCCACCACGTCGCGGGCGTACCCGTCCAGCGCGCTGTAGCGTGCCTCGCTCCACGCGGTGAGGTCCGAGCGGCCCGATCCCACGTAGTCGAACAGCACGACGCGGAAGCGTTCCGCCAGCGCGGGTGCCACCAGCCGCCACATGTTCTGGTCACAGCCGAAACCGTGGGCGAGGAGGAGGACCGGTGCGTCCTCGGGGCCTGCCACGGTCACGTTGTTCCTGCTGACTACGTCCATACGAGCATCCTCGCACTTCCCGCCGGGGGTCCTGCCGGCCCGGGGGGGACGCCCCTTCGGCCACCGGTGCGGACTCGGTCCGACGGCGGGCCGGCCGCGTGCACGGTGCGGTCCGCGGGGGCGGCCCCCCGGGGCGGTGTGGTCCGCACCCAGGGGGGCCGCTCCGGCGGCGGCTCCTCGTGCTACTTGATGCCGAGGAGCTGTTCCAGCGGGTCTATGGCGAAGTACACGAGGAAGAGCACCGCGGTGCCCCAGAGCAGCCAGTGGACTTCCCGGGCCTTGCCCAGGCACGCCTTGATGATCACGTAGGCGATGAAGCCGGCGCCGATGCCGTTGGTGATGGAGTAGGTGAACGGCATGACGACGATGGTGAGGAAGGCCGGGACGGCGAGTTCGTAGCGGTCCCAGTCGATGTGCTTGACCTGCGTCATCATCAGGAATCCGACCGCGACGAGTGCGGGGGAGGCGGCCTGCATCGGCACGATGGTCAGGACCGGGGTGAAGAAGAGGGCCAGGGCGAACAGGCCACCGGTGACGAGGTTGGCGAAGCCGGTGCGGGCGCCTTCACCGACACCCGCTGCGGACTCGATGTAGGTGGTGGCGGACGAGGAGGAGGCGGCGCCGCCCGCCACGGCGGCCGCGCCGTCGATGAGCAGGACGCGGCCCAGGCCGGGGACCTGGCCCCGTTCGTCGAGGAGCCCGGCTTCGGCGGTGACGCCGACGACGGTGCCCATCGTGTCGAAGAAGTCCGACAGGATGAGGGTGAAGATCAGCAGGACGACGGTCAGGACGCTGATCTGTCCGAACGAACCGAGCAGGTCGAACTGGCCGAGCAGCCCGAAGTCGGGTGCGGCGACGGGGGAGTCGGGCACCGAGGGGGCGGTCAGGCCCCAGGACGCGACCTCGGCCAGCTGGTTGACGACGATCGACAGGACGGTCATCAGGACGATGCTGATGAGGATGGCGCCCTTGACCTGCCGGGCGAGGAGGACGACCGTGAGGATCACGCCGAGGCAGAAGACGAGCATGGGCCAGCCGGTGAGGGCGCCGGTGCCGAGCTGGACGGGCACGGTGGTGTTCGCGGCGTCCGGGATGCGGGTGACGAATCCGGCGTCGACGAAGCCGATGAAGGCGATGAAGAGGCCGATGCCCACGCTGATCGCCTGTTTGAGGGCTTGCGGGATGGCGTGCATGATCGCTTCGCGCAGACCCGTCGCCACCAGTACGCAGATCAGCAGGCCCTCGAGCACGATGAGGCCCATCGCGTCGTCCCAGGCCATCAGCGGGGCGACCTGGTAGGCGACGACGGCGTTGATGCCCAGGCCCGCGGCCAGGGCGAGCGGCAGATTGCCGCCCACACCCATGATCAGGGTCATCACCGCGGCCACGAGGGCGGTGGCGGTCACCAGCTGGACGGTGTCCAGCTGCTCGCCGAACTTGTCCTTCGCGCCACCGAGGATGATCGGGTTGAGCACGAGGATGTACGCCATGGTGAAGAAGGTGGCGAAGCCACCCCGTACTTCCCTGCCGTAGGTCGATCCGCGTTCGGTGATGCGGAAGAACCTGTCGAGAGCGCCACCGGATCTGGTCGGTGGTATCTCGGCAGGGCTGGTCTTGCTGGGGTGCATGACGGTGTCTCCTGGGCCTGCAGTCGATGGGTAACGGGGGAACCGCCGCTGCCCGGCTGGCTGGCAGACAGTTGTGCGAACACACATGCGGCGCCTTGCGAGCGGATCATACGTGCCGAGGTGTGACCATCAAGTGCCGTGCATGGGAAGTGAGTTACGGTACGAAATCTGCCTGTCGGTTCCTACGGAATCGCCGGTGATCTATGGCGTCAAACCGTGATGCAGGCGACAACGACCATGGATTTTTCCGTCACGCTCCCCTTACGTTCTGTGCGTGCACCCTCCACTCCCTTTCAATGCGCGTGCTGCCCGAGCCCTGCGTGAGAAGCTCGGGATGGCCCACGGACACGTCGCCTACGGCATGCGGGCCTCCTTCGGGACGGCCTACGTCACCCCTGAGCACGTCGCGGCCTGGGAGAGCGGTACCGCAATGCCCAGTGCCGCTGAACTGGCCGCTCTGGCAGGGGCGTTGTGGTGCCATCCTCGTGAACTGATGGGGCGGCCGAGGACGTTGCGCGAGCACCGCATCGCCCAGGGGGTCGCCCCCGAGGACGTCGCCCGGGGGACGGGCCTGGCCCTGGACGCCTACGTCCGCATGGAGGAGGCCGGCCGGTGGACCGGGGACAAGCGTCAGTCCGCGAAGCTCGGCAGTGTGCTCAGGCTGCCGCCGCGTGACTTCATCGCCGTCACCGGACTCGAGGGCGAACTCGCACGCCTGCTCACCGAAGCCGTCACCACCCGGTGGCAGGCGCACGTCCGCGCCATCGCCAAGCTCATCTCCGTCGAGCGCAAGCAGCTGCACGAGCCGCTGGACTCCATGTACCACGAGTACCAGGCGCTCATGGCCGCCACGCTCAGCCGGGCCGGGGGCAGCACCGCGTCCGGCGAGGACGGACGGCGCTACCTCGAGGAGGTCGTCGACCACTTCTGGGTCCGGCTGCCGGAGCAGTCGTGACCGGCCGGGCCGGGAGGGGGCGGCTCAGCCCCTGGGGGCAGGGGCGGTCTCCTCGTGTTCGGCCAGCACCGGGAAGCGGCGCGGGGCGACGAACACCAGGACCAGCAGGGCCAGTCCGGCCGCCACCGCCGCACCCGTGAAGGCATGGTCGGTGGCGGTGTCGACGGCACGCCGCAGGTAGTCCCTCGCCGCGCCGGAGAGGGCCGCCGGGTCCTCCAGGGCGTGCGAGACGGCGTCCAGGCCGCTGGGCAGTCCCGGCACGGGGGCGTCGGCCAGCCGGGAGGCGATCACCCCGTTGGCGACGGCGCCGAAGAGCGCGGCCCCCACGCTCTGGCCGACCTGCCGGCAGAAGAGCACGGACGCCGTCGTCGTACCCCGCTCGGTCCAGCCGACCGTCGACTGCACCCCGATGATCAGCGGGAGCTGGAAGAGGCCGAGCGTCGCCCCGAGCAGCAGCATGAGCAGGGCGGGCTGCCAGGCGGAGCCGGGGTAGGGCAGCAGCGGGAAGCAGAGCAGGACCAGCAGGGCCCCGGACATGCCGATGACGGCGGTGCGGCGGAAGCCGACGCGGTTGTAGACCCGGTCGGAGAGGGCGGCGGCGACGGGCCAGCTCAGGGTCATCACCGACAGGACGAACCCGGCGGCGATCGGGCCGAGTCCGAGGACGGACTGGGCGTAGGTGGGCAGGAAGACGGTCGGGGCGACCATGAGCAGCCCCATCGCGCCGAGTGCGAGGTTGACCGAGGCGATGGTGCGGCGCCGCCGAACCCGTCATCCCCGGCTGGGTCTGGCGGCGCCGCACCATCGCCT
>NZ_MAPV01000261.1:0-6187 GCF_001700505.1 Streptomyces mutomycini
CCCGCCGATGCGCGGACCGGTCAAGGCGGCCCGGGCCGCCTTGACCGGTCCGCGCATCGGCGGGAGCGGATGGGGCGGCGGGGTGCGGTGCAGCCGGGCCAGCAGAGCGGCGGCCTCCTCCCAGGGGGCGGCTTCGGGATCCGAGGGGTCGACGGGCACGCCGTACGGCCAGAGGCTCACCGTGCGGCCCTCGGCGCTCCTCGGCGGGCCGTCCGGGGCGGGGAGCGGCGGCAGCAGGATCCCCGCGAGCTGTGGCGAGGCGGCCAGGGACAGGCGGGCCGCCAGGGCGGATGCCTCCGAGTCGGAGGCGTGGGCCTTGGCGACGACCGGGCCGCTGCGGACGACGGTGCCGTCGGGCCGGTCCGCGAGCACCTGGGGCGGGGCGCACGCGCACGCCGCCGTGCCGGTGTGTGCGCTGTCGTGCGCGAGGTCGCCCAGGGCGCGTAGGACGGGGGTCGTGGTCATCGGCTCTGCTCCCGCGGGGTGAACGGGCGGCCCTCGGCCGTCCCCGGCCGCGATCGTACGCGGCCGGCCGGCGAAGGTCCGGAAAGCGCGATGTCCGGCCAGCTCCCCAGCTGGCCGGACAAACGCTGTCGTCCGCCGCACCCCCGTCCCCACGGGGCTGTTGGCCGGATGTCCTGGTCCGGACCGCTCTTCCGGACCCGGGGCGCCGCTCAGCGCCCCAGCATCACGCCCACGGACGACGCCTGTGTGACCACTGCGTCCCAGCCGCCGAAGACGACTACCAGCAGGGCCGCCAGAGGAAGAACCATGGCCGTCGCCACCAGCGGGTGGCGCGTACCGGACGGGCGTGCGCCGAACGAGGCGTGCGCCCTGCGTCCTTGCGTGCGGATCATGCTCCGCGCAGCGGTGTCCGCCATGGTTCCTCTCCTGGCCTGTTCCGGAGCGGCGGGCGTGTGGCCTCGGGGGACGAGTTCCACGCCCGCCGCTTGACTCCAACATTAGGGAGGCGGGAGCCACCCGGCGTCATGCCCGCGTACCGAATGCCGGGCCTCCCGGAGGATGAGCCGGCCGCTCCCGGCGTACTCCTCTGGGTGGAGAAAAGAGCTGATTGCCGCACCCGGCCCCTAGGGTCCAGGGGGCTCCCGACACCCAGGACATCCCGGCGGCCCGCGTCGCCGGGTGCGGCCCGGAGGAGACCCCTAGGAGTCGGGGTCGCCCGTGCGGGCGCGCTCGGAGGCGTCCTCGCGGGGGACCGGCTGTTCGACCAGGGCGAGCACCCTGGTCGCCATGAAGCGGGCGGTACGGACAACTGATCCACTTCGGGTGACTTCACTCACTTCCACCACACCTCGGCGGACCGCCGTCTCCACCCTGCGCCCCGCTCTGGAGGCCACCACTTCGTACGTCCTGGTCGTGTCACCCGCGTCCACGACTATTTCCACACGATCGCCCTTCATTGATCCAATCCCCCTTCTGCGACGGTCTGTTCAGATCTCGCACGGGTCACAGAGCCTGGATCCCCGGCTCCCTGACCACTCTTCAATTCTCCCACCCGGCACTGACAATCGATGGGCCGGCGAGAGCGCGGCCTCTGAGCGCGCCGCGCCACGGGTACGTAAGCTGTGCCTCGTCAGGCGGACCGGCAGCGGGGATGGGCAGACGATGGCGATGATGCGGCTCCGGCGCGAGGACCCGCGTGTCGTCGGCTCGTTCAGGCTGCACCGACGGCTCGGCGCGGGTGGCATGGGCGTCGTCTATCTGGGCTCCGACCGCCGGGGCCAGCGGGTGGCGCTCAAGGTGATCCGGCCGGATCTGGCGGAGGACCAGGAGTTCCGCTCGCGCTTCGCGCGCGAGGTGTCCGCCGCGCGGCGGATCCGCGGCGGCTGCACGGCCCGGCTGGTGGCCGCCGACCTGGAGGCGGACCGCCCGTGGTTCGCGACGCAGTACGTGCCGGGCCCCTCGCTGCACGACAAGGTCATCGAGGAGGGTCCCCTCCCGGCCGCCGAGGTGGCGTCGATCGGGGCCGCGCTGTCGGAGGGCCTGGTGGCGGTGCACGAGGCCGGTGTCGTCCACCGTGACCTGAAGCCGTCCAACATCCTCCTCTCCCCCAAGGGCCCCCGGATCATCGACTTCGGCATCGCCTGGGCGACCGGGGCCAGCACGCTCACCCACGTCGGCACGGCCGTCGGTTCCCCCGGCTTCCTCGCACCCGAGCAGGTGCGCGGTGCGGCGGTGACGCCCGCGACGGACGTCTTCTCGCTGGGCGCCACCCTGGCCTACGCGGCGATGGCCGATTCGCCCTTCGGGCACGGCAGTTCCGAGGTGATGCTCTACCGCGTGGTGCACGAGGAACCGCATCTGCTCGATGTGCACGACGCTCTCGCCCCCCTGGTGCGGGCGTGTCTGGCGAAGGACCCCGAGGAGCGGCCGAGCACGCTGCAGCTCTCGATGCGTCTCAAGGAGATCGCCGCGCGCGAGGCCCAGGGGCTGCACGAGCGCCGGCCGCCCGCACAGCGGGGCGACCAGGAGCTGGACCGTCCAACCGGCCGGATGGAGGGCCCCTACACCGAGCAGTCGACCCGGCGTGCGGCCGGAAGCTCCGCCCAGGCGCCACGTGCCTCCGGGCGACGCCCCACGTCGTCACGCCCGGCGGCCCCTCGCACCGGCGGCTCGCAGTCCCGTGCCGGGCACGGCGGTCCGCGCCCCGGTCAGCAGCCGCACGGGCAGAAGGGCACGAACGGCAGGCAGGCCTCCCGGCCAGGCGTCCGGACGACCTCGGCCGGAAAGACCGGGAAGAAGCGCGGGCCGGCCAATCCGCGGCTGCTGCGTCAGCGGATCGTCGTCTTCGTCGTGGTGACGCTGCTGGTCGCGCTGGGCATCGCCGCCGCCCAGGGCTGCCAGGGCCCGGCCCGCGGGCTGGGAGGCACACCGTCGCAGACGTTCGACGGGGCCGCCGTCCACCCGGCGCAGGTGTACGGGGACTGAGGGCGGCCCGCCTCGGTCAGGCGGACCCGACCCGGGTCGCGTAGAAGGCGACGGCGGAGGCGGCGGCGACGTTGAGCGAGTCGACTCCCGCGTCCATCGGGATACGCACATGGGCGTCGGCAGCGACGAGTGCCCCGGTGGTGAGACCGTCGCCCTCCGTGCCGAAGACGAGCGCCAGCTTCTCGTGCCGCCGTGCGACGAGTTCGTCCAGAGTGATCGACCTGTCGCTGAGGCAGAGCGCAGCGGTGGTGAATCCGGCCTCGCGCAGCAGGCCGATGTCCTCGGGCCAGGACGTCAGGCGGGTCCACGGGACGTGGAAGACGGACCCCATCGACACCTTGACCGCCCGCCGGTAGAGCGGGTCGGCGCAGCGGGGGGTGAGCAGGACGGCGTCGACGCCGAGTGCGGCCGCGTTGCGGAAGGCCGCTCCGAGATTGGCGTGGTCGACGATGTCCTCGAACACCGCCACTCGCCGCACGCTCCCCCGCCCCGGGGACAGCAGCGTGGCGGCGTCGGGAAGCGGCTTGCGCTGCATGGAGGCGAGGGCCCCGCGGTGCACGTGGTAGCCGGTGACTTGCTCGGCCAGAGCGGGCGTGACCGCGTAGACCGGTGCCGTGGCTTCCTCGATCACGTCGCGCATGACATCGGTCCACTTGGCGGAGAGCAGCATGGACCGCATCTCGTAGCCGGCGTTCCGGGCACGCCGGATCACCTTCTCGCCCTCGGCGATGAAGAGCCCCTCGGCGGGTTCCCGCCGACGCCGGAGCTCGACGTCGGTCAGGCCGGTGTAGTCGCTCAGACGCGGGTCGTCCGGGTCGTCGACGGTGATGAGTTCAGCCACGGGGTGCTACTGCCTTGTCCGGGGTGGTGTGTGATGTGTACGGGTGTGCCGGGGCTCGGCCGCTCAGGCTTCGAGCGGGGCGGCCGGGTCCGTGCCGACGGCTACGACGTCGCCGATGACGATGACGGCCGGCGGGCGGACCTCTTCCGCGACGACCCGCTCACCGACGTCGGCGAGGGTCGCGTCGACCCTGCGCTGGGCCGCGGTGGTGCCCTCCTGGACCAGGGCCACCGGGGTGTCGGGGGACTTGCCGTGGGCGATCAGGGCCTGGGAGATGGCGCCGATCTTGTCGACCGCCATCAGCAGGACGAGGGTGCCGCGCAGCTGCGCGAGCGCCTTCCAGTCGACCAGGGAGCGCGGGTCGTCGGGCGCCACGTGCCCGCTGACCACGGTGAACTCGTGCGCCACGCCTCGGTGGGTGACGGGGATGCCGGCCGCACCCGGCACGGAGATGGAGCTGGAGATCCCGGGGACGACCGTGCAGGCGATGCCCTCGGCGGCCAGGGCCTGCGCCTCCTCCATGCCGCGGCCGAAGACGAAGGGGTCGCCGCCCTTCAGCCGGACCACGGACTTGCCCGCCTTGGCGTGGTCGATCAGCGCCTGGTTGATCGCCTCCTGCGCCATGTAGCGGCCGTACGGGATCTTCGCGGCGTCGATCACCTCGACGTGCGGCGGGAGTTCGTCGAGCAGGTCACGCGGGCCGAGCCGGTCGGCGATGACCACGTCGGCCTCGGCGAGGAGACGACGGCCCCTGACGGTGATCAGGTCGGGGTCGCCCGGACCTCCGCCGACCAGCGCGACGCCGGGGGCGTGGGTCCGGTGGTGCGGGGCGGCGAGGGTGCCGTCGCGCAGGCCTTCCACGATGGCGTCGCGGACCGCGGCGGAGTGCCGGGGGTCCCGTCCCTGCGAGGTGGTGGTGAGCACGGCGACCGTGATGCCTTCGCTGCGGCCGGTGGCGGGCGTCCAGGCGGTGGCGGCCTCCGCGTCGTCGCTGCGCACGCACCAGGTACGGGTGCGCTCCGCCTCGGCGGACGCGGCGTCGTTGGCGGCGGCGTCGGACGACGCGACGAGGGCGTACCAGGTGTCGGTGAGGTCGCCGTCCTGGTACCTGCGGCGCTCCCAGCGGATCTCACCGGTGTCGGCCATCGCCTCGACGGATGCGGTCGCGGACGGGGAGACCAGAGTGATGTCGGCCCCGGCGGCGATGAGGGCGGGCAGCCGGCGCTGCGCGACCTGGCCGCCGCCGACGACGACGACGCGGCGCCCGTTCAGGCGCAGTCCGACGGGGTAGGCAGGGTGCTCGTCATACTCGGCCATGGTCGTGCGGGCTCCTCGTGCAGGGTGCGGTGTGCTGCGGGCCGCTGCGGCGGTGGAGCGGCGGTGACGTGCGAGGGGTGAGGCGGTGACGCGTGGGACCACGATACGGGGTGGTGCGGGCGGGGTCCGGAGCGGTGTGGTAGGGCTCACGGACCGCCTTCGGCGTGCCCGTGGGCCCTCGCCCGGCCGCGCTCGGGCCCGGCCCGGCAGAGGCGCACCCGGTTGCCGCCCGGACAGGTGCGAACGGCATCCGGGAGCACCGTGCGGGCGGGCGTGCGCGGCCGGGGTGGTGCCCGGACGGACCGTCCGGCGCGTCCGGGCACGGTGCCGGCTACTTCTCCGTGACACCCGCGGAGTCGAACGTCGCCACGTCGTGCATGGCGCGGGCCGCGCTCTGCACGATGGGGAGCGCGAGCAGTGCGCCCGTGCCCTCGCCGAGGCGGAGGTCGAGGTCGACCAGCGGGCGCAGGCCCAGCTTGTTGAGTGCGGCGACGTGCCCGGGCTCCGCGCTGCGGTGGCCGGCGATGCACGCGGCGAGCGCCTCGGGGGCGATCGCCCGGGCGACGAGTGCCGCCGCACCGGCGCTGACGCCGTCCAGGATCACCGGTGTACGGAGGGAGGCACCGCCCAGCAGGAAGCCCGCCATCGCGGCGTGCTCCAGGCCGCCGACCGCGGCGAGCACCCCGATCGGGTCGGCCGGGTCGGGCTGGTGCAGCTCAAGGCCCCGGCGGACCACGTCGACCTTGCGGGCGTGCATCTCGTCGTTGATCCCGGTGCCGCGACCGGTGACCTCTGCCGGGTCCATGCCGGTGTAGACGCAGATCAGCGCGGCCGACGCGGTGGTGTTGGCAATGCCCATCTCACCGGTGAGCAGGCCCTTGTTGCCCGCAGCCACCAGGTCGCGAGCGGTCTCGATGCCGACCTCGATCGCCGCGAGTACCTCCTCGCGTGACAGCGCGGGACCCGTGGTGAAATCGGCCGTACCGGGGCGGACCTTCCTCGGCAGCAGACCCGGCGTCGCGGGGAGTTCGGCCGCGACGCCGACATCGACGACGCAGACCTCGGCGCCGACCTGGGCGG
>NZ_MAPV01000261.1:6220-6350 GCF_001700505.1 Streptomyces mutomycini
TCCAGCGGGCGGATGCCGGCGATGGTCTCCTGGAGGAGGCTGTGCGGCTCCTCGCCCGGCAGGGCGCGCCGGCCGTACGTCTCCTCGTGGACGACCCAGGACAGCGGGCGGCGCTTGGACCAGCCCGCCT
>NZ_MAPV01000262.1 GCF_001700505.1 Streptomyces mutomycini
GGGGGTGGGTGGGGTACTGGTCAGCGCCGGAGCCTCGTACGACTGGCCGGCCGGGGGCTTCACCCATATGTCGCCCGGCGATGTCGCACTCCTCGACACGCTCGACGACTGGACCGTGCACGTGCCGGGCCACCCCGACGAGGCTGAGGCGCTGCTCCGGCGGGCCGTGGTGGGGGACGGACGTGTCTACGTGAGGCTCTCCCTGCAGTCGAACAGCACGAGCCGCCCGGTCACCGAGCCAGGGTTCGGCCTGGTGCGACGGGGAACCGGCGGGCTGGTGATCGCGGTCGGGCCGATGCTCGACAACGTCCTCGCGGCGACGGAGGGGCTGGACACGACCGTGCTGTACGCGACGACCGTGCGCCCGTTCGACGCCGCAGGGCTCCGCCGGGCAGCCGGTGCGGCCGGCTCGGCAGACGTCGTGGTGGTCGAGCCCTACCTGGCGGGCACGTCCACGGCGGTGGCCAACGACGCCCTGGCCGATCTGCCCCACCGGGTGCTGGGACTGGGGGTCGGCAGGAGCGAACTACGCAGGTACGGGCAGATGTCGCAGCACCTC
>NZ_MAPV01000263.1 GCF_001700505.1 Streptomyces mutomycini
TGCGCATGTGGAGCGGATCCATGACCAGCTGCTGGCAGTGCTGTCGGATCTGTCCCCGCGTGCGTCGCAGGTGCCGTTGTTCTCGACGGTTACCGGTGAGTTGCTGGACACGGCGGGTATGGACGGCGAGTACTGGTACACCAACCTGCGCCGGACGGTGCGGCTGGAGGAGACGACGAGGGCTCTGCTGGATGCGGGGCATCGTGTGTTCGTGGAGGTCAGTCCGCATCCGGTGCTGCAGCTGGGTCTGCAGGAGACGTTCGAGGCGGTCGGCAGTGACGCGGTGGCGCTGGGGACGTTGCGCCGGGAGGAGGACGAGCCACGCCGTTTCATGACGTCGCTGGCTGAGGCGCACGTAAACGGGGTCGACCTTGATTGGCAGTCCCTGTTCGCCGGTCATGTCCCGGCACATGTGGACCTGCCGACCTACGCGTTCCAGCGCCGGCACTACTGGCCGGAGGCCCTGGCCGCCCCCGCTGCGGGCACGGTGGACCCGGTCGACGCCCAGTTCTGGGAAGCCGTCGA